>JBEIFV010000087.1:0-24560 GCA_040382235.1 Burkholderiales bacterium
ATGCGCGCCCGCCCGCCGGCGCGCGCGCGCACGGCCTCGGCGGCGATCGCCGCCAGCACGTTGTCGTGCAGGGTGAACGGGGCTTGCCAGATATGCGACAACTTGCGTGCCTTCGACAAGCCCGTGAGCTGGCGAAACACCTCGTTGACTTCGGCGGTAAGTATGTCGTTGGCGGTCAACAGGCCGAAATCGGTGTACAGGCGCGCGGTGCGCGGATGGTAGTTGCCGGTACCCAGGTGGGCATAGCGCTTGAGCCGGCCGCCCTCGCGGCGCACCACCAGCAGCATCTTGGCATGGGTCTTGTGGCCGACCACGCCGTACACCACATGCGCACCCACCTCTTCGAGTCGCGCGGCCCAGTTGAGGTTGGTTTCCTCGTCGAAGCGCGCCATCAGTTCGACCACCACCGTGACTTCCTTGCCACTGCGTGCCGCCTTGAGCAGCAGTTCCATCAATTCGGACTCGGCGCCGGTGCGGTAAATGGTCTGCTTGATGGCCACCACTGCCGGGTCGGAAGCGGCGGCGCGCAGAAAATCGAGCACCGGATCGAACGATTCGAACGGGTGATGCAGCAGGACGTCGCCACGCGAGATGGTCTGGAAAACCTCGTCCTCGTTGGCGAACAGCACCGTGTGATTGGGCTGGAAAGCCGGGTACTTCAGATCCGGTCGCTCGATGAAGTCGGCCAGTTGCATCAGGCGCGCCAGATTGACCGGGCCGTCGGCACGGAACAAGTCGGCTTCTTCGAGGCCGAACTGCGTAAGCAGAAAACTCGACACCTCCTGCGGGCAATCCACGTTGACTTCCAGACGCACCGCGTCGCCGAAATGGCGTTGCGGCAACTCGCCCTGCAGCGCCTGCTTGAGGTTGGTCATTTCCTCTTCATCCACGAACGGGTCGCTGTTGCGCGTCACGCGGAACGGATGACAACCACGCACGGTGAGGCCGGGAAACAGCTCGCCGATGTAGCGAATCAGTACAGTGGACAAGAGGATCGAGGCATTGGCGCCGAAGCGCTCGGGCAGAGGGATGAGCCGCGGCAGGGCGCGCGGCGCCTGCACGATCGCCAGCTTGGCATCGCGCCCGAAGGCGTCGCGCCCCTCCAGCACCACCGCGATGTTGAGCGACTTGTTGAGTACGCGCGGAAACGGATGCGCCGGGTCCAGACCGATGGGTGTGAGCACCGGAAAGATCTGCTCCTCGAAATGGTGCCGCCCCCAAGCCTCGAGCGCAGGCGACCACTCGGGCCGGTAGAGAAAATTGACCCCCGCCGATTCGAGTGCCGGCAGGATGCTGCGATTGAGCAAACCGTACTGGCGCGCAACGATGTCGCGCACCCGGGCGCGCACCGTTTCGATCACCTCGCCCACCGGCAGGCCGTCGGCTTCCCGCGTGGCGGGGTCGTTCAGGGACTGCTCCACCAGGCCGGCGAAACGCACCTCGTAGAATTCGTCGAGGTTGGAGCTGACGATGCACACGAAACGCAGGCGTTCCAGCAGCGGATTGGTTTCGTCGGCGGCCTGTGCCAACACCCGTTCGTTGAATGCCAGAATGCCGAATTCGCGATTCAACAGTGGCGGCAGGCTGGCGGCCTTTTTTCGGGTTTCCACAGGTTTCTGCTTCCTTTAAGGTTGCTACGACACAAGTATGTGAAACCGAGATTACAGTTTGACTACCAAACGCCACGAAAGCGCCATTGTGGTGCATTGCGTGTCACATTCTGGTCATTATGGTGTGGCACACTTTGAGCTTCGTCAATGGAATCGCCACGTACACCATACAGCGAGCGGGCAAAACATGAAAACCTGGCCGCATGTCGCAGCCATTGATCTCGGTTCCAACAGTTTTCGACTCGAAGTCGGCCGCACCGAAGGCGGCCACATCTACGTGCAGGATTCATTGCGCAGCAATGTGCGATTGGCCGCCGGCCTGGGGCCGGACAAGCGCCTGGACGAGGAGTCGCAGACGCGCGGTCTGGACGCCCTGGCGCGCTTCGCGCAACGCATCGCGGGCTTTCCCGCCAGCCACGTACGTGCGGTAGCTACCAACACCCTGCGGGTGGCGCGCAATGCCGGCGACTTCATCGCCCGCGCCGAGAAAATCCTGGGCTTTCCGATCGAAGTGATCGCCGGGCGCGAAGAGGCGCGGCTGATATTTTGCGGCGTGGCCCATAGCGTGCCGGCCAACGAAGACCGCCGCCTGGTGGTCGACATCGGCGGCGGCTCGACCGAATTCTCGATCGGCACCGGATTCGAACCCGAGTTGATGGAAAGCCTCTACATGGGCTCGATCAATTCGACCCTGTCGCATTTTCCCGGCGGCTTCATCGATGACTTCACCATGAAGCAGGCCGAACTGGCCGCGCGCCGCGAAATCGAAGTCATCTCGGCGGCAGCCATCAAGAGCGCCTGGACCGCGGCCATCGCCTCTTCCGGCACGGCGCGCACCATTGCACGCATCCTGGCCGAGAACAACGGCGGCGACGGCAGCATCAGCGCCGCCGGCATGCGCTGGATACGCAAGAAGATGCTGGCCGCCGGCAGCATCGATCAACTCGATTTCGTCGGCCTCAAACCCGAGCGCGCGATCAACCTGCCGGGCGGCTACGCCATCCTTTCATCGGTATTCACCGAATTGGGCCTGGAGCGCATGCAGGTGGCGGACAACTCCCTGCGCCTGGGCGTGCTGTACGACCTGCTGAACCGCCTGTCGGCGCCGGAAGCCGCGCACGACAAGCGCGAAGACACCGTGACGCAGTTCGAGACCCGCTATCACGTTGAGCGCCGCCAGTCCACACGCATTACCAACCTGGCCCTGCGCCTGGCCGCCGATGTAGTGCCCGAGCTGCGCGAAAGTCATGCTGAAACCTATCGCTTCATCGAATGGGCCGCACGCCTGCACGAAGTGGGCTTGACCATCGCGCACAATGGCTACCACAAGCATTCGGCCTATATCGTTGCCAATGCCGACATGCCGGGTTTTTCGCGTGACGAACAAAAGCGCCTGGCGTTCCTGATCCTGGGGCATGCCGGCAAGCTGCCAAAGCTGGCGCGCGAAGCGATGCCCAAACCATGGTGGCTGGCGGTGGCCTGCCTGCGCCTGGGCGCGCTGGTACACCGCAGCCGGCAAGCCTTCGAAGTGCCGGCAATCGAACTGCGCCTTGAAGGAAAGCGCCTGTATCTTTCGATCGACGAGGCATGGCTGCAGGCCAATCCGCTGACCGCCTACTCGCTCGATCAGGAGATCAAGGCCTGGCAGGAACTGGGTGACGAGCGGCCGTTCAGTTTCGCGGTGGAACAGAAGGTCGCGCTGCCGGCCTGAACGCATCGCGACGCACTTCAGGGGATTTTCACCAGCGCTTCGGCGTCGTCGATGCATCGACTGCCGCGACGATCGTGGAGTTAGCGGCGCGCGGCCCCTGCGCGCTTGCCTTGGAACGAAAAGTTGGAAGCGGTCGCCACAAGACGCTCAGCCAACCACACTTTGATGACAGACTGACTGGTCACCCCGAGCTAGCCGGCCTCGCGATCCAGTGAGTCGATGATCCACGTCGGAAAATCTACATTCACACGTTTCTGCTCTTGCAGCACGCGCCTGGCTTTGGACAAGTCCAGAGAGGCCGTAATGTCGACGCCCGCGTCAAACTGCTGCTCGAATTTTCGAGCTTCCATCAAGTGCCACCTCTTCTGGACGTGCGCGACGCACGGATATCAACCGGACACTGGGCCTTCGGCAAGTAATGACGGCCGACCAATGCCTCCCGTCAATAAGCCCAATGACAAGCTGTCGCGGTTCATCATCGGCGTTTGCCGGGATTACACCCAGACCATCAGCCCGAGTTCGAAGCTGTGGGTCAGCAGTTCATGCTGCGGGAAGCAGCGAATCCGGTAGTCGAGCTTGCCGCACAGCTCCGGTGCCAGCCTGAGCACAAATCGATGCTCGCCTTGCGGCGTCAGCGTGCCGTCGGCCACCAGTTCGCGGCGCAAGGTGGTGGCCGGCCCGCCATCGGCATCCGACGCCCCGAAGATCACCTCGACGGTGACGTCGTGCGGCCCCAGGCCGTTAAGCACCGCAGCCACCTCCAGCAGCACCGATTCACCGAAGCGGATACGCGTCTGCGGCACATCGAGGCGCCGCAGGCCGACACCCGGCCAGGCCGCGCGCACCCGCGCCTTCCAGGCGGCCAGCGCGCGCGCCGGCTGGTAGTGGTCCTCGGCATAGCGCGCGCCCTGCCTGGCGGCGCGCAGATAGAACTTCGACAGGTACTCCCCCACCATGCGCCCGGCGTTGTATTGCGGCAGGATGGTCGCCATCGAATGCTTGGCCATGCGAATCCACTGCGGCGAATAGCCAATGTTGCCGCGGTCGTAATACAGCGGAATCACCTGGTCCTGCAGGATCTCGTAGAGCGTGCGCGCCTCTTCGTGATTGCGTTGCTCGTCGTCCTGCGCTTCCTTGACCGGCTTGATCGCCCAGCCATTGCCGCGCTCGTAGCCTTCGCCCCACCAGCCGTCGAGCACGGAGAGATTGATCACACCGTTCATGCCGGCTTTCATGCCGGAGGTGCCGGATGCCTCCAGTGGATAGACCGGGTTGTTGAGCCACACATCCACCCCGGACACCAGCCGGCGCGCCAGGCGCAGGTCGTAGTTCTCGACGAACAGGATCTTGCCCTCGAATTCCGGCATGCGCGAAACCTGGGTCACCTGCCGGATCACGTCTTGCGCCGGGCCGTCGGCCGGATGCGCCTTGCCGGTGAAAATGAACAGCACCGGGCGCCCGGCATCGCTGGCGATGCGGCGCAGCCAGTCGAGGTTCTCGAACAGCAGCGCGGCGCGCTTGTAGGTGGCGAAGCGACGGCCGAAGCCGATGGTCAGCACATTCGGGTCGTCCGGATTGGCATGGCGCAACATGCGATCGAGGTGGGCCTCGCTGCCATTGCTCCGGAAATGCTGCTCGCGCACCCGGTAGCACACCAGATGCAGCATGCGCGATTTCAGGTACTGGTGGATCGACCAGAAGATCTGGTCGGGCATCTGCGCGATGCGGTTCCACCACGCGCGGTCATGCAGGCGCTGGGTCCAGCCCACGCCCAGGAAGCGCTCGAACGAATCGACCCAGTCGGTCGAGAGGAAGGTCGGCGCATGCACGCCGTTGGTGACATGGCCGATCGGGTTCTCCTGCGGCTCGATCTGCGGCCAGTGCTCGCGCAGCATGGCCGAGGAAACCTCACCATGGATGCGCGAGACGCCGTTCTGAAAGCGCGAACCACGCACCGCCAGCGCGGTCATGTTGAAATCCGGGCTGGCCGCGGTGCGGCCGAGCGCCATCAATGCGGCATGTTCGATACCCGCCTCGCGGCAATAGCTCTCGAAATAGCGGCCGATCATGTCTTCGCTGAAATGATCGTGTCCCGCCGGCACCGCGGTGTGGGTGGTGAACACGGTATTGGCGGCCACCGCTTCCAGCGCAGCGGCGAACGGCAGCCCGCTAGCGGCCAGTGTGCGGATGCGCTCAAGGATCAGAAAGGCCGCGTGGCCCTCGTTGATATGCCAGATGGTCGGCTGGATGGCCAACGCGGCCAGGGCGCGCGCGCCGCCGATGCCCAGCACGATCTCCTGCTCGATGCGGGTGGCGCGGTCGCCGCCGTAGAGCTGGTGCGTGATGCCGCGATCGTGGGCGCTGTTGACGGCCACGTCGGTATCCAGCAGATACAGGGTGACGCGGCCGATGCGCGCCTGCCACAGCTTGACCTGTACATTGCGGCCGGGCAGCGCCACTTCGACCAGCACTTCGGTACCGGCTGGGGAGAGCACCGGGCGCACCGGCAGATCGTCGAAGTCCGAGTCGAAGTAGGCGGCGTTCTGTCGCCCCTGGGCGTCGATGGTCTGGTGGAAATAGCCCTGCCGATACAAGAGACCGACGCCCGCGAACGGCAGCAACATGTCGCTGGCCGCCTTGCAGTGGTCGCCCGCCAGGATGCCCAGTCCGCCGGAATAGATCGGCAGGCTTTCATGAAAGCCGAATTCCGCGCAGAAATAGGCCACCATCTCGCCGCCACCCAGCGACTCCGGGCCATTGCGCCGCAGCGACTCGGAGTGATAGGTATCGTAGGCCGACAGCACGCGGTTGTAGTTGGTGAGGAACACCGGATCGTCCGCCGCCTCCACCAGCTTGGCCTCGTCGACGCGCTTGAGAAATGCCTTCGGGCTGTGGCCAACCGCCGCCCACAAGGCGGGATGCAGGCGCGCGAACAGTTCGCGTGTGGGCCGGTCCCAGCTGTACCAGAGGTCGTCGACCAATTCCCCCAGCCGCGCCAGGCGCGGCGGAATGCGCGGATTGACTTCAAGGGTGTAATGGGTGCCTGTAGGCATTTTTCCGATCTCCTGTTCAGATGCGGGAGCCAGACCGAACTCGTTCAAGTCAAGGCAAGCGGCTGCCGATCTCCAGTTCAGCGGCCAGCCAGTCGTCAATCTCGCGCCCCGGCGCGAAACCACGCTGCAAGGCACGGAAATAGGCCGCCTCGCGCACCATCGACTGGCACAACGCGACGCGCGTCGGCGCCTGCGGCAGGATCGGCAAGGCATCCAGGCCACAGCGGGCTGCGGCTGGCGCGGGACCAGCACCAGCGGCGCGAGCCAAAGGGTCATGCGATGTCCCGGGCGCGCTCGAATCTTGAACAGCATCGGTGGACTTCATGCGAACCTCCGTTCGTGCGATCGCCACCGCAAGCTCCATGCCGAGGTGGCGCCAAAGTGCCGGCGGCAATACCCGTGGCCCGCGCGGTGCATCGATGAGCGACCTTTTCCATCGACCCCGATAACCACGCGGGTGCCCGGTCGCGAGCGGTCGAGGCCTCGACCGGGCAATGCCTTCATTCCGAGTGTCGGATCGCACTGTGACAGGCGCATTACAAAGCGCGCGCTTGCGCCGCGGTTTGCGCTGGATCAAGGGATAGCAGCATTGGCGCACGCGAGTGCGGGCACGCGGCGCATGCTGACCGTACCATTGCGCAGTGCCGCTGCCGCCGTCATGCAAACGTCATGTCGAGGTTGCAGACTCCATAGCCGATGCGCCGCGCCGACCATGTTCGATGCGTCCGCAAGCCAGGCGCGGCGGGCGTCGCCTACCCGCACCAAACCCACAAGGACATCCCGTCATGAATCCCGCCCAGGCAACTTCACCTGCCGCCATCACCGACGCCGAAATCGCCGCCCTCGACGCCTGGTGGCGCGCCTGCAACTATCTCGCCGTCGGCATGATCTACCTGCAGGACAATCCCCTGCTCAAGGAGCCGCTCGCAGCGGCCCACATCAAGCCGCGCCTGCTCGGCCACTGGGGCACCAGTCCCGGCCTGTCGTTCATCTACGGGCACTTGAACCGGGCCATCGTGCGCGACGACCTCGACATGATTTTCGTCACCGGCCCCGGCCATGGCGCGCCGGGCGTGCTGGGGCCGATCTATATCGAGGGCACCTATTCCGAGATCTATCCCGACCGCAGCGAGGACGAGGAAGGCTTGCGCAAGTTTTTCAAGCAATTCTCCTTCCCCGGCCATATCGGCAGCCACATGACGCCCGAGACGCCGGGCTCGATCCACGAGGGCGGCGAGCTCGGCTACAGCCTGTCGCACGCCTACGGCGCCGCGCTCGACAATCCCGACCTGATCGTGGCCGCGGTGGTCGGCGACGGCGAGGCCGAGACCGGGCCGCTGGCCACCGCCTGGCATTCGAACAAGTTCATCAATCCCGTGCGCGACGGCGCGGTGTTGCCGATCCTGCACCTGAACGGCTACAAGATCGCCAATCCGACCATCCTCGCGCGCATCCCGCACGCCGAGCTTCTGGCGCTGTTCACCGGCTACGGCTATCGGCCGGTGTTTGTCGAAGGCAGCGAGCCTGTCGACATGCATCGCCGCATGGCGGCGGCGGTGGATGGCGTCGTAGCCGAGATCCGCGCCATCCAGGCCGCCGCGCGCAGCGGCGGCCCGCTCACTCGCCCGCGCTGGCCGATGATCGTGCTGCGCTCGCCCAAGGGCTGGACCGGCCCGGTGAGCGTCGACGGCCTGCCGGTCGAGGGCAGCTGGCGCTCGCACCAGGTGCCGATCGCCGAGGTGCGCACCACGCCGGCGCGCCTGAAACTGCTTGAGGAATGGATGAAGAGCTACCGGCCGCAGGAACTGTTCGATGCCGACGGCCGCATCCGCCCGGAAATCCGCGCCCTCACACCCAGGGGCGCGCGGCGCATGAGCGCCAATCCGCACGCCAACGGCGGGCTGTTGCGCAAGGACCTGCGCCTGCCCGAGTTTCGCCCTTACGCGCTGGCGGTACCGAGCCCGGCGGCGGGCGAAGCGGAGAACATGCAGCCGCTGGGCCAGTACCTGCGCGACGTGATGCGCCAGAACATGACCAGCTTTCGCGTCTTCGGCCCCGACGAGACCGCCTCCAACCGGCTGCAGGCGATCTACGAGGTCAGCAAGAAAACCTGGATGGCCCAGACCCTGGAGAGCGACGCCGCCGGCGGCGAGCTCGCGCCCGACGGCCGGGTGATGGAAGTGCTGTCCGAACACAACCTGCTGGGCTGGCTCGAGGGCTACCTGCTGACCGGGCGCCATGGCCTGTTCCACACCTATGAGGCCTTCTCGCATGTCATCGATTCGATGTTCAACCAGCATGCGAAATGGCTCGACATCTCGACCCATCACGTGCACTGGCGTCCGCCGGTGGCGTCCGAGAATATCCTGCTGTCGTCGACCGTGTGGCGCCAGGACCACAACGGCTTCTCGCACCAGGACCCCGGCTTTCTCGACATCGTCACCAACAAGAGCCCGACGGTGGTGCGCGCCTATCTGCCGCCGGACGCCAACTGCCTGCTGGCGGTGGCCCATGCCTGCCTGGCCAGCACCAATTGCATCAACGTGATCGTCGCCGACAAGCAGAAGCACCTGCAGTACCTGAACATCGAGGATGCGATCAAGCATGTGGCCAAGGGCATCGGCATCTGGGACTGGGCCAGCAACGACGACCGCGGCACCGCGCCGGACGATCCCGACGTGGTCATGGCCTGTTGCGGCGATGTGCCCACCCGCGAGGCGCTGGCGGCCACCGAGATCCTGCGGCGCGAGTTTCCCGATTTGCGGGTGCGCTTTGTCAACGTCGTCGACCTGTTCCGCCTGGTGCCGCCGGAAGAACATCCGCATGGCCTTACCCATGTGGATTTCGACAGCCTGTTCACCCCCGACCGACCGGTGGTGTTCAATTTCCACGGCTATCCGTGGCTGATCCACAAGCTCACCTACCGGCGCAGCAACCAGGCGCGCATCCATGTGCGCGGCTACAAGGAAAAAGGCAACATCAACACCCCGCTGGAACTGGCGATCAAGAACCAGATCGACCGCTTCAACCTGGTCATCGACGTCATCGACCGCGTGCCGCGCCTGCGCTCGGCCGGTGCGCATGCCAAGGAACGCATGAAAAACGCGATCCTGGAGCACATGCAGTATGCCTTCGAGAACGGCACCGACCGCGACGAGATCAACGCATGGACCTGGCAAGCCGGGCGGACGGCGTGAACGCGCGCATGCCGGGCGGCTGTGCGGGGAGCATGCGATGAGCACCGCCCCCGACTGCGTGCTGGCGGTCAACGTCGGCTCGTCTTCGATCAAGTTCGCTCTCTATCCGGTGGCGCTGACCGGCGGCGGGGCGGCCACCATCGGCGACGCGCGGCTCACCGGCATGCTGCAGGGTCTCGAACCCGGCGGGCGCCCGCGTGCCGAATGGCGTGACGCACAAGGGCGGCGCAGCGCCGGCATCAACGCCGACGACGACCCGGTGAGCGCCGCGCTCGCATGCCTTAAAGACATCCTGGCGCGCGACGACCGGCCGCCAGCCTTGCTCGCGATCGCCCACCGCATCGTGCACGGAGGGGGCCACTATCGCTCGGCCACCCTCGTCGAC
Source organism: Burkholderiales bacterium (assembly GCA_040382235.1). Classification (GTDB taxonomy): domain Bacteria; phylum Pseudomonadota; class Gammaproteobacteria; order Burkholderiales; family JAEUOS01; genus JAEUOS01. Next base: position 9,957 of record JBEIFV010000087.1, read on the forward strand.
GACCGCGTACTGGCCGACCTGCGCGCACGGGCGCCGCTGGCGCCGCTGCACCAGCCGCACAATCTCAAGGGTGTCGAAGTGTTTCGCAGCGCCTACCCCGGGGTACCGCAGGTGGCCTGCTTCGATACCGCCTTCCATGCCGACATGCCGGCGGTGGAGTACCGCTTCGGGCTCGACCCGGCCCGGGTCGGCGCCGAGATTCGCCGCTACGGATTCCACGGTCTTTCGTACCAGTTCGTGAGCGAGCGCCTTGCAAATCTCAGCCAACGCGCCAACGCACGCCTGCTGATGGCGCATCTGGGCAACGGCTCCAGCCTGTGCGCAGTCCGCGACGGCAAGGCGATGGCCACCACCATGGGCTTTTCGACCCTCGATGGTCTGCTGATGGGTACACGCTGCGGGTCGCTCGATGCAGGCGTTTTGCTGCATCTGCTGGGCCAGGGGTGGAGCCATGCCGCCCTGGAAGACCTGCTGTACCGCCGCTCCGGGCTCCTGGGCGTGTCCGGCCTGTCCGCCGACATGCGCACCCTGCGCGCCAGCGGCGACCCCGCGGCCGGCTTCGCCATCGAACTCTTCACCCACCGCGTGGTGCGCGAAGCCGGCGCGTTGACGGCGGTGCTGGGCGGGCTCGACGTGCTGGCTTTCAGCGGCGGCATCGGGGAGCATGACAGCCGGCTACGCGCCGACGTGTGCGCCCGACTGGCCTACCTTGGCGTGCGCCTGGACGCTGAGGCGAATCTGGTGGCGGACGGCAGCGCGTGCGCGGCGATCCATGCATCCGGTAGCGCAGTCGAGATCTGGCTGGTGCCGACCGACGAAGGACGGGTTGCCGCCGAAGCCGCACTGGGTGTGATCAACAACCGAGCTTGAGCACGGCAGCGGCCGTGTTGACTCAGGAAATGCCGCCAACTAGCGTCGGCATCTGCAGCAGTGCCTCGCCCATCCGCAAACGCGCACCCGTTGCAACGCCCGCACACAACTCAAACCCTGGCGGCGCGAACACGATGATGGTCGAGCCGTGCTCGAACCAGCCCATTTCCTCCCCCTTGCCTACCTTGGCGTCGCAGGCGATGCGCTGCGGCCCGCGATACTTCAGGTGCAGCAGCACGTCGGCGCAGTGCAGGCGGATGCTCGCCACCAGAATCGCCGCCACCGGCACCAGCGTGATCAGGTGCCCGCCCGCCGCCAGGCGCATGCGCAGCACCGCGCGCTCGTTGCGGCAATACAGGCGCTCGATGCGCTTGAGCGCGATCGGGTTGACGTTCCAGGTGTCGCCCGAGATGTAGGTCACCTGCTCCACGCTTGCGTCATGCGGTGCGTGAAAGCGGTGATACATGGCTGAGGTGAGACGCAGGGTCGCGTAGGTGCCGTTGGCATATGCCGCAACCAGTTGCGGATCGTGCAGCAAATCCTCAAGGCGATACGGAAAACCCTTGGCCTGGATCAGCATGCCGTTCTCGACCCGGCCGCAGGCGCCGACGATGGCGTCGCACGGGCTCACCAACACGCCCGGGTCGGTGTCGACCGGACGCAGGCCGGGCTTCAACTCGCGGGTGAAGCAGTCGTGCATGCTTACGAAGTGCTGCTTTTTCGCTTCGCGCAAATCCAGATCGGAGAACAGCCGCCACAACGCGATCGAGAGGTCGCGCACCAGCGGCTGCTCGATTTTCGAAAACCAGCCCATGAAGCGCGTGGCCAGTTGACGCGGTATGCGGTTGGTCAAGAGGAAGTTCAGGTCTTCCTGCGCCACCATGCACGCGATGATTTTTTTCAAAGTCACGATCCTGTCAAAGATGTTCGGTAAACCATCGGCACATGGATATCCCAGCCGCTACCCTCGCCCTCTACGCCATCGGCGCCGCCGCGCTTGTCACCTCGCTTGGCCGCATCAAGACGCGGCTTGAGTTGTCGAAGGCCAAGCATCCTTCGCTCTCGGGTCACTCGCGCATGGCGCGCCGCGTGGCGCGCCTGATGCCCTTTTACGATTACGACGAGGCGCGCTTTTTCGAAAGCGACGACGCGCCTGAGGATGTGGTGCGCACCCGGCGCGAAGCCTTCGCGCGCCTGGCGGCGCTCTACAAGCAGCGCTTCCCGCTCAGTGCCGGGCAAACCGCAGAGGTCGAAGGCGCGATCTCCGACCTGCAGTTCACCAGCGCCTATCGCGTGCCCTTCCAGTTCAGCCGCCACGTGCGCGCGCACTTGAAGGCGGGCAGCTTCGTGAAGTCGTCGTCCGGGGTCACCCTCACCGATCTCGACGGCAACCGCTTCTACGACTTGACCGGCGCCTATGGCGTGAACGTGTTCGGCTACGACTTTTACAAGGACTGCATCGACCAGGGCAGCGACCTGGTGCGCGCCCTGGGGCCGGTGCTGGGCAGCTATCACCCGGTGGTGGCCTACAACGTCAAGCGCCTCGCCGACATCTCCGGTCTTGATGAAGTGTCGTTCCACATGTCCGGCACCGAGGCGGTGATGCAGGCGGTGCGCCTGGCGCGCTACCACACGCGCCGCTCCCACCTGGTGCGTTTTTGCGGCGCCTATCACGGCTGGTGGGGCGACGTGCAGCCCGGCATCGGCAACCCGGTGCCGGCGCATGAGACCTACACCTTGAAGGAGATGGATGCCGATACGCTGCGCGTGTTGCGCCGCCGGCGCGACATCGCCTGCGTGCTGGTCAACCCGCTGCAGTCGCTGCATCCCAACGCCAACGCACCGGGCGACTCTTCCCTGGTCGACAGCGGCCGTGCCGCCGCCTTCGACCGCGCCGCCTACACCGCGTGGCTGAAACAGCTGCGCGCGATCTGCAGCGAGCGCGGCATTGTGCTGATTTTCGACGAGGTGTTCGTCGGCTTCCGTCTGGCGCCGGGCGGCGCCCAGGAATACTTCGGCGTCAAGGCCGACATGGTGACCTACGGCAAGACGCTCGGCGGCGGCCTGCCGGTGGGCGTGGTGTGCGGGCGTGCCGACCTGATGAAGCGCTACCGCGACGATCGCCCGGCCGACATCTGCTTCGCGCGCGGCACCTTCAATGCCCACCCCTACGTGATGGCCTCGATGCACGAATTCCTCAAGGCTCTGGAAACGCCCGAGGTGCGCGCCATCTACACCAATCTCGATGCCACCTGGGACAGCCGTGCAGCCATGCTCAACGAGCGCCTGGCAACGGCCAACCTGCCGGTGCGGGTGGCCAACCTGTCGTCGATCTGGACGGTGGTCTACACCCAACCCTCGCGCTATAACTGGATGCTGCAGTACTACCTGCGTGCCGAAGGCCTGGCGCTCAGCTGGGTCGGTACCGGGCGCCTGGTCTGGAGCCTCAACTACAGCGCAGCAGACTTCGAGGCGGTGGCCTTGCGCTTCGTCGCCGCCGCGCGCGCGATGCAGGAAGATGGCTGGTGGTGGAGCGCACCGGCGGCCACCAACAAGTCGATCCGCCGGCGCATCCTGCGCGAATTGCTGAGCCGGCGCCGCTGAGGCGGCGTGCGTCCCCGCGCCCGGCCGCTGCCGAGGCGCAGGGACGCAATTCCACGCTCGATGGAAGTGCGGCACTGGCTCGCAGCGCCCCGAAGCCGCGGTGATTGCCGCATCGACCACAAAAAAACAACAGCCTCCGCAGAGGCTGTCATGTTTTCGGGCGCGCTGGATGGTCGGCCCTTGCGAAAGTATCAGGCGCGGGATTCCGACTCGTGGCGCGCGTGCATCGGGTCGATCCATTCGCCGCGCAGCAGGTAAAGGGGCGCGCGGTGATACAGCCACACATCATGAAACGGGTCGGTCAGGATCTTGGTGATCCACACAAGGCCGGTACGCACATCCTTGATGAAAAACAGGTGGATCGTGCGGAACAGCAAGCCTGCCACCCCGAGCGCCAGCCACAAGAGGCCGGTATCGCGCAGCCAGCCTTCCGGCCGCACCAGGCCGAACAAGGTGGGGTCGAGCCACAAGGCCACCGGCGACAAAGCCCAGATCGACAGCAGCACCACCTTGCGCCGCAGGTTGTAGCCGACCTTGATCTCTTCCTTGTGTTCGTGGGTGGCCTGGTTCACGTGGTCGTAACCCTTGGGCTCGAAGAAGAAGTGGCCGGCCTGGCGCGTGGTCATCGCCACCAGCCAGCCGATGAAGGCCGATGCCACCGGATTGGTGAACAACAGCGCATAGGCGGCGAGGAATGAAAGCGCACTCACCAGATGCAGGCTCTGGTTGATGCGGCTGTGGTGATAGTAGCGATGGTCGTCCCAGCGCTGAACCCGCAATGCCTCGAGAAATTCTTTCATGAAACCTCCTTTGCGGCCAGAGAATAGTGAGTCACCATGACAACGGCGCGACACATTGATGAAGATTCAATGACATCGCAAGGCCAAGGCGGCCGCGGCTCATAGCTCGAAATCGACAAACACGCCGCAGTGGCCGGAGGCTTGCGTGCCCCGGCCCTTGACGCCGGAAAATCGCTTGCCGGTGAAGCGCGCCGCTTCGAGCGGCAGACCGCGGCGCTCGAGGTGCACCGCGTGCAGCGCGTTTTTTTTCAGGGCCGGGCTGGCCAGCACATGATCGAACTGGCTGTACTGCACCTTCTTCCTTGATTTCACATAGGCATGGGTCCAGCGTTCTTCCAGTGGCAGGGTGTCGAGCAGGTTGTATAGCGGCATGTTGGAAAGGGCCGCGAACTCGGCCTCCCCGGGCGCCATGTTGAGATCGCCAATCACCGCGTACAGGCGGCCGCGCGTGCCGTCGAAACGATCCTCGACGATCGCTGCCACCGCCTGGGCCTGCGCCGCGCGACGCGCAGCGCCACCGCCGATCTTCGACTTGAAATGATTGACAAACAGCGTCACCGGCCCTTTGGGCACGCTGATGTCGATTTCCAGGCAGTCGCGCGAGAAAACCCGCATCCCGCCATCGTCCTCCAGCCATTTGTGCGAGCGCAGATGCGTGATCGGGAATTTCGACAACACACCGACATCGATCTGGCGCGGATCATTGCCGTCGATCACCGCCGCGTAGCGATAACCCAGCCCCTTGAGAAAACGCCGAGCGAACGATTCCAGCGCGAACTGGTTCTCGACCTCCTGCACCGCCAGGATGTCCGGCGCGTTCCTGGCGATCACCTTGGCGGTGGCCTTGCGCCGGGCGCTGGTGACGGTATCGAACTCCTCGACCTGCCAGCCCAGCATGTTGATGTTGCCGCCCTCGCGCACGAACTTCTCGGGATCGACCGGCTTGCCGGTGCGCGCACCGCGCTCATGGTCCAGCAGGCGGTAGCGGTTGAACAGGTTCTCGAGATTGAACTGGCCGATTCGCAAGTGCATGGACGCTCCGTGTCAAACGAACGCGCCGATGTTAAGGCCGCACACGTGACGTCGATATGACGCGTGGCGGCACAAGCTGGCAAATGGCTCGCTATCCCTGGCGGTCCCGCTTTACGCGGCGGCTGGCAATGCGGCGCGCGCCTTTGCGCGCCACGCGAGAAAGCCGACACCGGCTGACAACAGCAACCACGGCGCCGGCTCCGGCACCGGCGTCAACACCAGGTTGAAGCGGTAGTTGAAGCTGCCGCTTGCAAGCTCCTGCAGCCAGAAGGTGTATTCCCCGGCGGCCAGTGGCACCGTGAAACCGCTGGCCTGGTTGCCGGCGATGCCCATGTCGTCAAGAATATCGGTATTGCGGTCGGCCAGCGTGTACACCTTCCACCCCAGCAGGCCGGCGGCGGTAGAGGTATTGGCCGGCACCGGCATCATCGCACCTTGCGCCACGCCAATGAATGAGCCGCCACCACCGCCCACGGTGGTCTGGTTGCCGACCCGCAGTTCGCTCAAGTTGAAGCCGACCGGCACGATGGCCGTGAAATAGTCGCGGTCGACCACGCCTGCAACGCTGCCGAGCGCGCCGCTGATGATGTTGTTGCCAAGCCCGCCATTGGAGCCACCCGCGCCGTAGCTCAGGTTGATGCGGGTGGGGTTGAAGCGGTCGCCGGACATTTCGCCATTGATCGATTCGGTGTAGTCAGTTGCCAACGCCGGCTGGGTAGCCAGGGCGGCCAGAAGCATTGCCAGGACAACTCCTGTCGTTGCGGCTCGCATCGTAGTTTCTCCTTTCAGGTTTCAGCGATCGCCGGCGCGCCGGACCGGCCTTGTGTTCTACGAAGACCGCGCCGCGCCAGGCGCGGCTCCTGGCGCGGCAGCGAAGCGGTCGATCCAGAACGCGAAAAACGCAGCGCCGATGGCGATCAGGATCAGGGGACCCACATACCCGTGCAGCGCATCGAAATACACCCGATCGGCGCGAAACGCGTAAAACAGCGCCAGCACGCGCGCCTGGTTGGCGGCGAATATGATCGTGGTGGCGACCACGATCCCGGCTGCGCGCCAGCGCCAGGCGATCGGCGCCACCAGCATCGCGCTTGCCAGCAGGAACGCCACATCGGTGCCTTCGCAGCCGTTCAACACGTTGAGCCCGCCGCCGGCGGCCTTGAGTGAAGAGCCGCTGGCCACCACCGCAACCGTGGGGTCGATCGCGTTGATCAGGGTGGCCGCGGTCTTGACAGTCAGCTGGTCGATCACCAGGCGCTCGAACCAGGTGCCGGCAGCCGCGCCATACAGGCCCTGCAGCACGAAGAACACCGACAAAAATGCGGTCACGCGCAAAACCGACAGCTTGCGTGCGCCCTGCGCCACGGGTTCGTGCGGCGCCCGCATCAGACGCCGCCCCTGCCGCGCCGCGCCGTCAGGCCGCGCATCAGCCCGACCGCCAGCAGGGCCAGGGCCCAGGCTGGCAGGGGTATGTCGCCATCCTCGCCGCCGGCGCTGCCCGCCGGATTCACCGCGAACGACTGCGCGGCGGCAGCCGGCAGGAAGGTCGCATCACCCGCTTGCTGCGCGAGCAGATTGCAGGTGCCGCTGGCGATCAGGCTCACGGTGAAGCCACTGACCGTGCATACCGCCGGCGACTGGCTGGCAAGCGTCACGGGCAATCCAGAAGTCGCTGTCGGATTGAGCGGCAGCGGCGCCGCGCCCAGCGTCTGCGCACCGATCGGCGCGAAGTTGACGCTCTGCGACTGGCCCAGGCTCACCGCAAACGACTGCGTCACCTGCGGCGCCGGCGCATAGGTCGGATTGCCCGCCTGGTCGGCGGCAATGGTGCAGGTGCCCACGCCCAACAGAGTGATGCTATTCCCGGCCACGCTGCACACCGTTGCGGTAAGGCTGCTGAAGCCGACGGTCAGGCCGGAGCTCGCGGTCGCGCCCACGCCAACTGGCGATTGATCCAGGCGACGCGCCGCCAGCGCGCCAAAGCTGATGCTCTGCGCGAGCGGGCTGGCCGAAAGCTGCAGGCCGATCAATACAGGATCGTGGTCCGAGGCGCGGTACGGGCTCACGCTGTACAGGTCCTGCGGCTTGAACTCGGTGTTGTAGTCGATCACCGAGGGCTCGTCGGCGTTGATGCGCCAGTGCACAGCACCGGTGACCTGCGCCGCCATGGTGGCGCTGGCCAGCGCATGGTCGAGCGCGCCGGCTTCGCCATCGAACACGTAGGAGTAATAGCCGCCCGGGGCGAAGCGCAATAGCTGGTCGGCGAGGCCACCGATCTTCAGTGTATCGACCGGGTCTTCCATCGCGTAGGCATTGAGGTCGCCGATCACCAGCACATCGTTGTCGCCGGCGCTGGCCTTGACGCTGTTCACAAACGCCAGCAGCGCTGCCGCCTGCTGCGTGCGGCGGTCGTTGAAGCAGCCCTGGCCGTCGCCCTGGTCGGCATCCACGCCGGCGGCACCGCCGCAGCCCTTGGACTTGAAGTGGTTGACGATCACGCTGAATTTCGCGCCGCCCGCCACCGCCTGGAAGGTCTGCGCCACCGGCGGGCGATTGTGTATCGCACTTGTGTCCGACATGGCGTTGCCAACGCGCGTCACGCTGCCGGGCTTGTGGATCAGCGCCACCTTGATGGCGTCGGTGCCCACGCCGGTGGGCGGGTCAGGCACCACCGCATAGGTGCCGGCACCCATGAAGGCATTGAGACCATCGACCAGGTTTTGCGCGGCCACGCTGCCGTTGCGCTGGATCTCCATCAAGCCGACCACATCGGCGTTGAGGGCGGCGATGGCGCGAATGATCTTGTCGCGCTGGCGGGTGAATTCGGCGGCATTGTCGGCGCCGCGGCAGTCAGAGGTGCCGCCGCCGGGCAGGCAGCCCGAGCTGCCGCCGGTGGCGAAACCGCCGTCGCCGAAGCTGGTGAAATAGTTGAGCACGTTGAAAGCGGCGACGCGATGCGTGCCGCCGACCGCGGGCGGCGTGGCGCTGCGCGGGTTGGCGCGCGTGAACACCGGCGCTACCGTCGGGTGAATGCGGTACAGCGCGATGCCGTCGGCGTCATTGGCGGCCAGGCCGTAGTCGATCACCCCGGTCAAACCGGCGGCCAGCGTATCGCCGGCGCGCAGGGTGTTGTCGGCGCCGATGTAGGGAATCGGATTGACGTTCTGTGCACTGGTGCCGTCGTCGAGCAGCAGGCTGGCGCGAGCATTCAGGTCTTGCAGCGCCACCGCCGCCGGCGTGCCGGGCCGATGCAGGTTGGTCGGCTTCGAAAGACGTCCGCCGGCCGATAGCGTGACCTGGCCGTAACGGCCCTGGAAGTAATTCTGCGAAGCGGTGAGTGGTGTGGTGATGCTCACCAGCATGCCTTCATAGCGCTCGAGGTCGCCCACAGTCGCCACCGGCAGGCTGACCGGGGTGGGCGTGATGCTGCCGGTGCCGGTGAACACCGTAGCGGTCAGGTTGCTGAACTCGGTCAGGGTGTTGGCCGAGGTCAGCGGATTGGTGGCCGACCCGGTATTGAATTCCACCACCGTGCCGGTGATCTGCACCGCATGACCCACGCTCACATAGGGCGCGGTGGAGGTGAAGACGAAAATCCCGTCAGAGGTGAAGGGGTCGCCGTCACCGGTCGCATCCTGGATGTAGTAACCGTTGTTGTTGACCTTGGTGACCACCCCGCGCGTGGTGCGGCTGCCGGTCTCCTGGCTCACAGAGCCGCTGCCCTGGATGGTGTAGATCGGCATGAAGGTCGGCGCCAGCGGCGCCACCGTCACGTTGATGGTGCAGGTGCCGGTTTGGCTGTCGTCATTGCCGAAGCGCACCGCCACCGGGTAGGTGCCGTTGGCCACACTGGCGTCGAAGGCCAGCGTAACGCGCCCGGTACCGCCATCCGCGCCGGCGGCAGTAAAGCCCGTGAGCGTCATGCCGGCGCTATTGCCGCTGGCGAAGACGGCGCTGTTGACGATGCTGTCGGCATCGGTGGCGCTTAACGGAAACGACACCGCCGCGCCGCTGGCCAATGCCAGGTTTGCCGGGCAGGCCGGCACGATCGCCTGATTGCCACCGCCGCCTCCGCAGGGTGCCGCCAACGTGGCGCTATTACGCGGATTCGGGGCGCCGACAACGAAGTCGGCCCCGTTGTTGTTGGTGTCCGTGCATCCTCCGGCCACCCGCAAGGCGGCCGTCGCATTGCTTAGCGTACCAGCCGGAGCCGTTTCGAAGCCGTTGGCGCCGCCATACCCAACCAGGTCTTCATACGTATTGGCCGCCGGATTAGTGCCGACCAAGCCAGCAGTCCCGTTGACCAGTGCCACCTTTCCCGTAGTGGCGCCCATCGCGATGGTACCTGTAGCATCGGGCGTCGGAAGACCTTGCGTACCGCCGGTTCCTGCCGCCATCTGGACCAGAAAATACTTGCCCGGCGCAATGGTGGCCGCGGGCAGCGCGAACACGTTGCTGCTCCAGCCGCTACCGGTGCTCGAGGCGTATTGGATGCTCCATCCAGCGATGCTTACCGACGCATTACCGGCATTGAAGAGTTCGACGAAGTCGTGGGTGAGGGTGGCGCCGCTGTTACCGCCACCGGCATACACCTGGCTGATCACCACGCCGGAGGTGCTCGCTTGCAGGGCTCCGCCCCACAGCGCTGCGCATAGAAGCGCCGCGGCCCGCCACCAATTCGTCATGTTCGATCGCCTGCTTTTGTTTTAGTGTGCAGAGCCTATCGGACCGACGTTACAAGGCGGCGTATCCGCTGCATGTGCCGCATGAGCCGAATGGTTCATGCCTGCGCTACGACCGTTACATATGACGCTGACGTGAAACGACATGGGTCGTTACATGATCCGTTCGGATCATTCGAGCCGACCTTGTAGCCGTTTTGTCGGTCCGCAAGGCGCCGGTGTGTACAGTCCGGTCACGCCGGCAACCGGCGCCGACCCTGCCGCACACTGGTCCGTTTGGCTCATCGCAGCGGCCACGCAGCACATAAGCCTGTAGCACTGCACACACACAATCGACTTTGGGTGGACGCTTTGAAACGGCGCGTTGCGATCAAGCGCAATGCAGGCCTTCGCGGCACGCCATCGACCTTAAACCATCAGCCCAAAGGGCTATCAGGGAGAACACGAATGCTTCGCAACACCTTAGCCGCAAGCGCGTTGTTGCTGGCAATGGCCAGCGTCAACGCCGCCACCGTCACGCAATGGAATTTCAACTCGCCCATCCCGGACAACGCTACCGCCACCGGCACCTTCCTGCCCTCGTTCGGCGCCGGCGTCGCCTCGCTGATCGGCGGTGTCACCAGCCCGGGCTTCAATTCCGGTGTCGGCTCGTCCGACCCGGCTGCGACCGACAATTCCGGCTGGCAGACCACCACGTACCCGGCCATCTCGGCCGCCAACAAGACCGCCGGTGCACAGTTCGCTGTCAGCACCGTGGGCTTCACCGGTGTGTCGATCAGCTACGACTTGCGCCACAGCAACACCAGCTCGCGCTACGAGCAGGTGCAGTACAGCTTGAACGGCACCACCTTCACCGACATCGCAAGCTTTGACGGCAATACGGGCGACACCTGGTTCAACAACCGCATGGTGAATCTCACCAGCATTACCGGCGCTGATAACAACCCCAACTTCGCTTTTCGTGTGGTCAGTGCGTTCGCGCCGAGTACCAGCTCTTACGCCGCATCCAACCCAACCAGCACCTACGCCGGCGGCACCTGGCGTTTCGACATGGTGACCGTGAGCGCAGCGCCGATCCCGGAACCGGAAACCTACGCGTTGATGCTGGCCGGTCTGGCCCTGGTGGGCGCAGTGGCACGTCGCCGCAAGAAGTAAAGCTTCTGTAGTCGCGCAGCGCCGGTCGCGGATGCGGCCGGCGCGCGCCAGCGCGCTTGTCGCCTAAGCGCCAATCACCCTGCCGTCCTCACGCGTAATCACCACCGTCGCCGAGCGCGGCCGGCGCTTGGGCTGAGGCGCCTGCGCATCGAAGCCGTAGCCCTGGTTGCCCGGCCACGAACTCACCTTGATCGGGTATTGCGGGTCGACCGGATTGGTAGCCTCGCCGGCACCTTCACCCGGGTGCTGGATGTTGATGAACATGGTTTTCTGATCCGGGGTCATCGCCACGCCGGTGACTTCGCAGCCTTTGGGGCCGGTCAAAAAGCGCTTGATCTCGCCGCTCACCGGGTTGGCCGCCAGCATCATGTTGTTGGGCAGGTTGGCGTGGCCGCCGGCGCCGCTGCCCTGCCCCAGCGCACTGGTGGAGATGTCGGTCTGGATCCACAGGCGCCCGGAGGGGTCGAACCAGAGACCGTCGGGGCTGCTGAAGAAATTGTTGGCGTTGACATTCGCGCTGCCGGCCAGGCCGTTGGCGGCGGTGTTGGCCGCCAGCGTGGGGTCGCCGGCCAGCACGAAAATGTCCCATTCGAAGGCCGTGGCGGCGGCATCACCGCCGGCTTCGTTCCAGCGGATGATGTGGCCATAACGGTTGTTGGCACGCGGGTTGGGGGCGTCCGGTGCCGGGCCGTTGCCCGCTCCACGCGTCGAATTGTTGGTCAGGGTGCAATACACCTGGCCCTTGACGCGCGGATTTGCGGCGATCCATTCGGGACGGTCCATTTTGGTGGCGCCGGCCAGATCGGCCGCGCGCCGGGTGTTGACCAGCAGCTCGCCCAAGCTTGCGAAGGCGCTGGCGATTTGCGGATTGTCCAGCGTCAAGGGCAGCCACGCGCCGCGCCCCAGGCCACCGGTACCGGCCGCCCCGGCATCGAAGCGTGCCACATAGAGCGTGCCCTCATCGAGCAGGTTGGCGTTGGCCGCACGCTGGTTCGCCCGGTATTTGCCGCGGGTCACGAACTTGTAGATGTATTCGCCGGCCTGGTCGTCGCCCATGTAGACCACCACCCGGCCGTCGGCGGCCAGCGCGTATTCCGCCCCTTCATGCTTGATGCGGCCCAGCGCGGTGCGCTTGACCGGCGGCGCATCCGGGTTGGCGGGGTCGATCTCGACCACCCAGCCGAAGCGCAGGGCCTCGCTTGCACCTTCGGGCCGCGCCAGATCGAAACGCGCGTCGAAGTGATGCCAGTTGTAGCCGAAGCCGGCGCCGTTGAGACCATAGCGTGCGTCCAGCGCATTTTGCTTGTAGGCGCTGTCGCTGGCGGGTTTGCCGCTCTCATCGGTCTTGGTAGCCCCGAAATAGGCGTTGAAATTCTCTTCGCAGGTGAGGTAGGTGCCCCAGGGCGTGTAGCCGTTGGCGCAGTTGTTGATCGTGCCCTGGCCGGTGGTGCCGGTGATCGCCGTGGCCGGGCCGCTGAACCTGACCGGCGTGTTGGCGGTGATGCGCCGCGCGTAACGCGACGGTCGCACCACCTCCCAGCCGGCCTTGCCGCGGCTGACCTCGATCACCGAAACGCCGTGCGCGGCCTGTGCCTTGCGCACCTTGGCCAAGTCCCAGTTGGCCATGCCGTCGGCGAACAACAGGCCCTGGTCTACATACTCATGATTGATCGCCAACAGTCCGCGCGTGTTGGCCGCGCGGCCGGCTCCGGGCAGGCTGAAGTAATGCATGCCGTCATGGTGCGCGCCGGCCTGCAGCTCCTGCTCGGCGGCTGTTTCGCGCGCATCGCCGGCCCAGGCCGGCTGCCCGGCCGGCAGGCCCGCCTTGCCGATCGGATCGCCCCAGGCATACAGCACCTGCACCCGGTAGCCGGGTGGCACCACCACGGTGTCGTTGCCCAGGTGCGATACCGCGGTGAAGCCCAGGCTTGGTCCGGCGCCGGCTGCGTGCACAGCGCCCGGTCGCCATTGCGCCGCGCCCAGAAAGGCCAGGGCTGCGCCGCCGACCCCGCCCTTGAGGAAACGCCGGCGCGCGGCGATGCCAGCCAGTACATCGTCAAAGCCCGGATTGCACGACGGGTTGACGCAGAGGTCTTCGCTCGCATCGGCACGGGTGGGTGTGAAATCAGACATGGGTTTCATCCAGTTGGTTGATCTTGGGCGAGTGGCCGGCCCGACGAGCGACTGCGCGCGAGCGCGGCGACAGACGTTCGCCTGCAAGGCTGCGCTTCAAATATGACACATTGGTTACGTCGATCAGTTCCACACTGGCGGATCGGCTGATGTGTTGCAACCATCGGAGATCGTATCCGATCATGGGCCATGTCAGCCAGATGAGGTTTGAGCAACGGCCGATTGCGACCCTGCAACAAACCGGGACGTCGGCACAATGCCCGATCCATGCAACGCGGGTAACAGACATAACAGGTGCATGGTCACTTTCCGGGTCGCGACCCGCCTGTAGCCTTTCCGCAATCACGCTTCGGTACGAACTGACGGCGTTAATCGATTGCGACACCCTGGCGCACGGCTTGCAATCGCACCGGTCGACAATGATCCTGTCACAAGGCCCGCTTAACATCTTCGAGTCAGTCACTTATCGAGACGGAAAAGCCATCATGCATTCGACTGTACTCCTCAGCATTGTCCTGCTGGTTTCCGCCTCACGGGCATTTGGCGCCGGCGGGACGATCAATTTTGAAACCGTGCCGGGTTCGGCATCGGCCGATCAATTGGCTATCGCCAGCCAGTATCAGGGCCTGTTCGGTGTGACATTCAGCTTAAGCACTGGTGGAACGCCTTTTCTCGAAGCGGTCGGTTCGGCCGATGTGGGCAACGGGTTTGTCAATGACAACCTCGGCGGCTTGCCGGACGTGGCGGCCACCGGCTACACCAACCAGCTGAAGAATTTTTTCCTGCGTCTCGGAACGACCACCCTGGAAAGCCTGCCCGTGCCCAGGCTGGTCATCACCTACAGCGCGCCGGTGACGGCGGCCTCCGCCGAAATCTGGGATATCGATGCGCAAGGCCCGGGCACCGAGCAATGGTTGGTCGAGGCCTACAACAGCTTCAATGCGGTTGTCGATTCGTCCTTGAGCCCGCTTGGCACCAACAACGGCCCCGGCTCGCTTGATGGAAAACCATGGACCTGGTCATTCAATCACGGCATGACGGCCGATATTCACCGCATCGAGCTCTCCTTTACCGGCAGCAAAATCAACGCCATCGGCCTCGCCTTCGATAACTTCTCCCCCTCAAGCCCGATGGAAGCGGTACCCGAGCCTTCCGCGCTGCTCATGTTGTTGAGCGGCCTGGGCGCCATTGGCGCCCCCATGCGTTTCAGAAGACGCCGTCGCTAGCAGCCTGTCGGACTTAGGAAACGTCGGCTGCAAATCGGCCGCAGCGGTCCATTTTTCACCGTCTTCTTGGCCCATAGCTGGGCTATGGGCCTTCGAATCCCG
>JBEIFV010000088.1:0-24195 GCA_040382235.1 Burkholderiales bacterium
AATACGGTGCCGGCGCGCCAGCGCCGTGCCACCGATTGATGGTGAGGCCCGTGCTGGGTGCCCAGCAGTTCGAAGTCGAACGGTCGGCCGACCGCGCGCGTGAGGACTTCGCGCGCGTCGAGATCGGCGGTTTCGCGCGCGGGGTCGAGAAAGTAGTACTGGAAGTTCCAGAAATCGCGGCCGTTGATCGCGGTGAATACGCCAAAGGCATCGGGGGCGAACACGAAATACAGGTTGCCCAGGCCCTTGCCGTGGATCGCCAGGAAGTCGGGCGAGCGGAAATAGAAGCTGACATTGGCGCGCATGCGGCCGCGGCCGTTCATGCGTAGCCCCAAGCTCTTGCGGATCGGGCTGGCGCCACCGTCGCAGGCCACCAGGTAGCGCGAACGCACTGCGTGTTCGCTGCCGTCGGCGAGGTTGACGATACGGCTCTCGACATGGCTGCCGTGGTCGGTGAATCCGTCAAAGCGCCAGCCGTGTTTTAGCGTCACGCCGGGCTGTGCCTGCGCGAATTTCCACAGCACCGGCTCGACCGCCTGCTGTCCGATCTGCGTCTTGTAGTACGGGCTCCACGACAGCTCGCGGTACTTCTTCATCACCGCAGGCGGGCGCTCGATGGTCTCGGCGATCGATGGCGAGGTCACGCGGTACAGCTCGCGGCCGGCCAGCCGGGTCGAGAAGGTGATGAAGTAGTTGACCTCCGGCGGCAGTGCGGCGGCATAGATCGCGTCGGTAATGCCCCAGCGGCGAAAGTATTCCATCGAGCGCGCACCCAGGAGCGTGGCTTTCGGATGGCGTGTCGGCTCGGTGCGTTCCTCCACCAGTGTGCAGGCGCTGCCGCGCCAACCGAGTTCGGCGGCGAGCGTCAGGCCGACCGGGCCGCCTCCGACGATCAATACTGGGGTTTCGATCATTTATGTCTTGCTTTTGTCTGCCGGTATCGGCGTCTCGATCATCCGGGTTACCAGTCAGGCCCGCCGCGCCGCCAGGCGGGCACGCCAACGGGCGTCGCCCGCAAGCCAGGGGGACAGCGCCGCATCGCCGCCGGCGGCGCGCGTCAATTGCCACGCCAGACACAGGTTTGACGAGAGCACCGGCATGCCGGGCTTGACGCTGGCAATGGTGGAACGGGTTGGCATGCCGGTGCCCGACATCAGCACCGCATCGGCCCGGCCGGTATCGAGCCCGGCGAACACTTCCAGCACGCGCGCGGTGGTGAGCTTGTAGATGTTGCGCGTATCGAGCAGGTCGGCCGGCAGGCCGGCCACCGATACCAGTTCAAGACCGTGGCTCTTCCAGTACTGCTGCCCGGCCTCTGACAGCCATTTCGGGTAGGGCGACAAGAGCGCGATGCGCCTGGCGCCCAGCTCGGCCAAGGCGGCGCGAATGCAGATGCCGGCGGACAGCACCGGATAGCCGGCGGCGGCCGAAGCGGCATCGATGCGCTGCGCTTCCTCTTCGCGCCCGACCAAGTAGGCCGAGCCGGTGCAGGCGAAGCCGACGGCTTTCAAGGGCGCGACGTCGAACTGGCCGATCGCCACCGAGAGCCGGTCGAAGTAATCGATCAGGCGTGCGCGCGAATCGGCCAGCGTGCTGGTCAGGCGGGTGGTGAGTACCGTGCTTTCCAGCAGCAACTGCATCTCCGGTTCCACCGTGGTGTTGGCCTGCGGGGTCGCGATGCCCAGCGCGTGGCCGTACTCGGGGGTGAAGTCCGACAGATCACTCTTCATACTTTTTCCCCCGCGCCAGAAGTTCCGGCGTGCCGATCAAGGCATTGAGACGGTCGAAATCGAGCATGCTCTTGGCGAACGGCGCGGTGGTGCCGTGATTGAAGAGGCTCGAGTAATAGCGCGCCAGCATGTGGGCCACCGCGCGCACCGTGCCGCCGGGAAAGATCACGATGCGATAACCCAGTGCTTCCAGGTCTTCCGCACTCTTGACCGGCGTCTTGCCGCCTTCAACCATGTTGGCCAGGAGCGGCACGCGGCCCTTGAAGCGCGCGTTGACTTCCTGCATTTGCTCGTTGCTGCGCACCGCCTCGATGAACAGCACATCGGCGCCGGCTTCCAGGTATTTCTCCGCGCGTTCCAGCGCCGGCTCGAAGCCTTCGACCGCCACCGCGTCGGTGCGCGCCATGATCAGGGTGTCGCGATTGACGCGCGCATCGACGGCTGCGCGGATCTTGCCCGCCATCTCTGTGGCGGAGACCACGGTCTTGCCGTCCAGGTGGCCGCAGCGTTTGGGAAAGCCCTGGTCCTCGATCTGGATCAGACTGGCGCCGGCGCGCTCGAAGCCGCGCACGGTGCGCTGCACGTTGAGCGCGTTGCCGAAGCCGGTGTCGGCGTCGACAATGATGGGCAGGCTGATGCGCTCGCGGATCGCGGTCAGCGTTTCGCACACCTCGGTATAGGTGGTCAGTCCGATGTCGGAGCGGCCCAGGCGTGTGTAGGCGATCGAGGCCCCCGAAAGGTAGACCGCCTCGAAACCGGTTTGCTCGGCGACCAGCGCCGACAGGGCGTCATAGATGCCGGGGGCCAGCAGCACCTGCTTTTTTGCCAGACGTTTGGCGAGAGTCATATCCTGTCTTTCTCGAATTCTTTGGTGTAGGCGGCAGGTGGAGTCCGCCGTGCAGCATTGTCTATCAAGCACTCCGCGCCGGCTGACCGGCGCGCCGGGCGCCAGCGCATCACTGCGCGATGTTGGCGATGCCGACCAAGCGCCAGCAGCCGCGGCGCAAACCGAAACTGAAGCGGATCGAATGGGTATCGACACCTTGCTTGTCGAAGGCCACCACGCAGGCGTTGGGCTGCCCGCATTTCTGCGCGCGCAAGAGCGGGACCGATTGCTGTTGCGCCGTGCCGGGAAAATCGAGATCGTCGCGCGCCGCGGCCGCCTTGCGGGTGAGCGCCAGCTTCATCGTCCGTGGCCTGTCCCCGGATGTGCGATCGAGGAAGGTGAAATCGAGCGGGTAGAGCGTGGTCTGGCGTTGAAACCCGGGATCGCGCTCGAAGCGCGTGATGAAGGCGTCGAAGTCGTTCACGCAGGGTGCGGCCGCCAGCAGGCTGGCCGGCCACAGCATGAGCATGGCGATCAGCGCAGCCGCCGGCTTCAAGGTGTATCCCGCGCAGTGGCCGCGCGGCCGTCCCGCAGCTGGTCAGGCACGGCCTTGCGTGCGCGAATCACCGTCCACGGAAAGCGCCAGTGCGCATAGTCCGGCGCCAGCACGCCGTCGGCTTCTTCGAACGGCAGCAATTCGATCTCGTCAAAACCCAGGGCTCGCAGCTCGGCCGGCAGATCCAGTTGCGTCAGCGGCGGCATGAAGGGTTCGTTGTTGCGCCGCGCATGCCCGGCGTGGATGAAGTGCATGAATGCATCATTGCGCGGCTGAACCGCGGGCAAAAAGTCGAGATGAAACATCCAGCCGCCCGGCGCCAGCACGCGCGCGCTTTCGGCCAGCACCTGCCTGATCGCCGGCGGCGGCAGCTCGTGCAACAGCATGGTGGAGGTGACCAGGTCGAATGCGCCGGAAGCGTTGCCGGTATGCGCCGCATCGGCCTGCCGGAAGCGGGCGTTGTTCAGGCCCGAGTCGGCGCCCATTTTCGCTGCCAGTTTCAGGCAGGGTGCGGCCAGGTCGAGGCCTTCGATGCGTGCCGCCGGAAAGGCCGCGCAGAATGGCCGCGTGCTCTTGCCGAAGCCGCAGCCCAGGTCGAGGATGCTGCGTGCCGCGACCGTGCGCGCGACGAGGTTGGTGAAGCGCTGGTGCAGGTCGGTGTGGCGGCCTGCGGCAAGCGGTGTGGTCGAGCGCGCGCCGCGTTCGTACACAAAACCGGCCAGCGCATCGCTCCATACCCCGCCGGGATGTTGATGAATATCCACGCTGACGTAGTAGCGCGGCAATTCCAGCGCAGGATCGAGTGTGGTCGGCGCGTCAAGCGAGGCCTCGAGTGCCGGCCGGTGCCGCTCTTGCCAGTTGGCCAGGCCGTAGCGCCCCGAATACTTCATTTTCTGCAAGTGCCGCTCAAGCCAGCTGAAGTACCGGTAAAGCGTGGAGTCCGCCAACGTGGCTGCAACGGTAGCGGGAGTCTCGGCGGCGACGGGATCGCGTGCGGTCTCGTACTCGCGGCGCAAAGCGGGAAACAGTTCGGTGGTCCAGAAGGATTTGGCCGAGAGCAGAAACGCCTGGGCGGCAGCAAATGCGCGATCCGGTGCGTTGTCGGGCGCGCCCTGCGCTGCCGCCGCCGGCGCAATCGGTGTCACGATGCGCCGCCTCTGCTGGCTTGCCGGCCCAAGAACGGGCTCATCAGGTGGCGCACAAAGGCCTCGCGATCGGCCTTCGACTGCGCGAGTTCGTCGGCCGAAGGCTCGGCATCGAGCGCGGCGCGATCGAGCTGGCCGCCGCGTTCCAACTGGCGTTCGAGCGCGGCGACGCGATCACGCAGCACCTGCAATTCGGTGGCCAGTGCCATCACCACGCCGAACGCGCGGTCGAGCGCCGGGTCTGCGAAAAACACCTGCTCGGCACGCGCCTGCGCGCCTGGCGTGGCGTCGTCCATGGTCTTTGCTGGCGAGCTGGGCGTCATGCGCAGGCTGTGCTTGGGGATACGAAACGGGACTGCATTGCCGCCCGACGCTCAGCCCTGCTCCATGAACTCGGTGAGCGCCTGGGCAGGCGGCTTGGCGTAGTTCGAGCGCCGGCTGACAATGCCGCTGCCGTGCCTGCGCAGCTTGATCGCCATCTGCGCCGCCTGCGCCAGGATCGTCAGGCCATTGACAATCGGCGCGCCCTCGAAACTGGCGCCCTGCTCGGTGCCGAACAGGAGCATCGGCAAGCCGCCCGCCGGCACGATCACATCCGCCCCGGCTTCGAGCAAGGCGCGCACTTCGCGCTCCCACAAGGGCAATAGCTGCTTGTACGCATCGGGGCTGGCAAAGGCCTGCATGAAGTCGCTGACCTTCGCGTTGACCGCACGCACGCCGACCACCCGGCGATCAAGGCCATAGCGGATGACCTGGTCTTCATGCCAGGGAATGAAGGTCGGGTTGATGGTGATGAGCCCCAGTTTGCGCCCCAGCGTGCAGGCGTGATACAGGCTGGTCTCGCCCAAGCCCACCACAGGAATGTCGACCACCGACTTGACCTCGGCCAAGCCCGCGTCCTGGAAATGGCTGATGGCGTAACAGTCATAACCCTGGCGCTCGGCCTCGACCGCGTTGCGGATGAAGGCGCGCGCCATGCGGAACTCGGTGATCGCATGGGTCGTGGTGGCAGGCGGCGTGGTGGTGTTGAAGGTGCAGCTGAACCCGGGGTCGAGCAGCGATTTCAGGTGCGGCTCCAGGCGCGAAATGTAGGGGCTGTGTTGCACCCGGTCGGTGGCGCCCTGGAACCAGATGCGGTAGGTCTTGTCGCTCATGAGTTTGTTCTCCCTGATCTATTGCAACACAAATGTCCTGCGCCACGGCGGTGCGCCAAAGCCGATGGCACACCTTGTCGCGTAGAGACGATGCGTAACGAATCGCGACAAGCGATTGTCGCGAATCGATCGCCGCGATCGCATGTCCGGCACCGACCTGTCATTCCAATCCCAAGCGCGTCTTGACGCTTTCGCACAGTGCTCAGGGCTTGTGGCTGTACTCCGGCAACCAGGTTGCCAGCGGCGGGAACATGATGATAAGCCCGATCAAAAGCAGCACGCAGGCGATGAAGGGCATGCCGGCGAGATAAATATCGCGCATGGTGGTCCCGGGCGGCGCCACCCCTTTCATGACGAACAACAACAGTCCGAAGGGCGGCGTGGTGTAGCCGATTTCGAGCGCCAGCAGCATGATGAGGCCAAACCAGGTGAGGTCGAAACCGAGCGCCTTGGCCAGCGGAAAAAAGATCGGCGCGGTGAGCAGCATCATCGACAGCTGGTCCATGAAGCAGCCGAGGAACAGGATCACCCCGATCATCACGAACAGCATGCCCATCGGTGACAGCTCGAAACCCAGAGCCCAGTTCATCAGGCCGCCGGAGGCGCCGGTGAAGGCCAGCATCTGTGCGAAGGTGGCCGAGCCGAAGATGATGAGGAAGGACATCACCGTGATCTTCAGCGCGCCTTCGAGCGACTTCACCATCGCGCTCCAGGTCATGCGCCCGTAGCAGGCGGCCAGCACGATCACCGATACCGCGCCCAGCGCGGCGGCTTCAGTCGGGGTGCACCAGCCCACCAGCATCACCACCACCGAAAACACGATGATGGCGATCATCGGGATCACGTCCACAAACAGCATGCGGATCTTCTCGCGGGTCGATACCGGGTCGGCGGCGTAGGCGGGGGCGGCGGACGGATCAATCATGGTCCAGGCCCAGATCAGGACGCCGTACATCAGGGCCAGCAGGAATCCGGGGATGATGCCGGCCAGCAGCAGGTCGCCGACGTCGGTGCGGCCGAGGGTGGCCAGCAACACGGTCAGGGCCGAGGGCGGGATGATCACCGCCAGCCCGCCGATGCCCATGATCGGGCCGATCGACAGGTATTTGTTGTAGCCGCGCTTCATCATTTCCGGCACCATCAGCGAGCCCAAGAGGGCGCAGGCACCCATGCTGGAACCGGCCGGGCCGGCGAAGGCGGTACCGCCGATGAGTGTCACGTAGGCGAGCCGGCCACGGATATTGCCCAGGAGCTTGTCAGCGGCGTTGAAGCATTTGGTGGCGAGCCCGGTGTGATAAAAAAGCTCGCCCATCAACAGGAACATCGGAATCGGCACCAGCGCGAAATTGGTCATCGCACCAAAACCGTTGTTGACCACCTGCGCGATGCCGCCCCCGCCGCCCATGAAGAAAACGGCGCCTACGATGTTGGTGGCGAAAAACGCGATCGCAACAGGGATGCCGAGGAACATCAGGCCCACGCCCAGGCCGAACAGCAGGGCCGCGGCCCAGTACCAATCCACTTAGCTTTTCTCCGTGCCGGGCGGAGGTGTTGGCAACACACCCTCGGCCTGCCCGCCCAGGGCGCCCAGAAAGTCTTCGCCGCGCCACAGGAAGCGCGCGAACTCGATGGCCATCATGCCGAAGGCCAGCGGGATGAACTGCACGATCATCCAGCGCGGCATGTCCATCGAGCGCACGTCGATGTCGCGCAGGTTGTAGTTGCGCAGGGTGACCTGCAAACCGTACCAGGCCAGTACGCCGCACACCGCGATGCAGGCCAGGCCGATCAG
Source organism: Burkholderiales bacterium (assembly GCA_040382235.1). GTDB lineage: Bacteria > Pseudomonadota > Gammaproteobacteria > Burkholderiales > JAEUOS01 > JAEUOS01. The sequence goes on from JBEIFV010000088.1 coordinate 7,204, forward strand.
CACGGTAAAGCGGCGCCGTGCCGCCGGCGGCAGGGTCATCAGCCCGATCTCTACATAGACGTGCCCCTTCTCGCGCACCAGCCAGGGTGCGCCCAGGCAGGGTACGATCAGGAGCGCGTACTCGGTGAAAGTGAAAAGGTGGGCTGAACTCTGGTAGCCCAAGTTGCGCAGCAGCACGTCGACGGTGATGGCGATCATCATCGATGCCATCAAAACGCCGGCCAGCATGGCCATGCCGTAGAGCAGTGCGTCGTAGGCCCTGGCGACAAGTCGCATGGCGTCAGGGCCCGGGGCTTGCGCTCAGGAGGGTGCGAAGAGCTTGATGAAGCGATCGACGTCCTGGCGGCCGCCGGCCTTTTCCATGCGCTCCTTCATGCGCGCATAGCTGGCCTTCTGGGCTTCGGCGGCGAAGTTGGCTGCGGCTTCCTTGCCCAGCGAGACGCCTTTCATGCCGCGCTTCTCAAGTTCGGCGAATTCCTTCTTGCGCAGTTCGGTCAATTCCTTGATCGACGACACCTCATGCTCGGTGGCGACGCGGGTCAGGATTTCTTTCGATTTGGCCGACAGGGAATTCCATTTGCGCACATTGATGATCACACCCAGATCGGTGGAAAAGAACGGGGGGTCGAGCCTGAATTTGAGAAAGCGGTCCCAGTTGGCATCCATCAGGCCGATCTCGGTCCAGCCGGTGGCGTCCGCCGTGCCGCGCTCCAGGGCCGTATAGACCTCGGTGGACGGCAGGTTGATCACCTGCGCCTTCAGGTAGTTGGTGAAGAACGCGTTGTAGATCGGGTTGCCGCGCAGCTTCACGCCGCTGATGTCGAGATTGCCGCGCGCATCGAGCTTGGGCTGGTTCTTGAACCACAGGTGAAAACGGATTCCGCTGTCCATCCAGCCCAGGTACACCACGCTCATGCGGCGCACATGGGCCTCGTTCAAGGCTTCCATCGCACCGCTCTTGCGCGCCTTCGGACCGTCGATGGTCGAGGCGCTGACGGCGTCGCACTCGGGCACGGCGGCGGCATAGAAAGCGCACGGCGTGTAGACCATGTCGACCACGCCGTCGCGCACCGCGGCCGGCTGCTCGAACATGCCGACCGCCTCGGGCCCGCCGCGCACCGTGATTTCAACTACGCCCTTGCCGGCGGCATTGGCCTTCTTGACGAAATCAAGAAAGCTCTTCGAATAGACCCAGCTGGCAGGGAATGCATGCACAGCGGTGATCTTGTCCTGCGCGGCCGCCAGCGGGGCTAGCGTGGCTGCCGCAACGCTTACGACGGCGGCAAAAAGCGATTTCTTGAACATAGGGTTTTCCAGAGTGGGGTGGAGGAGGGAATAGGGGGTGGATTCTAAGTCATGTCGGGTCAGTGGCGATGGATGGTGCAACAGGTATTCAATCCGCAAAACATTGCACGTTTCACGACCGCCATCTAGCTCCAAGAAGCAACATTCGGGCCTGGCAGGTCTGGCGGCCGGGCCGCAGCTGATCCACAATGCATGGTGTGGCGCTTGCAAACATGGATCATCCTCACTACCCATATTCGGCCTTGCCGACCCGGCCGCACCTGGCCTGGCCCGGGGGCGCGCGCGTCGCCGCCTTCGTCGTGCTGTATCTGGAGCATTGGGAACTCGCGCCGCCGGCCGATGCGCTGCGTGATCCGCGTTTTGTTGGCGAGTACGGCAGCTTCTTCCCTGACTTCCGCACCTGGACGCAGCGCGAATATGGCAACCGGATCGGCATTTTTCGCGTGCTCGAGGCACTCGATGGCGCCGGCATCGTGCCTGCGGTGGCGGCCAATGCGATGGCCATCGAGCGCACTCCGCGCCTGGTCGAGGAATTGTGCCGGCGTGGCTGCGAATTCATCGCGCATGGCGTGGCCGCCACCCGCATGATCAGCTCGCGCATGGATGAGGCTGCCGAACGCGAAGTGATCGAAAGCTGCGCCGAAACAATCACGCGCGCGACAGGGCTGCGCCCGGCCGGCTGGGCCGGGCAGGATTTTGGCGAATCGACCCGCACGCCCCAACTGCTGGCCGAAGCCGGCTTCCGCTATGTGCTCGACTGGCCCAACGACGACCAGCCCTACCTGCTGTCGACCAGGCCTGCGATCGTGTCGATACCCAACCAGGCCGAGTGGGACGATGTGCAACAGCAATGGCTGCGCCGCTTGCCGGCGCATCGCTTCCCGGCGCTGGTGGGCGAAGCCTTCTCGGTGCTGCGCGCCGAGGCCGGTGATTCAGGGCGCGTGTTTGGCTTGGGACTGCATCCCTGGCTGTCCGGGATGGCCGGGCGCATCCGCTATCTGCGCGAGGCCCTGGCGGCGATTCCCGCGGCCGCCGACGTCTGGCGCACCACGCCGGGGGCGATCGCCGCGGTCATTGTGTCCGGCGAGCCTGCGCGGCCCAAGCCGTAGTTCCTGCGCGTCACCTGCTCGTCAGGTCATCGCGAGCTCGTTCATCACCTCGGTCGTGGAGCACACGCGGCCGAACAGGCGCTGGAAATTTTTCATCGTCGCCGCATGCAGGTCGGCGTGGGTGGTGGCGCAGGCGTCTTCCACCAGCGTCACTTGGTAACCGCGGTCGGCGGCTTCGCGCGCGGTGGTCTCCACACACATGTTGGTCGATACGCCCAGCAGGTACAACTGCTCGCGGCCCAACGCACGCAGCAGGCTGTCGATGCCGGTCGAGGCAAAGGCGCCGATGCTGGTCTTGTTGATCACCAGTTCCCCTGGACGCGGCTTCAACTCATCCAGGATTTCATGGTCGCGGCTGCCGGCATGGTTGCCCAGTTCGCGAAACAGGCTTCGCATGTGCGCAGGCGCATCCGAGGCGTCCGGCAGCCGTGCACCGATGGTGATGTGGATGATCGAGTGCCCGGCGGCGCGAAACCCGGCCATGAGGCGCTGCGCATTGGGCAGCACCAGGGTCTCGATGCGCTCGAAGCGGTAGTCGCCGGCGTTTGATTGCAGCGTTGCGAGCTTGCGGCCAAGGGCGCCGTCGCGCGAACCGGTCGCGTATTGCATGTCGATGATGAGCAGCGCCGAGCGTGCCGGCAGCACCGGGCGCTCGTCCATGTAGGCGCGGATGTAGTCTGCTTGCGGGATGGCGACGGATTCAGTCAATGCGATTCTCCAGTGGTGCGCGTGACGCGGCCATCAGCCGCCTGTCGCACCGGTGGTGTGCGCCAGGTGATGCGCGGCGGCCCAATCGGCGATCTCGGCGCCGGTGGCCTGCCACACACCCGCGTGGCCCAGTACATAGCCGAGCGCACGGTCGAGGTGCGCGATGCGGTGCGGCTGGCCCATGATGAACGGGTGAATGGCGATGCACATCACGCGCCCGTGCAGGCCGCCGTCCGCGTAGAGGGTGTCGAACTCGTCACAGACGGTGCGTGCGAAATCCTCACCTTCCTCGCCGCGGCGCCAGGCAATGCTGTCATTGACTTCCATCGAGTAGGGCAGTGATATCAGACTGCCGCTCTTCACCTTGACGGGAATGGGCTGGTCGTCGTGATAGAAATCGCAGTAGTAGCGAAAGCCGGCTTCGGCTACCAGGTCCGGCGTATTGAGCGTGAAGGAGGCCGCCGGGGAAAACCAGCCCGCCATCTTGCGCCCAGTCAGCCGCTGATGGATTTCCTGGCAGGCATCGATGGCGGCCCGCTCTTCCTCCATCGAGTAGTCCCAGTGATAACGCGTGTTGTACAGGCCGTGCGACATGTATTCCCAGCGGCGCGCCTCCATCGCCGAGAGAATCTCCGGATACATTTCAAGTACAGCGAGCGACAACGAGACGGTGCAGCGCACCCGATGGCGGTCGAGCACCTCCATCATTCGCCACAGCCCGACCCGGTTGCCATAGTCGCGCTGCCCGTAGCCGAGCACATCCGGGTGCGGGGACCGCGGCCAGGGGTCGCGCACCTTTACTTGTGCTGGCAGGTACTCGTAGTGCTCGATGTTGGGCACGACCCAGAGCGCGACGCGGGCACCGCCTGGCCAGCGCAGAGGCGCGCGATCGACGATCGCTGAATAGTCGAAGCGGTCTTCGCGCGGATCGGCGACCTTGCGGGGTGCGCTCATCGGGGGCTATCAGGTTCGGAGGCGGATGGATATGACAGCATCTTGATTATGGCATGCACGCTGCGGGGCCCGGCTGCTGCGCCTGCGGGATTTGACGCCGCTATTCCCGGAAGCGACGCGCCGCTGGCCCATCCACCAGGCAGCTAAACTGTCGCGCTTCGATCTTCATCCGATCAAAACACCAAAGAGACCGCCATGCCAAACCAAGCCGTGATCGTCGACGCCGTCCGCACCCCGATGGGGCGCGGCAAACCCGGCGGGTCGCTGTCCGAACTGCATGCCACCGACGTGCTCAAGCCGGTGCTGCAGGCTCTGATCGAACGCAACCGGCTTGACCCCGGCACCGTCGACGACATCATCGCCGGCTGCGTGTCGCAGGCCGGTGAGCAATCCGCGGGAGTAGGCCGCTTCGCCTGGCTGGCAGCGGGCTATCCCGATCATGTGCCCGCGACCACCATCGACCGCAAATGCGGTTCGTCGCAGCAGGCGGTGCATTTCGCAGCCCAAGGCGTGATGGCTGGTGCCTACGACATCGTGATCGCCTGCGGGGTGGAATCAATGAGCCGGGTGCCGATGGGCAGTGCACGCATCGGGCAAAACCCGTTTTCTCCGGGCGTGCTGGCACGCTATGCACCCGGCATGATCGGCCAGGGCGTTTCCGCCGAACTGGTGGCCAACAAATGGAACATCTCGCGCGAGGAACTCGATGCTTACGCGGCGCAGTCGCATCAGCGCGCGGCGGCCGCTCGCGCGGCGGGGCATTTCAAGAACGAGATCGTGGCTGTTGACACGCCGGCCGGCACGGTCGCCGAGGACGAGACCATCCGCGCGCAGACCACGCCTGAATCGCTGGCACAACTGAAGGTGGCGTTCGCCAGCGACGACATGAAGGCGCGCTACCCGCAGCTCGACTGGCGTGTGACCGCCGGCAACTCCTCGCAGATCACCGACGGCGCGGCGGGCCTTCTGATCATGAGTGAACGCATGGCCGCGAAACTGGGGCTCAAACCGCGCGCGCGCTTCGTCGGCTTCGATGTGATCGGCGACGACCCCCTGATGATGCTGACCGCGCCGATTCCGGCCACCCATCGGGTGCTGGAAAAGACCGGCATGAAGGCAGATGCCATCGACCACTACGAGGTCAACGAGGCCTTCGCCTCGGTGCCGTTGGCCTGGCAACGCGAATTCAATGTCGATCCGGCGCGCCTGAACCCCTGCGGTGGCGCGGTCGCGTTGGGTCATCCGCTGGGCGGCTCGGGCGCACGCCTGATGACCACCATGTTGAATGCACTGGAGCGCAGCGGCGGGCGCTACGGGCTGCAGACCATGTGCGAGGCCGGCGGCATGGCCAACGCCACCATCATCGAACGCCTCTAAAGCAAGGCGGCGAGAGGTGCAAACCAAGGGCAATGCGGTGCTGGTGACCGGCGGCGCCTCGGGCCTCGGCTTGGCGACGGCTAAGCGCCTGCCCGCCGCCGGCATGGCAGTGACGATGAAGAGGCGGCGCGGCTGAAACGCCCGGCGCGGTGCATCGAGAGGCAGAACCCGCTGTTGCGCTAAGACGGCTTCGAGCCGCGCGCCGCAGGCATTCGCGTCATCCTGCCGCATGTGGATGCGTTCTTGCTAGCGCACTACCTGAGTTCGCCTGCGGATCTGGCCAAGGCGCTTGCTGCCGAAAAAGCAACCGAAGCTCACTCACTCCGGCGGCTCCGCCCATGACAACATACGCTTGAGAACCTGCGCCTGAAGGAGAATTCGCCATGCCGCACGACGTCCAGTTCCGCCTGCGCATCCGCACCGGGGAAGTCATCGCCGTGGGGCCCGGCAAGATCGCGCTACTGGAGGCGATCGCTTCGACCGGCTCGATCACGGCCGCGGCCAAGGAGCTCGGCATGTCCTACCGGCGCGCCTGGCTCCTCGTAGACGAAATGAACCGGTCGATGGTGAAACCTGCAGTCGGTACCGCCACCGGCGGCGCCCATGGCGGCGGCACGATACTGACACCCGAGGGCGAGGCGATGATCGAGTTGTACCGCGCCATCGAAGGCAAGGCGATGGCGGCGGCTGCGAACGAAGTTGGCGCACTGAAAAAACTGCTGAACAAGTAGGCGGCCCGGCGCCAGCGCGTCCACCGCAATACAGCGTTTTTCTTTACTCGCCTCGTAATATCTGATTGAATACGACGACCGTCTTTCATTCAGACCCTCCCTTCCATGCGCACCCTGTTCAAATCCCTGACGTTTGGCCTGCTCGCTTCGATTGGGTCGATTGCCCTGGCGGCCGACATCACCGTCTTTGCCGCCGCCAGCCTGAAGGAATCGCTGGACGAAAACGTCAAGGCGTTCGCCTCGAAAACGGGGCATCAGGTGCGTGTTTCCTATGCCGGTAGCAACGCCTTGGCCAGACAGATCGAACACGGCGCGCCGGCCGACCTGTTCCTCTCCGCCGACGAGGCGTGGATGGACTATGTTGCGCAAAAGAACCTGATCGTCGCCGCCACGCGCAAAAACCTGCTGGTCAACACCCTCGTGCTGGTGGCTCCCGCGGACAGTGACATCAAGCTCACCATCGCGCCCGGTTTTGCCCTCGCGGCGGCGCTCAAGGGCGGCCGCCTGGCGCTGGCCAATCCGGACGCCGTGCCGGCCGGCAAATATGCCAAGGCGGCGCTGACCTCCCTGGCCGTGTGGAACGATGTGGAAAAGTCCCTCACCCGTTCCGAGAACGTGCGTGCCTCGCTGGTGCTGGTGGCTCGCGGAGAAACACCTCTCGGGATCGTCTACGCAACCGACGCCAAAGCGGAACCCAAGACCCGCGTCGTCGACACCTTCGCCGCCAACCTGCACCCGCCGGTGATCTATTCGGGCGCGGTGGTGGCCGGCAAACTCAATCCCGCCACTCAGGCGCTGATCGACTATCTGGGGGGCGCAGAAGCGCGCGCCGTCTGGATCAAGTACGGCTTCGGCATCGCGCGCTGACGCGTTGAGAAATGGGGCCTGCAGGTCGTTTTTTTGCAAACCGTAATATTTATAGAGATATGACAATCACTGCATAGGCACAGCGCTCGATTGCAAAGACTCCGCCGCGGGACAGCCAGATCAATTGCAAGGACCGGCAACCATGACCACCAAAATGAAAACCAGAAAAGTGCACGCGCCGCGTCGCTGCTTGAGCAGGTTGAAAGGCTCAAGGCCAAATTGACACAGACCGAAACCGCCCTGTCGCACAGCCGCGGTGTCGCCGCAGGCATGGCCGACGAGTTGGCGACGCTGGAGATTCGCCTGGCCGCCAGCAGCGGCAATGTCGCCAACCTGCAGGAGCAACTCCACACCTTTTTGCGCAGGCGCACGATTCTTTACTGTGGCGGCCGACGCGGCAATGTGGAGGCCATTCGCCAGATGATCGAATCGGCCGCCAGCAAGTTGCTGCACCACGACGGCGGCATGGAAGAACGCAAAGGGTTCCTGCCTGGCCTGTTGCAGGGTGGCGACATCGTGCTCTTTCCGGTGGACTGCATCAGCCACGACGCCACGGGTTCGGTAAAGCGGCTGGCCCGCCAGGCGGGCAAACCCTACCGGGCGATGCGCACCAGCAGCCTGGGCAGTTTCATCCAGGCGATTCGGGAAGAAGCGGCCGCGCCGAAACTGCAGGCCGTTGCGCCGCAATCCGGCTCGCCATCGTCCCACTCTTGTGTGCGCCACGGATAGCGCCATACGCTTTTGCCCCGCAACACGCGGACAATGAGGACCGGATCGTGACCGTGCGACGCCCAACATCCCGTACATGAACACGCCAAGCATGATCGCCGCTATCGTCTACTCGCCGGGCCAACTGGTGGAGGAGTTGTTGTCCGATGTCGCGCACGTCTTGCAGGGCCAGGGCGTGCGCGTCGGCGGACTGGTGCAACACAGCTTTCGCGACCACTCGGATTCACGTTGCAGGATTGAACTGGAAAACCTCGATACCGGCGCAATGTATCCGCTCACCCAGAACCTGGGCATGGCGTCGCAATCCTGTGCACTCGATATCCGCGCGCTGGCGGATGCCTCCGCGGTACTGCGCCAGGCGGTAATCGACCAGGATCAACTTGTAATTGTCAACAAGTTCGGTGGCCAGGAAGCCGCCGGCAGCGGCCTGCGCGCGGAAATGGCGGAGATCGCCATGGCAGGGCTGCCGCTGCTCACCAGCGTGGCCGAACGTTTCCTGCCGCAATGGCACGCATTCGTCGGCGATGAAATGCTCCTGCTGCCGGTTTCAAAAGACAGGGTGCTTGCGTGGTGGCGAAACCTGCAGGCCGGCGCCAGACTGCGCGACACAACCAGCGCGTAGGCGCCTTCTTTCGAAGGGCCTCAGGCTTGGCGCCATTGAAATGAGCAGCCCACCGCCTGCCTTCCGTCAAGGCTGCGGCAACAGCAGCACCATTCCGGGCGCGAGCCGGATGTCATCAATTTGCCCGGAGGCGGCGCCATCCTGCGTCATTGGGTGCATGTGAATGAAGTTCTTCTGCCCGGATTCCTCCTTGATGGCTGGCGCATAGGCACTGATGAACACGCCCTGCTGTGTTTCGGAGAGGAAGCCGACGAACTCAATGGCGCGATTTTTCTCGACCTAGTCGGCCTTGGACTTGGCGAACAATTCGCGGTGATCGGCTTGCCCTCGGTGAGATCGAAATTGATGTGCCACTACACTGCAGCCGGCACGCCTGTGATCCGGAACGGAAAGGAATTGCCGGTATCGAGACCAGCCGCGACTGGTACGGGCCTTCACAAATGCCTGGATATCGACGTAGCTCACCACCGCGGCCGGAACCGGTTCCTCGCGCCAGTTGGCATGGCAGGTCGATACGGCGAATACCGCTTCATGCGTGCTGCCATGGTCAAGCGGGTATCCAGGGGGCCGCGGGTGTACTACGCGCGCGATCCGCTCTGGAGCAACGTGGCAGCGATGCGCGCCGGACGTCTCCATCTATCGCCCGGCGTGCCTTTCGGCTGGGCGGATCTCCCGCCGTCAATCAATCGGCTGATCGGCCTGCGCTGGCCGGCGTGCGCGCTATATCCAAGCGACTCTCCGGAAGACCTGCATGGCGCCGTCCAGGACTTTTAAGCGCAGGCCTATCACCGCACGCCGACCGGCAGCCAGGTCGCTTGTTGAAATGCCCTACCTTATGATGGAGACACATCAAGAAGGGTGAAATATGTTCAATCGTGCATACGTTGTACATCCATGCTTGGATTGATCATTGGCATTGCCGCAACTGGAAGGCCGTGCCAACTAGACTGACCCCGGATCGTTCCTCGCAACCAAACCAAAGCGACTTCCATGAACCTGCGCCATCTCGGATACATGATCGCATTGGCGCGCGAAGGCAATTTCCGCCGCGCGGCCGAGGCGTGCCACATCACCCAGCCAACCCTGTCGGCCGCACTACGGCAATTGGAAAATGAACTCGGCACGCCTTTGGTATCGCGCGCCAGGGGCCGCTTCGAGACCTTTACGCCGGAAGGCCGCAAAGTGCTGGAATGGGCACGGCAGATTGGCGCCGACGTCGAAGCGCTGCGGCAATCCCTGAGCCATGTGCGCGGCAGCCTCTCCGGGCATTTACGTATCGGCATCATCCCCACGGCGGAACCCTTGGCGGGCGAGCTTTCGGCGGCCTTCCTGCGTACCTATCCGGAGGCGACCATCAGCTTTCTTTCCAAGACCTCGCGCGAGATCGAGCGCGCCTTGAACGAACACACCATCGAGGCCGGTATCTCGTACACCGATGGCCCCCCAACGCAAGGTCTGACGGTCATGCCCATGTACGCGGAGCGCTATGTCCTCCTGGGTACGCGCACGCTGCTCGCCGGTCGGCGCTCCATTACCTGGGCCAATGCCGCACGCCTGCCACTGGTTCTGCTCAATCGGGAGATGCAGAACCGCCGCCTGGTGGACGGCCATTTCGCCGAAGCCGGCGTAATTCCGGTTATCGTCGGCGAGGCCAACACGCTGGTGGGCGTACCGAGCCACGTGCGGCAGAGCCAGTGGTGCGCCATCGTTCCACGCACCTTTGCCACCCTGATTGGCGGTGTATCGGACCTGCGCGCGATCCCCGTGATGGCGCCCGACGCGGCCCATTCCGTGGGCCTGATCACTGCCGCGCGCCAGCCGCTGCCGCCCCTGACCGCCGCGCTGATCGAGGTGTTGCGCGCGACGCCGCTGGCAAGTCTGGCCTGAATTGCGCTGATAGGATTTTCCGATCAAAGCCTCCGCAATTCTGATTTGATCGCGAACGCCCGGCCTGCCAACAATCGAGCCTTCAAGAATTCACGGGGCAGGAAAATGGCGGCACAGGTGATTCCGGATACGCGCCTTCTGATCGGCGGCGCACGCGTAGCGGCGGCGGACGGGCGAACTTTCGCCACCGCCAACCCCGCTACTGAAACCACACTCGCGATGGTCGCGCAGGCCGGTGCGCATGACGTCGATCTCGCCGTGACTGCGGCCCGCCAGGCACTCGACGGGTCGGCTTGGAAGTTCATGTCCGGTGCGCAGCGCGGCCGGTTGCTGATAAAACTGGCGTTTCTGCTGGAAACGCACGCGGAGGAACTGATCGCGCTCGAAGGCCTCGACGCCGGCAAGCCGTTGGCCGCGACACGCCGTCAGGATTTGCCCGCGGCCGTCGATTGCCTGATGTTTTACGCGGGCTGGGCCGACAAGATCAACGGTGAGGTGGTGCCCACGCGTCCGGATGCGCTTACCTACGTAAAGCGCCAGCCTGTAGGCGTGGTCGCCGCCATCGTCCCGTGGAATTTCCCACTTATGAACGCCATGTGGAAGATCGCACCCGCGCTGGCATGCGGCTGCGCGGTGGTGCTCAAGCCAGCCGAACTCACCCCCCTGAGCGCGTTGCGCCTGGGAGAACTGGCGCTTGAGGCCGGCTTTCCGCCTGGCGTGCTCAACATCGTGCCGGGGTACGGGAACGAAGCCGGCCAGGCTCTTGTGGACCATCCGGGCGTCAACAAGATCTCGTTCACCGGATCACCCGCCGTCGGCAAGCGCATCATGGCCAGCGCCGCCGCCCATTGCAAGCATGTAACCCTGGAACTCGGCGGCAAGTCCGCTAACATCGTGTTCGAGGACGCGGATATCGAGGCCGCCGTGCGTGCCGCATCCTCTGGCATTTTCTTCAACGCCGGCCAGGTGTGTTCGGCAGGTTCCCGCATCTTCGTACAGGAAAGCCGTTACGAGGAATTCGTCGACCGATTGGTGCGCCGCGCACAGAAGATCCGCCTGGGGGATCCGTTTGACCCGGAAACTACCATGGGGCCGCTCATTTCCGAGGTTCAACGCAATCGCGTCCTGGCGCTGGTGGAGGCCGGCCGTGCCGAAGGCGCTACCGTCGCCTGCGGCGGCACCGCGCCCGCACATTGCGGACACTTTGTCGAACCCACCGTTTTTTCTGACGCCAACAACGACATGCGGATCGCGCAGGAGGAAATCTTTGGCCCGGTGGCCACCGTGATCCCATTCACCGACGCCGCCGACGCGGTAGTGCAGGCAAATGACAGCCGCTACAGCCTGGCGGCAGGCCTTTGGACCCGCGACGTGACGCGCGCCCACAAGGTCGCTGACGCGCTTAACGCCGGCACCGTATGGATCAACACCTTCGGCCATACCGACAGCCGCCTGCCCTGGGGCGGAATGGGTGGCGACTCCGGCGTCGGCCGCGACCTCGGCCAGGCGGCCATTGCCAACTACACGGAGCAGAAAACTGTCTGGCTCAATCTGGCGGGGAGCATGTAGCAATTGTCGACAATTTCTCGCAGATCCCCCACGGCGCGGCGGGCCTGTTGATCATGAGCGAGCCGATGGCGGCCAAACCGGGCTTGAAGCCGCGAGCTTTGCCGCGGCCGATATTCACGACGCCGCACCGATGGACGCCGCACTCGACATCGCGGTTTCGCTTGGACGACCGTTGCGCGCGGTGGTGCACTGCGCCGGCCGTGGCGGCCCGGTGCGCGTACTCGACCGCGACGGCCGGCCCGGCTCGCTGGAAATGTACGAGGAGGAGATCGTGCGCCTGAACCTGGTGGGAAGCTTCAACGTGCTGCGCCTGGCCGCCGCGCGCATGGCAGCAACCGAAGCAGTCGACGGCGAGCGCGGCGTGGTGGTGCTCACTGCCTCGATCGCCGCCTACGAAGGGCAGATCAGGCAGATCCCGTATGCATCGTCCAAGGCCGGCGTGGTCGGCATGACCCTGGTGGCGGCGCGCGACCTGGCCGGGCGCGGTATCCGTGTGATGACGATCGCGCTGGGCATTTTCGATACCCCGCTGCTGGGGCGCCTGGCGGAGCCGATCTGCGCGGCGCTGGCGGCCTCGATGCCGCATCCGCCGCGACTCGGTCAGCCCGCGGAATTCGCCGAGCTGGCCCTGCACATCATCGAGAACCAGATGCTGACCGGCGAGACCATCCGGCTGGATGGGGCGCTGCGCATGGCGCCACGCTGAACGGCGTTGTCGCGGGGTGTTGGCGACACTTCGCAAGCGCGCATTTTTCCGCGCTCGACGGCAGTCCTGTCTTCGAAAGTTCTTATGCCCAGGAATATTGCGGCATCAAAACAGGTTGGTGAAGTGTTTACCGCCTTTGGTGCGATAAACCGAAAAATCGGCGTCGTCGAGAGTGACGATATCGGTGATCCCGGTTCGCTCGGCAACTACAATCAAGGATGCGTCGGCAAAATCCGCTCGCGGATACTTGACACAAATCTCTGTCAAGCGCGCCATGTCGGGCACGCCAATGTTCTCGAGCACCACGACCCGATTTCGGATTTGTTCGAACAACTCGATCTTGCGCTCGCGCACAAAATGACAAACCTCCGCAATCACCGCCAATGTCGTAATCAAAGTGCCGGTGTACACGGCGGCGAAGCGCAGCGCCCTCTGGTGGTCGGCATCGCGCGCCCTGCCGAGCGCGATCAGCGGTCCTGCGTCAACCAGAATGCTTTTTGGCCAGACTTGCACGCAGGTATTCTTTGTGCTGCCGCGCGGCATCGGATGGCCAGGTGTCGGACGTGTCGCACCCGATATAGGCCGCCATTTTGTCCGCCAGAGTTTTCCGCTTACGAGCGGCGGGAGGCTTCGTACGCGGCTTCGTGCGCGCCGGTTCGACTGGATCAAATGCACCCATGATGCTCTCCGGGAAGAATGTCAATAAATGGTATCACGCAGCTACGAAACCCCCGATCGGCTTGACGGGGAGTGATGAGCCGCGATAGAGGCAGCGAGAGCGAGGCCGTGACTTGACGTTTGGACCAAGCTGACTATGACAGCGACAGTAAATCAAAGAGCTTTCCGCGAGGATGGCCAACCTCGCCTGCGGCCAAGGCCGTCAATTGACCGTCGCGCCCGAATCCTTGACCACCTTGGCCCAGCGCGTGATCTCGGCCTTGATGAACGTGTCGAGTTCGGCCGGCGTGGAACCTACGATATCGTAGCCGGCCGCCTCGATACGTTGCTTCGCCTCCGGCATGTTCATCGCCTTGATGAATTCGGCATTGAGTTTCTGCACAATCGGCGCCGGCGTGCCTGCCGCCGCCAGAATCGCGTACCAGACCGACACGTCGAAGCCCTTGATGCCCTGCTCGTGAATGGTCGGCACCTCGGGCAGCACGCGCGAGCGCTTGAGGGTGGAGACGGCGATGGCGCGGAATTTGCCGCCCTGGATCTGCGGCAGCGAAGACGACAGCGAGTCGAAGATCAGGTCCACTTCGCGCCCGAGCAGCGCGGTAATCGCCGGGCCGCTGCCCTTGTAGGGCACGTGCGTCATGTCGACACCGACCACCGACTTGAAATACTCGACCGAGAGATGGCTGGTGTTGCCCGGCCCGGCGGAGGCGTAGTTGAGCTTGCCGGGATTGGCCTTGGCCGCGGCGATCAGGTCGGCCAGGGTGCGGATCGGCGATTGCGCGTTCACCACCACCACCAGGGGCAGGGTGGCGGCCAGGGTGATCGGGGCGAAATCCTTGACCGTGTCGTAGGGCAGCTTGGGCATCAGCGTGGCGTTGACGGCGTGGGCAGTCAGCATCATCACGATGTTGTAGCCGTCTGGCGGAGACTTGGCAATCATGTCGGCGCCAATGGTGGTGCCGCCGCCTGGCTTGAAGTCGATGAACACCGACTGGCCAAGGTTCTTGGTCAGCTCGGCTGCGATCGGGCGTGCGAGGATTTCCGAACTGCCGCCGGGCGGGTAGGGCATGACGAAGCGGATTGGCTTGTTCGGGTAGGACTGCTGAGCCAATGCGCTGTTTGGCACCTGGGTCGCAATGGCACTCGCGCCCATGGCGATGACAAGTTTGCGGCGTGTGTTCATTTCTATCTCCTCGGGAAATTTTTGGATTCTGTAGTTGCTACTGAGATTGCCACTTCAAGGAAAGTGAAGCGCTTGTGTGGCTTGATGCCGCCTTTCGGAGACATGAAGGGCGGGTTGGCGAGGATGACGTCGGCGAATTCGTTCCAGCGTCCTTCTGAGGTGAGGGTATCGTATTGGACAATATGCGGGTCGGTCAAGCCGTGCAGGTACAGGTGTCAGTAGCAAATGAGTTGTCCGGAGCAGTAGCACGTAATCTGTCCGGTTTTGAGGTGGGACATGGAAAGCCCCCTGAGCCGGACGGATTTGCTACGGGAGATCCGGAAGATGAGATTCGAAGAGGCGTACGAGGGATGGCGGGAGAAGCGACTGACGCAGGAGGAAGCGGGCCAAGTGCTGGGGATGTCGGAGCGCAATTTCAGGCGTTACGTGGTGCGTTACGAGGCCGAAGGGCTGAAAGGGTTGATCGACCAGCGGATCGAACAGGTATCGAGTCGACGTGCGCCGGTGGACGAAGTGCTGGCGGTGGTGGAGAAGTATCAGAACTGGCACGACGGTTGGAACGTGAAGCACTTTCACAGCTGGTACCGGCGCGAGGGGATGGGCGAGCGCAGCTACAGCTGGGTCAAGAAGGTGCTGCAGGAGGCGAGCGCAGTGCCAAGAGCCAAGGCGCGCGGCAAGCACCGGAGGAAGCGGGAGAGAAGGCCGCTACCGGGCATGTTGATGCACCAGGACGGCAGCCGGCACGCCTGGGTGTCAATAGCAAGTAATCTGTCCGGTTCTTGCAGGGTGTATGGAAGCCACCGTAAGCCGGGCGAAACTTCTACCTGAGATCCGGAAGAAGAGATTCGACGAAGCGTATATGGGCTGGCAATGGAAGCGAAGCGGCTAACGCAGGAGAAGGCAGCGGAAACACTGGTGTCACGGATCGCAGTTTCAGGCGGTACGCGGTGCGGTATGAAGTTGAGGGTCTGGAAGGCCTGATTGACCGGAGGATTGAAGCGGTGTCAGCGCGGGGGGCATCGGCGTGCGAAGTGATGCGGCTGGTCGAGACCTGCCGCAGCGGGCATGAAGGCTGGGATGCTGCGTACTTTGCGGTTGACACCCTGTGCACATGACAGTGCACCCGGACTGAGCTCATCGGCGGCACTCTTTTCGCCGCCTTCCAGCGTTTCGACTACGACTACGTGTTCGCCATCGTGCTTTCCATCATCGCTCTCATCATGGTCGGTGAAGTACTGCAGATCCGGCTCAAGAATGTGTTCCGGCAATGGGCGGCGGCGCATTGCCACTGGCCGCAACGGCCAGGCCGATCGCCGGCTACACCTGGCAGCGTTTCACGCCGATCGGCTTCATCGGCAAGCTGTTTTCCGAGGCGGTCGAAGACGTGCATCGCGGCTCGATCGAAGCCCTGACCGCCGCCGGCGCCTCGAAGCTGGCGCTGTTCCAGTATGCTTACTGGCCGCAAGTCAAGCCATCGTTCTGGAGCATCGCCCTGTTTCGCTGGGACATCAATGTGCGCGAATCGGCGGTGCTGGGCTTGGTCGGCGCCGGCGGCATCGGCATGGCGCTCGATACGGCAATCAACCTGTTTCAATGGGATCGCGTGGCGCTCATACTTGCCACGGTTTTCGCGGTGGTGATCGCAGCCGAGTTGGTCGTCACCGAAATCCGCAAGCGCATCATCTGAACCATAACAAGGAGGATCGGCAATGGCTATCGGGGTCACGGATTTGTTGGGTGCATGGCGCCTTGTGGGCTGGTCGCTGGTGTATGCGGATGGCCGCCCACCCGAATATCCCCTTGGTGAAGACGCCGCAGGCTTCCTTATGTACACCGCGGACGGTCATGTCAGCGCGACGCTGATGCGCAAGGCGCGCCCGCCACAGGCTCCGGCATCGGCGACCGAAGCCGCCACGGCCTATGCCGAGAGCTTCGCCTATGCCGGCCGCTTTGCCGTGCGCGACGATACCGTATTCCACAGCATCGAGGTGGCCACCAACCCGGCCTTGATCGGCATCACCTCCACCCGTCACATCGACCTTGCGGGCGACACCCTGACGCTCGCAGGCCCCGATTTTTCCGCCGCCAGTCCGCGCACCCAGTGCATCGTCTGGAGGCGCGCGCAAGCAGCCTGAACCAGTCGCGGGTCGCCACAGTCCGCACGCGTGACGGCAGAAACCGCGAACCGCCTCGGCGCACTGGTACACATGCCAAACGCATCGTCATGGCACGCGCCGGGGCGCGCCACGAGCGCAGCGCGGGGTGCGTGCGGCGTGCGGCGCCCGGCGGCAGGCCTGTTGGCGCGACTATTGCTCTGAAATGCTGAACAAGTCTCTGGAATGCGGGCCCGCTGACGAAGATGCCTTTTGATTCGGAAACTTGCAAAGGCAACATTCGCGACCTGGCAGCCGATCGGACTTAGGACGTCGAAAGCGAAAATTGGCCCCAGCGATGACAGTTTTTGCCGAATTTGAAGGCCTATAGCCCAGCTATGGGCCAAGGAGGCGGTGAAAAATGGACCGCTGCGGCCGATTTGCAGCCGACGTTTCCTAAGTCCGACAGGCTGC
>JBEIFV010000089.1:0-23915 GCA_040382235.1 Burkholderiales bacterium
CGCGCTGCTTGTCGCTGTGGATGAAATAGGGCGACAGGTAGCCGCGGTCGAATTGCATGCCCTCGACGATCTCCAGCTCGCTCAAGAGGCCGGTGCCATCCTCGACAGTCACCGCGCCGTCCTTGCCGACCTTTTCGATCGCGTTGGCGACCAGTTCGCCGATCGAGGTGTCATTGTTGGCCGAGATGCTGGCGACCTGGGTGATCTCGATCTTCGCGGTGCACGGCCGCGCGTTCGCCTTGAGATCGGCCACCACGCGCTCGACCGCCAGGTCGATGCCGCGCTTGAGATCAAGCGGGTTGACGCCCTCGGTCACGTATTTCATGCCTTCGCGCGCGATGCTGTGCGCCAGCACCGTCGCCGTCGTGGTGCCGTCACCGGCCACGTCCGAGGTGCGGCTGGCGACCTCGCGCGCGAGCTGGGCGCCGAGATTCTCGACCGGGTCGGACAGCACGATTTCGCGGGCCACCGCGACACCCGAGTTGATGATCAGCGGCGGTCCGTAGGGGCGCTCGAGGATCACGGTGCGGGCCTTCGGGCCCAGCGTCATGCGTACCGCGTTGGCGAGCTGTTCGACGCCGCGCATTACGCGGTTGCGTGCGTCGTCGTGAAACAGGAGGAGTTTGCTGTCCATGATGGGCCAAGTCCTGGTTGGTGGGAGATGAGTACCTATTTTGCGATTGCCGTCCGTCCGCGCTTTTGATCAAGCTCAAGCAAATGCATGGTGGGATGCCCTGCCATGCCGCGTCATGGGAACCGGGCCGCGATGGCTCGGGCGGGCGCGCAGGGCATCGGCGAAGCCGCGGCACGCACGCGTCTGCGCGCGGCCTTACATCAGGTTCGACAGGACTTCTTCTTCGGCCGCCAGCCAGTCATCGAGTTCGTGACCGGGGGCGAATCCGCGCTGCTGGGCCCGGTAGTAGGCTGCTTGCGCGGTCATGTCCCACATTTGCGCCGGGCTGATGCACAGTTGCGGCAGTATCCCGGTGCGTGTGAGGTGGTGGCCGGGCACCCGCACGGACACCGGGACGCTCGATTGCAGGGAGTCGTCGGGTGGTACGCGCGGGGCGGGGTGCGCAGCCTTGTCAGTCTGGTCGTTCGTCATGTTGCTTGCCTCTTGTTCAAGGTTCGCCGGTAGCCGCGGCGACTGATGGGTTCAACTGGCCACCTGGTCAAGCGGTCGGCGCGGCGTATGCGCGGCGAATTCGCCGCGGCCGACACGGATCAGGAGTTGCGGGTACGGGTCGGTTTGCAGCGCTTCACGCAACTGCATCCGCAGTTCGGGCACCTCGATCGGCTGGTTCAGGTACGAGGCGTCGTAGCCTTCGAGCTTGGCCAGCAGCAGGACTCTCTGCAGCGCCTGCCCGGTGGCCAGCCAGGCCGGCGCGTTGTCTTGCCTGGTCGAAAAGCACAACAGCAACGGCGATCCGGTCACGACCGCGACATCGCGCGCGGCCACACCTTCGCCCAGGTCGAAGGTGCGGATCACCATTGCTGTGATCGGCGTCTCGAAATCCATCAATTGCGGCACGCCGAATGCGTGCGCCGGTATGCCGTCGCTCGCGCGCTGTGGATGGATCCACGCCGCCAATTCGCGCCGGAAGCGCGCGTCGGCGAACTGCTGCTTGTCGGCCTGTGCGATCAGTGTGGCCACTTCCTTGTGTTGCGGAATGCTGGTTCCCGGCCGCACCACGATGCCTTCGGCGGCAGCTTCTGAGAACAAGGCGGCGCACACGCTTGCGGGTACCGCGATCGGGCTGAACGGCCCGCGATTGGTGACGCGCCGGGTGATGGCGGGAAACAGGTGCGACAGGGCGCTGTCGACCACGTTGCTTTCGAACATGCGCACACGCGCGAGCAGGTCGGGTTCGGCCTCGTCAGGGAAGAGGTCTATCTCGAACCCGAAGCCGAAATGCGCCAGCGCGGCGCGCAGGTTGAGCAGGGCGGCACCGCAACTGATGTGCAGTTCGCGATCGTATGGATCGACCACCGGCAAACCCCTGGTGCGGTCGGCCAGCAGTGAGATCGTGTCGCCGTTGACCATGAAGCGCCATGGCTGGGTGTTGTGGCTGGACGGTGCCAGCGCGGCATAGCGCAATGCGAACCAGGCGCGCGACTCCGGCGGACCCTTGCGCGGAAAGTCCGCCTCGTCGATGTTCCAACCGCTTAGCGCCTGCATGATTTCTCCCGTCTCACCGTTTTCAAAGGCGGTGCATTCGGCACCGGCCTGGCTACATTCTGGTGACTTGACTTGTAGCCTAAGCGCTGCGGACGGCGCGTGTTTGATCAATGTCAAGGCGGTGCGCTGTCGCGCGCGCGGCATGGCTCAGGCAAGCACCAGCGGGCAGCGCAGTGCTCAGTGCGACATCAACACCGGCACGGTCATGCTTTGCAGGATGGTGCGGGTGGCGCCGCCGAAGGCCCATTCGCGCGCCCGGCTGTGGCCATAGGCGCCCATCACCAAAAGGTCGATATCGAGATCGGCGATGCGCGACAGCAATTCTTCACCGACATCGGTTTGCGCGCCGCGGTCGACGTGTACCTCGACCCTGACCTCATGCTGCGCCAGAAAGGTCGCCAAGTCGGCACCCGGCGCCTCGCCGTGGCCTTGCTCATCGATCTGCGGGTTGACCGCCATCACCGTCACCCGTTGCGCCTGTTTCAACAATGGCAGCGCGTCGGTGACCGCTCGGCTGGCTTCGCGGCTGCCGTTCCAGGCGATCAGGACGTGCTTGCCAAAGCCGGCTGCAGCGCCTATGTAGGGCACCACCAACACCGGGCGCGCGCAACCGAGCACCACTTCGCCGGCGGACAATTCGCTCTGGTCGGCGGCACTGTCGGTAGGATCGGCCTGGCCGATCACCAACAGGTCGGCATAACGGGCCGCCTGCGTGATGGCCGGGATATCGCTGCTCTCGGCTACCCGTGTTTCGACCCGCACAAAGCCGGCTTGTCGGGCGGACGCCTCGAATGCGGCGGTGGCCTTGCGTGCCTGCCTTTGCAGGGTCTCCTGCCATTCGGCAATCAGTTCGCCTGGCGGCGCCATGTCCATCGCATACGGGATTGCCAGCGTGCCGGTGGGGGCTACGCCGGTGATGCGGGCGCCAAAGCGCTCGCCCAGATCGAGCGCGGCGGCAACGCGGTGGCGGCAGGCCGCCAGGGAATCAAGGTGCAGAAGAATATTGCGATAGCTCATGGGGTCTCCGTTGCGGTTTGCTCGCGTGATTGCGGTTTGCGTGCGTGAGCGTGAGCCGCAAGCATGGCCTCCCGTGCGAGGGCGCGTTTTGATTTGGGTCAAAGCGCTGCGTGTGCTTTTGCCGCACGCTTGCGGTCATCGGTATATTGCGAATCGGGGCCAAGTGCGATGAAAACGGATGACAGCAGCAAAACCAAGGTGACGATCCTGACCGGCACCTATCGGATCAAGGGCTATGTCGAACTCATCGCCGGCGCGCGCCTCACCGATTTCATGATCGAGGCCAAGGAATTCATCGCCGTGATCGATGCCGAAGTGGCCGATCTCGGGGGGCGCCTGCTGCTCAACGAGCCGTTCCTGAACGTCAGTCGCGAGCACGTGCAGGTGGTGATTCCGCGCCACTGAAGCGCAACCGTTAATCGGGTAGCGCCACCGGCGAGCGTGGCGCACCCTGCCGACGCATCCACAGGAGGGCGCAAATGGATCAGCATTGCCCGCATTGCAACGCGGTCATCTTCAAGGCGAAGCGGCTGGACGGGCACGCGTTCGGACGCGACCGCGACGATCCGCAGGTGGTGCAGCGGGGCGCCGAGTATTACGCCGACTGCCCGGCTTGCGGCCAACCGGTGCGCATGGAGCCGACGCCAAACGAAACCGGGTCCGCCTACGTGGTGTCGCACAACCGCAAGTGACGGGCGCTTGCGCGTCGCCACTACCTAAACAATGCCGTCAGCGCGCAGTGCGGCGATTTGCGCGGCGTCGCGCCCGAGGACCTGCGCCAGCACCTGCTCGGTGTGCTCGCCCAGCAGCGGCGGCGCCCTGTCATAGCTGACCGGCGTTGCCGACAGGCGCAGCGGGCTCGCGATGGTGGCGACGGCGCCGCCGGCGGCACGCGGCACCTCGACCTTGAGGCCGCGGTGCAGCACCTGCGGATCCTCGAACACCTGCGCGTAGTTGTTGATCGGCCCGCACGGCACATCCGCCGCCTCCAGCCGGACGATCCAGTCCTGCGTGGTGCGGGTGGCCATGGTGTTGCACAGGTCGGGCACCAGTTGCTCTCGCCCGACGATGCGCTGGCTGACGCGGCGCCATCGTTCATCGGCCGCAAGGTCCGGGCGACCGATGG
Source organism: Burkholderiales bacterium (assembly GCA_040382235.1). GTDB lineage: Bacteria > Pseudomonadota > Gammaproteobacteria > Burkholderiales > JAEUOS01 > JAEUOS01. The sequence goes on from JBEIFV010000089.1 coordinate 4,323, forward strand.
CCTCGCAGTAGCGCTGCCACTGCACATCGTTGCCAACCGCCACCACCAACTGACCGTTGGCGGTGTCGAACACCTGATACGGCACCAGGCTGGCATGCGCATTGCCGTAGCGCTTCGGGATCTTGCCGCTGGCGAAGAAGCCTGTCACCTGGTTGCCGCCCAGGGCCACGATGCAGTCGAGCAGCGCCATGTCGATGTACTGGCCGACCCCTGATTGGCTGCGGTAGTTGAGTGCCGCCAGGATCGCCACAGTGGCGTACATGCCGGTGGTCACGTCCGCGATTGCGATGCCGACCTTTTGCGCGCTGGCACCGGCGCTGCCCTCGGCCTCCCCCGTGACGCTCATCAGCCCGCCCATGGCCTGGAACACGAAGTCGTAGCCCGGCTTGTGGGCCGACGGGCCGTCCTGGCCGTAGCCGGTGACCGAGCAGTACACCAGGCGCGGGTTGAGTGCCGACAAGCCGGCGTAGTCGAGGCCGTAGCGCTTCAGGTCGCCGACCTTGTAGTTCTCGATCAGCACATCGCTCGACGCCGCCAGTTCGCGGATCAGCGCCTGGCCCGCCGGGCGCGCGATATCGATGGCGATCGACTTCTTGCCGCGGTTGGTGGCCGCGAAATAGGTCGAGTCGCGGGTGTCGGCGCCGGTTTGGTCCTTGATCCATGGCGGACCCCAGCTGCGGGTATCGTCGCCATGCACCGGGCGCTCGATCTTGATCACTTCGGCGCCAAGGTCGGCCAGGTTCTGCGTGCACCAGGGGCCGGCGAGTACGCGCGACATGTCGAGCACGCGGATATGCGAGAGGGATTGCTTTTGCATGGGTTGAGCGAGGGTCAGGTGGGCGCGGGGGCGTTGCGCTGCACGCCCCAGGAAGCCCGGGTGTTGAGGGTTTCGGCATCGAAGCCGGCCAGGCGCTTGTAGCGCGCCTCGACTTCCTTGAGTTCGGTTTGTGCGCTGGCATGCGCATTTTGCCTCACCAGCGCGCCGACCTTGGCCATCACGTCGCCGGCCTGGCGCCGGTTGGCCAGTTGCACCGCGCTTGCCACCGGCAGGCGTTCACTCTCATAGGCGGCGAGTGCGGCGTCGAGGTCCACTGCCTGCATGTTCGGGCCGGCATGCGCGGCCAAATGAAAAGCCAGGACGCGGGCATCGAGAATCGCCTGCGAGGCGCCGTTGGAGCCGAACGGGTACATGGCGTGCGCGGCATCGCCCAGCAGCGCCACGCGGCCGAACATCCAGCGCGGCAAAGGGTCGAAGTCCGCCATCGGGTATTCCCAGGCGATCTCGGCGCCGGCCACCATCGCGGGCACGTCCAGCCAGTCGAAGCGCCAGTCGGCGACGCAGGCCGCCAGCGAGCGCGGGTCGACCTGCCGGTTCCAGTGACCCAGTTCGACGATTGCGGCGGCGGCCGGACGTACCAGCAGCCAGTTGTTCACGCCCGGTTCGATCGGATACACCACCACGCGCAAATGTTCGTCGCCGATGATCACCATCGAGCTGCCGGACAAGAACGGTGCGCCGCGGGTGACGCCGCGATACATCATCCAGCCGTTGCTGGCCAGCGCCTGCCCTGGATAGTGCTGCGCGCGCACGGCAGAGCGAATGCCGTCGGCCGCCACCAGCAGGTCGGCGTCAAATTCAGGGGGTGTGGCCGCGCCTTCGCCGGTGAACACGGCCAACTTGTCGGCGCGCGTTGCAACACCGCTCACGCGCTGGCCGCAGCGCACCGCGTCCGCCCCCAGCCGGCTGCGTACCGCGTCGAACAACAGGTCCTGCAACCGGCCGCGATGAATCGAGTATTGCGGCCAGAGATAACCTGCGGCCAGGCCGCGCGCCTCGGCCCAGATCAGGCGCCCCTGGCGGTCGTAGTAGGCCAGCTCGGAAGTGGCGACGCCTGCGGCCTTGAGCGCGTCCCCCAGCCCCAGTTCTGTCAGTTCGCGCACCGCATGCGGTGGCAGGTTCACGCCGACGCCGACCTGGCGGATTTGCGTGGCGGCCTCCAGCACCTGCACGTTCCTGAAACCGGCTGCCGCCAGACTCAGGGCGGTGGTGAGACCGCCGATGCCGGCGCCGGCTATGAGTATCCGCATGCCGCCATGACGCTTAATCCGCCCGCACGTTGGCCGTGCTGATGACCTTGCCCCATTTGACGATCTCGTCACCCACAAAACGCGTGAAATCGGTTTGCGAGAGTGCGCCAGGGTCGGCGCCCTGCTCGGCGAACAGGCTGCGAATCTTCTGCGACTTGAGGGTATCGACTACGTCCGCATTGAGGCGGCGCGCCAGCTCGGGCGTCATGCGGCCCGGCGCATACAGGCCGAACCAGGCGGTGGCTTCGAAGCCCTTGACGCCGGATTCGTCGATGGTGGGAATCTCGGGCGCGGCGGCGGCGCGCTTGATGCTGGTGACGCCTAAAGCGCGCAACTTGCCGGCGCGAATCTGCTGGATCACACCGGGCAGCGAGTCGAACATCATCGGAATCTGGCCGCCCAGGAGGTCATTCAAGGCCGGCGCCGCACCCTTGTAGGGAATGTGCTGCGCCTCGATGCCGGTGATCGACTTGAACAGTTCTCCCGAAAGGTGATTGGCGCCGCCGGTGCCGGACGAGCCGAAGCTGAGCGTGCCCGGCTTGTCCCTGGCGTATTTGATCAGCTCCTGCACCGATTTCACCGGCAAGCTTGGGTTCACCAGCAGCACATTGGGCACGGTCGCGATCAGGGAGATCGGGGTGAAATCGGAACGTGTGTCGTACTTGAGGGTTTTGTAGAGCCCGGGGTTGATCACGTGGTGGGTCGCCGTCAGCATCAGGGTATGGCCATCCGGTGGGGAGGCCACCAGCTGCTCCGAGCCGATCATGCCGCTGGCGCCGGCCTTGTTGTCGACCACCACCGGCACGCCCCATTTCGGGCTTAGTTCGGCGGCGAGCTGGCGCGCCAGGATATCGGTGGTGCCGCCGGCCGGGAAGGGCACGATGACGCGCACGGTGCGCGCCGGGAAGGCCTGGGCCAGCGCCATGTCGGCGCCGGCTACGGCGCAGCAGGCCAGCGCCGCGCAGCTCAGGGCGCGTTGCGTCCGGTATGTGAGTCGATTGAAAAGCAGGTGCACGATCATCTCCGCTGCGCTTTATGCGCTCAAGGGGAATTCGACCAGCGCTTCGCCGGATGCGATGAGCTCACCGCGCTGGTTGCGCACGGCCACCTCCAGCGTGGCGAAGCGGCTGCGTTGGGTGATCTTGCGCGCGGTCACCACCGCGGTGGGGGTAATGGTGTCGCCCGGCTTGACGGGCGCCTTCCAGCGGGTTTCCAGCCGCCGGTGCACCCCGCCCAGCGGATAAAGCCAGTCGGTCAGCATCTTGTTGATCACGCCGAAATTGTTCATGCCGTGCATGATGATGCCGCCGAATTGCGTTTTGCCGAAGCTGCCTTTCATGTATTCATCGTCCAGGTGCAGCGGGTTGAAGTCGAGCGATGCTTCGCAGAATTCGCGAATCGATTCGCGCGTCGGCGAGAAAGGTGTGCCTTCGATTTTGAGGCCTGCCTCGATGTTGTCGTATGCGGTGTTCATGGGTGTGCGCTTTCCTTGAGCTTCAGGCCGGACGGATGGTCTGGCCGCGACCGGAACAGATCACTTCATGGTTCTGGTTGAAAAACACGTTGTCGTGGATCACGAACAGGCGGTCGCGGCGGATGAACTTGTCGAGCGCGCGTGCTTCCAGCCGGATCACGTCGCCCGGGCGGGCCGGAAGGTTGTAGCTCCACGATTGCCCGGCATTGATGGTGCCGGGGCTGCGCATCCAGTCGTCGGCCGGGGTGCAGGCAAACATCAGGAGGATGTGGATCGCCGGCGGTGCGATCAGGCCCTTGTAGGGGCTGGCCCTGGCATAGGCCTCGTCGAAATAGAGCGGATGCAGGTCGCCGACGGCGCGGCAGTACTTGTGGATCGCTTCCAGTGTCAAGGTGTAAGGCAGGGTCTTGCGCGGCTCGCCTGGAATGATGTCGTCCCACACACGGCGCAACTGCTCGTCTTTCCAGAAGTCGGTTTCGAATTCGGTGCCGCTCACAAAAAATCTCCCGAAAATAGTTTTTGGTTTGGCCGGCATTATGCAGGAGTCAGGCCGGGCGCTGCTTGCAAACTATGCTTGCTGGCAGGCATCAGCATGGTTGGCGCAAACCTTGCGAGCGTGGATTGATGCTGCTTGCAGCAAAAGACAAGTGGACCGAACTTGATTCAGACCTGTACCAATAATCATGCATGTCGTCACCGCCGCATGCGGGGATGCAATCACCGGAGCACATCAAATGCAGGAATCCATGATCGACATCGCCACCGCCGACGGCCGGATCGACACTTTCATCACCCGGACCCAGGAGGGCGGGCCATTCCCGGCGGTGATGATCTACATGGACATCTGGGGCCTGCGCGAGGAATTGTTCGAGATCGCGCGCCGCATCGCCACCACCGGCTATGTCTGCCTGGTGCCGAATTTCTACTATCGCGAGGTGCGGATGCGCTATGACACGCGCAATGCGGCCAACAAGGTGGTGTCGGCGAACCGGCTGGAAGCGCAGGTGCGCGGCGTCATGCTGGCAAGCCTGAAGGCGGTGAGCAACGCCATGGTGGTCGCCGATAGCGGCGCGCTGCTCGACTTTCTGGCGACTGATCCAGGCGTGCGTGCCGGCCCGATGGGAGCGATCGGCTATTGCATGGGCGGGCGCCACGTGTTGTGTGCGGCGACCGCCTATTCCGACCGTTTTCGCGCTGTTGCATGCCTGCATGGCACGGAACTGACCGCCGATCGCCCGGACTCACCGCATTTGAAGTTCGGCGTTCCGGGCGGTGAACTTTATTGCGGCTACGGCGAGAAGGATGCGCATACCCCTCCCGAAGTCGTGGCGCGCATGGCCCACGTGCCGGCGACGTGCGCGGTGACCTATCGACAGGAAGTGCACCCCGGCGCCGGCCACGGATACGCGTTGCCGGACCGCGATGTCTACGACAGCCAGGCCGCGGCGCGCGACTGGGAGGTGAGTCACGCGATGTTGCGGCGCCAGGTGCCGAATGATTGAGCCGGTGATGTGTGCGGGTCTCTACTCGGGCGGAATCCCCGCGTCGCGAATGCGCTGCCCCCAGATTTGATACTGGGCGCGCACAAACTGGTTGAACTCCTCGATGCTGTTGGGTTCGCCTTCGAGGCTCAAGCCATGCAGGCGCTCGATGTGTTCTTTCGAGGCGAGCACCCGGTTCATCTGCGTGCTCCACCAGGTGACCGCTTCGCGCGCCATGTTGGCCGGCCCGGAGACGCCGGCCCAACCGGCCAGTTCGACATCGCGAATGCCGACTTCGGTGAGGGTCGGCACGTTGGGCAGCAGGGCTGAGCGTTTCGATGAGGCGATGCCGATGGCGTCCAAGCGACCGGATTTCACGAAGGGCATGATTACCGCGAGATCGGCAGTCACGAAGTTGATCTGGCCGCCCATCAGGTCGGTCAGCGCCGGGGGTTGGCCCTTGTAGGGAACAGCCAGTACATCGATGCCGGCCGCGCGTGCGAATGCCGCCGCCACCACACGCCCGGTGCCGGAGCCATAGCCGTAGGAGATCTTGCCGGGTTGGCGCCGTGCTTGCGCCACCAGATCGCCGGCGGTCTTGAATCCTTGTTGCGGGCTCACCACCAGTGCAACGTCAAACCGCGACAAGCGACCGATGTGGGTGAAATCGCGAATCGGATCGTAGGGCAGGTTCTTCGCCAATTGCGCGCCGGACGAATGCGTTGCGCTGGATGACACCATCACGGTGTAGCCATCGGGCGGCGACTTGGCGGTGAAGTCGGTGCCGATCTGGCCCAAGGCGCCTGGCTTGTACTCCATCACGAACGTGGCGTTGGTCGCCTTGCGGATGTCGTCCAGCATCACGCGGCTCATGGTGTCGATGCCGCTGCCGGCCGGGAAGGCCACCACGAAACGGATCGGCCGTGCCGGATATTCCTGGGCACTGGCGCCGCTCCAGGGTACGGCTGCGAGAGCGCAGCCGACGAATGCGAATGCGCGCATGCGGCGGACGAGTCGCCTTATCTGCATGATCATTCCTTTGCGGGGAGCGTAATGCCGAGTTCGGCCAGCACTTCGGCGGTATGCTGGCCGTAGGTTGGTGGCGGGCGGCGGATGCTGCCGGGCGTAGCCGAGTAACGCACCGGAATGCCCGGCAGCGTGAGTTGTCCTTCGGTCGGGTGCTGCATCGAATGCCAGAATCCGACCGCCTGCAGATGCGGGTCGATAAGCAGGTCGTCGACGGAGTTGACCGGTGCGAAGGGCAGGTCGGCCGATTCCAGCAGGGCGATCCACTGCGCGGTGTCGCGCGCGGCCATGATCGGTTCGAGCAAGGCATACAGTTCGCCGATGTTCTGGCTGCGCTCGTTGAGCTTGGCGAAGCGCGGGTCGGTGCCGAGATCGGGCCGCTCGGCCAGGCTGAAAAAGCGCTGCCACTGCGGATCGGTATACGGCACCACCGCGAGATAGCCATCGCGCGTGCGAAACGGCTTGCGGTTGTCAGAGGTGATGCGGTTGTAGCCGGCCGGGCCGGCCGGCGGCACGAAGGTGCGCCCGGCCAGATGCTCGATCATCATGAAGGCCACCAGGCTTTCGAACATCGGCACCTCGACCGCCTGGCCGACACCGGAGCGTTCGCGCGCGTAAAGCGCCATGGCGATGGATTGCGTCACCCACAACGCGGCGACCTTGTCGGCGATGATGCTCTTGGCATAGCGCGGCGGCCCGGCATCGCCGCCCTGGAACCAGGCCAGGCTCGAAGCCGCCTGGATGGTGTCGTCCACCGCCGGGCGGCCGGCATAGGGGCCGGCCTCGGAATAGCCGTAGCAGCCGCAATAGATCAGGCGCGGATTGCGTTTGCTCAAATGGGGGTAGTCGAGTCCCAGGCGTGCCAGCGCCTGCGGCCGCACGTTGGAGACGAACACGTCGGCGCGATCGATCAGCGCCAACAGGGCGGCGCGCTCGGCCTCCACCTTGGCATCCAGCACGATGCTGCGCTTGTTGCGATTGAGGTTCAGATAAGCGTGGCTCATGCCGGCATGGCGCTGCGGGTGCACATGGCGGAAGATGTCGCCGCCGCCGGGCGCCTCCACCTTGATCACATCCGCACCCATGTCGGCCAGCATCTGCGTCGCCCACGGGCCCATGCCGACGCCGGTCATGTCGAGCACCCGCACGCCGTCGAGGGCGCCACGTGCGGTGGCTGCTTCGTCTGGGGTGCTCATGCCAGCGCAGTGGCCTCGGCCGGTCCTGGTGTGTGGCCCTCTTGGGTTGCCTCGCTGGTCGAACCGGCCAGCCCTCGCCGGTCAAGGTGAGCAGCGCGGACGCGGAGGCCGCGCATCGTTTCCATCGCCATCATCCTGCTCATTCGACCTGGATTTTCGACTGTTTCGCGATAGCGGCCCATTTCACCACCTCGGCCCTGGCGAAGGCAGTGAATTCGGCCGCAGTGCGCGGATCGGCGATCGCGCCGCGCTCGACGATGCGCGCCTGCATTGCCGGGTCCAGCAGGATCCGGCGCACATCTCCCGAAATCTTGTCGACGATATCTTTCGGAGTTGCGATCGGCACCACCAGGCCACCCCAGCCAACGCCTTCAAAGCCGGGAAAGCCCGATTCAGCGACGGTCGGAACGTCGGGCAATTGCGGCACGCGCTGCGCGGTGGTCATGGCAATGGCCTTGATCTTGCCGGCCTTGATGTGCGGCAGCGAGGAGGCCAGTCTGTCCATCATCAGCCTGACCTGGGCGCCCAGCAGATCGGTCATTGCCGGGCCGCTGCCCTTGTACGGAATGCCGGTCAGGTCAATCGCGGCCAGCGACTTGAACAATTCACCGGTCAGGTGCTGCGAGGTACCGGTGCCGGGATAGGCCCAGTTGATCGTACCTGGCGCCTTTTTCGCGGCGTCCACCAGTTCCTTCAAGTTGTTGTAGGGCAGAGTCGGATGGGCCACCAGCATCAGCGGCACGGTGAACATGCCGCCGACCATGGCGAATTCCTTGACCGGGTCGTAGGCCAGTTTGGCGTAGATGCCCGGGTTCACGCCGATGGTGCCGCTGGTGCCCAGGGTGATGGTGTAGCCATCGGCCGGCGCATCGCGCCCCGCCAGCATGCCCGGTACCCCGCCGCCGCCGGCGCGATTCTCGACCACCACCGACTGGCCCCAGACAGTGGTGAGGCGCTCGGCCACCATGCGCGCGACGATGTCGGTGGCCTGGCCCGGCGGGAAGGGCACCATCAGCTTGACCGGGCGTGCCGGATAAGCCTGCGCATTGACCGCGGTGGTAAACAGGGCGTGGGTGATCGCCAGCAGAATCAGGGGGACATGCAAACGTTTCATTGAGTGGCTCCGGTCGGTCGGGAATTGCGGATGCTACACTCGAATGCGTTTGCCGCATTGCGGCATTGCCTGGCCTCGCGCGGCGGCGGCAGACCGCCTGCGGTGACCGCCGGTTGTGATCGAAGCCTGCCGCGCAATACTGTCGCACGCCGTCAACCAACAATTTTGAAAAGGAGTCAGCATGGCATCAGTCGTTTCTTCCATCGGACGTTCTGAAAGTTCGCCGGCCGGCATCAGCGCTGAAGAGTGGCAACTGCGCATCGACCTGGCCGCCGCCTATCAATTGGCCGCGATCTACGGCTGGACCGACCTCAACAACACGCATTTTTCGGCGCGCGTTCCGGGCCCCGAGCATCATTTCCTGTTGAACCCATTCGGCATGCTGTTCGACGAGATCACCGCGTCTTCGCTGATCAAGGTCGACCAGACCGGCAGGGTGGTCGGCGGCAAGGGCGAGGCCGTCAACCCGGCGGGCTTCATCATCCACGGTGCGATCCACATGGCGGTGCCGCGCGCGCATTGCGTGATCCACACCCACAGCCGTTTCGGCACCGCGGTGGCGATGCAGAAACAGGGTCTGTTGCCGGCCAGCCAGAAAGCGCTGACCGTAATGGGCTGGGTCAACTATCACGATTTCGAGGGTCCGGCGCTGGACGCCAGTGAACAGCCGCGCATCGTCGCCGACCTGGGCGACCGCAACATTCTGATACTGCGCAACCACGGCCTGCTGTCGGTGGGCGAGACCGTCGGCGAGGCTTTTGTCTGGATGTATCGTATCGAGACCGCCTGCCGCCAGCAGATCGATGCCTTGTCCGGCGGCGGCGAACTGGCGCCCTTGTCGAAGGAAACCCAGCAACGCTCGATCAATCTCGGCCTCTCGATGTATGCGAAGGACGGCTTCAATGCGGTCGGTAGCGAGTGGCCTGCGTTACTGCGCCAGCTTGAGCGTCATGCCGGTACCGGTTATCGCAGCTGACGCGCGGCGTCGGCCGCAGGCAAGCTACCCCGGAGCCTGCGGTGTGAGCGGAGGATACAAAAGCGGTTCGATACTTGGCCGAAATCATCGACGGCTATGCTCGCGTGTTCAAAGCTGCCTGCGGCGCGCAAGACACTTTCGCGCAAAGACCTCGACGGTCGCGCCAAACGGAGTGGTGCGGCGGCATGTCCAGGGGCAGTGCGCGAGATCTTCCCCCATCGCAACGCGAACCGGTTTGAGTTCGATGTAGCGCAGGCCGGCAAAAAGGCGACGGACGTCAAGATCGATTCGCCCGATCGCGTCTCGGTCGGTGTCGGATCGTTCCACGTTGTTCCAGCTTCAGCCTGCTGGCGGAACGCGCCGGCGATGCTCCAGCATTGAAAAGAATCGCGAAGGTCTTACCGGGCTCAGTTCGAGCCATTGACCAAATGACTCAAACGTTGACATTCCCGGATTCAAAGTCTCTGCAAGTGGGACCAGCGCTCGACGTTCAGGCCCGGTGCCGCGCGCCATCATCATTGCTACGCCAGCCATGAACCAGCGCGGCCCTACCGCGAGCCGACGCTCCACATCAAGGGAGCCGGAAGCGCACAAGTCGAGTAGCGCATCCTCTTCCGCTCGCCCGAAAACGGTCGCAAGGAGAGGTCGAGAGGTCTGCGCTGGGGGCATGCGCTACAGGCTAATGGGCAGAAACGCCTCTGATTCGTGGTCTTGCCAAGGATTCAAGTCTGGCAAATTGAAGGCAAAAATTCAGTAATCTTCAATTGCCGGAGTCGGTCTGCCATTCGCTCTCTTCCGAAAACGCGGTTGAAGAATCAAGAGGAGTTGGGGTAGTGCGGATGAATGGGAATTTCAACTCGCGCCGCGTGCGGTTCGGCGGCATCTGCGAAGTGTCCGATGTTATATGCTTGTGCCTCCCGCAACTATGGCTTGAGCGGTCGCCGATCACGTCATAGACGTTACTGGTCCGCCGTTACTGTTTGTTCGAAATCCCCAACGTGACCCTGCCCCGCTCGCAACGAACGCTGCCCCAAATGCTGACCGTGCAGGCCGCACGCCATGGTGCGCGCCCGCTTCTGACCATCGGTTCCAGGACCTGGAGCTTCGCCGACGCCGCTGACGCCGCCGCGCGCCGTGCCGGTACGCTCGTAGCAGCCGGTGTGGGCGCCGGTGATCGGGTGGCGCTGCTTTTGCGCAACCGCTTCGAGTTGCTGGAGCTGGTGCTCGCCTGCGGCTGGATCGGTGCCATCGCGGTGCCGATCAACACCGCTGCGATGGGCCCGCAGATCGCCTATTTCCTGGAGAACAGCGGCGCGCGGGTGCTGGTGATCGAGGCCGAGCTGTTGCCGCGCTTGGCGCATGCGGATAGTGCGCGCCTGGCGCTGGCGCATACCTGGATCGTCGGCGCGATGCCGCTAGGCACGGCGCTGGTGTCGCCCGCTGTGCCGCTGCCTGCCTTGGGCGCTGCAGTGGCGGCCGCGGCGGTGAAGCCCGGTGACACCCTGGCGATTCTCTACACCTCCGGTACCACCGGACCGTCGAAGGGGGTGATGTGCCCGCACACGCAGTACTACTGGTGGGGCGCCAACTCGATCGAGCTTCTGGAGATCAGCGGCGACGATGTGCTGGCCACGACCTTGCCCTTGTTCCACATCAATGCCTTGTCCAGCTTCGTCCAGGCCTTGTTGTCGGGCGCCCGCATGGTGCTCTACGAACGCTTTTCGGCGAGCGCGTTCTGGCCGGCAACCTGCGAGTCGGGCGCCACCGTGGTGTACCTGCTGGGCGCGATGGTGCCGATTCTGCTGGCACGGCCAGCGAGCGCGCCTGAGCGCGCGCATCGCGTGCGCATCGTGCTGGGGCCGGGTGTGCCGGCGCCGATGATCAGCGCGTTTCATGAGCGTACGGGAATTCCGATTCTCGAAGGCTACGCCTCGACTGAAACAAATTTCATCATCGGCTCGAAAATCGCCGATCAGAAGCCTGGCAGCATCGGGCGCATCCGCCCGGGCTACCAGGCGCGGGTGGTCGATGGCGACGATTTCGAGGTGGCCGCGGGGGTGGCGGGCGAACTGCTGCTGCGGGCCGATGAGCCCTTCGCCTTTGCCGCCGGCTACTTCGGCATGCCGGAGAAAACGGTGGAGGCCTGGCGCAACCTGTGGTTTCACACCGGCGACCGGGTGGTGTGCGAGGCGGACGGGCACTTTCGCTTCCTCGATCGCCTGAAAGATGCGATCCGGCGTCGCGGCGAAAACATCTCTTCCTACGAGGTCGAGCAGGTGTTGCTGGCGCACCCGGGCATCGAGATGACCGCGGTTTTTCCGGTGCGCTCCGAGCTGGCCGAGGACGAGGTGATGGCCGCGATCATTCTCAAGCCTGACTGCTTGCTGGACCCGCTGGACCTGATGAAATTCTGCGAGCAGCGCATGCCCTACTTTTCGATCCCGCGCTTCCTGGATTTCGTCACAGAGCTGCCGCGCACCGAAAGCGGCAAAGTGCAGAAGTTCAAGTTGCGCGAGCGTGGGCCAAGCGCGGGCACCTGGGATCGTGAAGCGGCAGGCTATGTGCCCAAACGGGCTTGAGAATGACGCCGCCGGCGCTGCGCGACGCCGTGCTTGAAGACATCATGCGGCGCGATCGTGGCTGCGGCGGGATGCTCTGCGGTATCCGGCACGAAAGTGCTTGATACAGGAGTGTGCGGCGCCGGGCGGCGTATATTGCCTGTTCGAGTCTTCGTCGGCTACCGGATTCCCCCCATTTTGGCGCGCGCGCCCTCGTCCTGTCTGCGATGTCCCGGCTGCCCCGATGCCCGGCGGCCATCACCGGGGCGCCTGGTGTTTCCGCCTTGAAGCCCGCTCTTTTTGCCTTGCCGGACTTCCGGCGACTGTGGCTGATCGGATTCATTGCCAACCTGGTGCGCTGGCTCGAAATGCTGGCCTTTGGCGTGTTCGCCTACCAGGTGACCGGGTCGGCCTTCGTAGTCGCCCTGCTCAGCATGTTGCGGCTGGTTCCGATGGGCCTGTTCGGCGCGTTTCTGGGCGTTGCGGCCGATCGTGTCGAGCGGCGTCACGCACTGATCGCGATGGTGCTTGTTTCGACGGCAAGCGTGCTTGTGCTCGGCGTATTGGCCAGTCTCGATGCGATCAAGGTCTGGCACCTGGCGGCGGCGTGCTTCATCAATGGCATCTGCTGGGCGGCCGACAATCCGGTGCGTCGCATCATGGTGGGCGACGTCGCCGGGCAGGAGCGCATGGCGTCGGCCATGGCAATCGATGTGGCCACCAGCAATGCGAGCCGCATTTTCGGCCCGGCACTGGGTGGTTTGCTGCTGGCCCGCTATGGGATTGCAAGCGTATTCTGGGTCGGCGCGGCGCTCTATTGCCTGAGCCTGGTCGCGGCCTTGCGGGTCGGCGTACGTCATGCATCCGTGCACACCGATCGCCTGTCGTTCGCTGCCAGCATGCGCGAGGGCCTGGCCTGGCTGCGCGGCGACCGGCGACTGATCGGGGTGTTCGTGATCACGGTGATTTTCAACATTTTCGGCTGGCCCTTCTTGAGCATGGTGCCGATCATCGGCACCGATTATCTGCACCTCGACCCCAAGGGAGTGGGCTTGCTTGCCAGCAGCGATGGTGTCGGTGGTTTGCTCGGCGCTGCGCTGATCGGGGTCTTCGCGCGCCCGGCCTGGCACGGGCGCATCTATGCGGGTGCGGTGGCGGTCTACCTGTTGCTGGCGATCGGCTTCGCCACTGCGTCGACCGTTTCCTTGGCGGCGTTGGCCCTGTTCATGGTGGGCGTGGTGGGGGTCGGGTTTTCGGTGCTGCAAACCACGCTGGTCTACCGCCTGGCGCCGGTGGCGATGCGCGCACGCCTGCTGGGCTTGCTGTCGGTGTGCATCGGCAGCGGGCCGCTCGGCTTCCTGTATCTCGGCTTTCTGGCCGATGTGCTTACGCCCAGAGTGGGCAGCGTGGCGCTCGCGGCGCAGGGCATCCTCGCATTGCTGTTCACGCGACGTTACTGGCAAGCGGTGCTGCGGCCGGTCGCCGGCAGTTGAAGCGTCGCCTTGTGTTGCGTTCTTACATGAACAGCTGCACCATCGGCAGGGGTGCTGCTGGGTTGAGCAAGTCGACGCGCTTCTCAAGCATCTTCAGGCCTTCCGGGGTGCGCACCAGCAAGTGCGAAGCGGTGCAGGCGAAGGCTTCCTGCGTGGCGCCGCGCGCTTCGACATAGAGGGTGCGGGTACGCAGGGCATACACGCCGCGCTCGTGATCCATCGCGGTGACCGTCGGCCGCTGCAACACATGCTGGCCTCGGCTTTCCGGCTGCTGCGAGAACGTGCGGCTACCACCCAGGCGCGCGATGCGGGCTTTCAGCAGCAGCTTGTCTTCCAGCGTCAGCGAAACCTGCAGTCGTGCATCGGTCTGCCCCGTTTGCGCCGGGATCCAGTAGCGGCCGTCTTCGGTGAAAAGGTCGAGCCAGCGCTCGTATTGCCGCTCATCGAGGAGCTCGGCTTCGCGATAGACGAAGTCGATCAGATCTTCATGGCTGACCGGCAGCGGGGGCGATGCGCTGGTCATTGGACGACCCTCCTGTCAGTCAAGTGACATCCTCCGCGGGGGAGGATGAGCGCTCTCTTCGGGCGGCCGGGCGAGAGCGCTCATGCAGCGCCTTGAAATTGGTGCGCCGCCATCAACGCGGCCCAGGCTTGATACTGGTTGCGCATAGGCCATTCGCTGGTGCCGCTGGTGTCGGCGCCGCCTGCGCTTGATTCTCCAGATACGTGTTCGCGATGCAGGCTGACCCATGGATTGGCGTTGGCCGCCAGCGCGCGTTGTACGGTCTGAAACACATGGATGTCGTCGTGCGCCACGATCGACATGGGCGAGAACGCCAGCCGGTTGTAGGTGAGGGTGCGTTCGAGCAGGACCGCGGGCGCACCCACCAACTCCAGTGCCCACACCTCGATCAAGGTACGGTCGACCGCCAGCGGACGAATCACGCGCAGGGTCTGCAATGCATTCTTGACGACCAGGCTGGGAAAGAACACCGAGTTTTGCGGCGCGAAGGCCAGGATTTCGCGGGCCCGATCGACGCCGTGGGCGGTTTCCAGGGCCTGCACGTACTCGGGTAGATCGCCATACCCCGAGTGGATGCTGGTGCGGGTGCCGAAGATGCTGTGGCCATGCGGGTAGACGCGCACACCGGCGCCCACGAAAAACTCGTAGCCGGCGCCGAATGGCAGCAGTTGTTCAAGTGCCATCGGCATCGCCGAGCCGGCAGGCAAGGACGCTGCCGCGTCACGCGCGGCGCGCGCCACCGACTCGTGGGTCGATACCGGATGCACGCCGTCGTTGATGTTTTCCAGGTAAATCTTCCAGTTGCAGTCGATCACGCTTTTCAGGCAGCCGCCGGCGATGCGCAATCGGCCCAGCGGCGAGCGTTGCGCCAGGTTGTCGAGCACTGCGGTGATGGCGCCGAAATGGCTGTTGAACGCGGGACCGTCGGCTGCCAGTCGTGCGAACACGAAACCGCGATGGATAGCCGAGGTGATCACCGCCAAGCCTTGTGCCGCACTGCTGTCGCGCATGTGGGTGCCGCTGTAGCCGTCCTTGAGCGGCACGGCAATCGGCGTGCCGTCGGTCTTGTAGCTCCATGCGTGGTAAGGGCAGCGAAAGAACTTTCCCACCGAACCGGACTCGCGGCTGACCAGCATGCCGCCCTTGTGGGCGCAGCGGTTTTCCAGCACACGAACGCTTCCGTCCTCGCCACGCACCATGATGACCGGCGTGCCGGCGATGCTGGTGCTGATGTAGTCGCCGCGCGCCGGCACCTGGCTGTCGTGGCCGACGTAGACCCAGGACTTGGAGAACACGCGCTCGCGTTCGAGTTCGAACAATCCAGGATCGAGATACACGTCGCGATGCACGCGGTCGGGTTCGACCAGTGCGCGGACCGCCGTCGGGTTTTCGCGGTAGCTCACTTGCGCTGACCCTATCAACAATTCGAGTTGGAGCGTGAGAAGCAATCGTAGCGAGCGGGGCAGGGTCGCATCGAGGAGCGCAGCCGGACTGCTGTACTGGCCAAGCATCGCAGGTGCGAGATTGGCCCGCGCAGTGGATTTATTCTCATGGTCTCAGCCGGGCACCAGCGCCAGCACGCGCAGCGGGCTGCCGCTGCCGTGCTCGATTTTCAGCGGCGGGCAGATCAGCATCGTGCCGGTGGCCGGTAGCAGGTCGAGGTTGGTCAGGCACTGCAGGCCATAGCGCCCGGCGCCGTGCATGTAGTAGTGGCAGGGGTAGGGCGGGCGCTGGTGATAGCCCTGGCCGGCGTCGGTGCCGATCGATTCCGAGCCGAAGCCCAGCACGTCGCGCTCCTCGACCAGGAATTGCGCCACCTCGGCATTCGGGCCCGGCGTGTGCTGGCCGGTCTCGTCATAGTTCTGGTAAGCCTCGGGGTCGGCACTTTTCTTCGACCAGTCAGTGCGCATCAGCACCCAGGAACGCGCCGGCACGCGGCCGTGCGTGGCTTCCCAGGCCTTGACCGCAGCGACGGTCAGCAAGTAGTCGGCATCGGCCGCCGCCTCGCGCGAGCAATCGATCACCACCGCCGGCGCGATGAAATTCTGTACCGGAATGGTGTCGACGGCGTTGTTGGGCAGGTCGCGACCTGAAATCCAGTGCACCGGCGCATCGAAGTGAGTGCCGGTGTGCTCGCCGCAGGAGAAGTTGTTCCAGTACCAGCCCGGGCCACGCTCGTCGTAGCGCGACACTTCCTCCAGGCGGAACGGCAGGCACTGGCCGAACTCCGGCGGCAACGCGATCTGCGGGAACTCCGGCGTCAATGTGTGGGTCAGGTCGAGCACGCGAATCCGGCCCTCGGACAAGGCGCCTGCCAGCGCAGCGAGAATTTCGGTGGGCTGCATGATCTCAACCCTCACCGGCGGCAAGTTCACGTTCGAGCACCTTGGGGTTGTCGCGCCAGCGTGCCAGCCATTCCTGCGCCACGTCCCCCGGGTACACATCCTCCACGCCGTCGCGCAATGCCTTGACCACTGCGTGGGCGACCGAGGCCGGCGCCAGTTTCGGTGGCGGCAATAGTTGATTCCAGTCGTCGTCGATCGGCCCGGGAAATACATTGACCACGCGAATGCCCGCCGGCCGCATTTCGGCGCGCAGGCATTGCGCCAGTGACAGCGCGGCGGCCTTGGAAGCTGAATAGGTGCCGTGCGGCGGAAAGTTCGAGAGCGCATAGATCGACAGCAGGTTGACCCATGCCACGGCGCTGGCCGCACCATCGGCGCCGCGGCCCTTCAAGGCCGGCCCGAACTCCTGCGCCAGGCGCAACAGGCCGAAATAATTGATGTCCATCTCCGCGCGCGCCGCATCGACACCACGCCGGGTGGCGATGCCGTGGGTGCGATGCACCTCCGCATTGTTGATCACGATGTCGACCTTGCCGGCGACTTCGCCGGCCAGTTCGGCCACCGACTTGGCGCTGGTCAGGTCGAGCGGCACCAGCGTCACTTGCGGCAGGGCGCCCAAGTCGGCTAAGCCCGGCAGCTTTTTCCACGGCTCGGCATGGCCGACCCAGATCAGGTCGGCGCCGGCGCCGGCCAGCGCTTTCACCAGCGCCTGGCCGACCGCGGTCTTGCCATCGGTCACCAGCACCTTGCGAAATTTCGGGTCGCAGTGCATTTCGCGCAACACGCGATCGTCGTTCATGTGTTCAATCTCCTCAATCGGCATGCCCAGCAGCACAGCCTGCCCGGCGCGGTCCAGGCGCACCTCGATGCGCACCGGGGCCGGCGCTGCCGGTGCGCAGGCCGGCAAATGCACCATCAGCGTCGGGCCGCTGTCCAGGCGCACCAGGCCCAGGCGCCACGGCAGCCGTTCGCGAAAAAACAGGTCGTTGCTGTGATGCAGGGTGGTTTCCGAGAGCAACATGCCGGCGCCGCTTTGCGGCTTCCAGGGCAGGCGCGCCGACAGGCACACGTGGCAGGCCTCGCGCGGCGGGTATTGCAGCGCGCCGCAGTCGGCGCATTGCTGCAGCTCGAAGCGGCCGATGGCGGCTGCCGCGGTCAGGCCCAGCGCAACGCGGCTGCGGCCCCAGGGCGGCAGCGTCGGCTGCTGCGTGCGCAGTACCGGATTCTTGCGGCGTGGCCGCTGCATCGGCAGGTTCATCGTCAATCGGCCGCGGCCAGGATCAGCGCGCCGGTGCACAGGCAGCGATCGTAGGTCACCATGCCGAAGCCGCTTACCAAACCCAGCTTCGCGTCCGGCACGGCGCGCCCTGCAGCCTGGCCGCTCAACTGGCGCACCGTTTCGGTGAGGCCGATGTAGCCGCCGGCGGCGCCGGCCTGGCCGGCCGACAACTGGCCGCCGCTGGTGTTGGTGGGCAGGCTGCCGGCGCGCGTGAGATCGCGGCTTTGCACGAAGGCCGCACCTTCACCCTTGGCGCAAAAGCCCAGGTCTTCATACTGCATCATCACGATCACCGGATAGTCATCGTAGAACTGCACCAGATCGATATCCGCAGGCTGCACGCCGGCCTGGCCATACAGGTCGTCGCGGTCCATGGCCCAGCCGCCGCGCACCATGATCGGGTCTTCACGGTAGGCATTGTGGCGTTCTGTGGCTGCCAGCAGGCGCGCATAAGGCAGGTTCAGGTCGCGTGCGCGCGCCTCGCTCATCACCAGCACACCTTCGGCGCCGGCACAGGGCATGACGCAATCGAACAGGTGGATCGGGTCGGCGATGACGCGCGCGGCCATGTAGTCGTCGTGGGTCAGCGGTTTTTTGAACATCGCGTACGGGGTGGCCAGCGCGTTTTCGCGCTGCGCCACGCAAATGCGGCCGAAATCCTCGCGCCGCGCGCCATAGGTGCGCATGTAGTTGGCGGTGATGAAGGCGAACATCGCATTCGGCCCGCCCGAACCATAAGGGTAGGTGGCGTCGCGCGCGAACTGGCTGAAGCTGCCCAAGGACGCGCGAAACGAATCCACATGGTTGGTGTCGCCGGCCACGCAGGCCACCACCTCGGCGTCGCCGGCCTGGATGGCGCGCGCCGCGCGCCGCACCGCCACCACTGCGCAGGCGCCACCGAGTGGCAGGTGATCGAGCCAGCGCGGGCAGAGGCCCAGGTGCTGGGTGAGCCCTACCGCAGTATCCGGAGCGAGCGAAAAGCTGGAGACGCACAGACCGTCGATCTGGTCCTTGGCCAAGCCCGACTGGCGCAGCATTTCGGCTATGGCCTGGCCAATGAACCAGTGCGCGCCATGGGTGGAATAGCGCACATAGGGCACGCTGACCGGTACCGCGACAGCCACGCCGGCATAGCCCTGGCGCGTGGATTTAGCCATCGCCGCACAGCCTTGCGGCTTGGATTGTGTGGAGTTGAATCGGCATCGGGCGCAAGTGTACAGACCCGCGTGCCAATCCCAAAAGCGAGGCACCCACAGCCCGCTTTACCGCGGGCCGATCGCGGTAGTACTATCGTTGTCCAGCCTGAGAGACCGGGAGCAGCGATGGGAATGATTCGACTCGGCACCAAACCGCCTTTGACGGTAGCTACGGTAGATACGGTTCTGCAGGCGGCGCGTGCCATGGTGGAACGCAAGGTCGGTGCTGCAACCGTGCTTGATGAAGAACGGGTCGCTGGCGTGGTCACCGAGCGCGATGTGATGAGAAAAGTCGTTGCGGCCGGCCTTGATCCCGCTGCGACGCCTGTGCGCGACATCATGCCCAGCCCGGTGCTTTCGGTCGGCACCAAGACCACGGTGGCGGCGGCGGCCGCGTTGATGCGCAAGCATCACATTCGCCACCTGGTGGTGTTGGACGAGCACGACAAGCAAGTCGGCATGCTGGCCCTGCGCTACCTGCTGTACGACCTGATGGACGACATGGAGCGCAACGTCGGCGACCTGATGGGCTACATCATGACAGATGGCCCAGGCGGTTAGACGGTCGCGCTTCCATCGCATTGCCCGGTCGGCACCACGGCCCGACCGCAACCCCGTCACCGGACCCGGCTGCGTGAATGGCGCGGCCTGGAGCCCCTGTCTGCTTGAGCAATCGCTGTAGCGCATGCCCATCGATTTTCAACCCATTCTCGACGACATTGCCGCGCAGATCAGGCCGCTTTTGGGCTCGGTCGGCAACGCCAGCCATATACCCGCACTGGCAAGCCGCGGCTGCGCTGCATGTCGGATTTGTATCGCGGAAATCTCGCTGCCGGTGGCTGGC
>JBEIFV010000090.1:0-23660 GCA_040382235.1 Burkholderiales bacterium
ACACCTTGATCGCCATCTCCGATCGCTACCTGGCGAAACCGGCCGACTGGCCCAAACTTCAGCGTTTGAACAAGGTCGCAAATCCGCGCCGACTGCGCCCCGGCTACACCATCCGCATCCCATTTGCCTGGCTGCGTGAAGAAGCCGACAAGGCCGAGGTGATTTCGGTGGCTGGTGCAAGCGTCACCGTCGACGGCGCGCCTGCCGTGACCGGCGCGCGACTGAGCGCGGGAGCCGTGGTGCGTACCGGCGCGGACGGCTATATCACCCTGCGCACCCACGACGCCTCCTTGATTGCCCTGCAGCCGCGCAGCGAAGCGCGCATCGCAAGCCTGGGCAAGTTTGTCAACACCGACATTCTCAGCACCTTCGTGCGCCTCATCAGCGGCCGCGTCGAGGCGCTGGTGAACAAGTTGAACGGCCAGTCGCGCTTTGAAGTACAGACCGACTTGGCCATCGCCGGTGTGCGCGGCACCCGTTTCAGGGTGGCGACCGCGGCTGCCAGCGCCGAGGCCCGGGCGCGGGCGCAGACGGAGGTCATCGAGGGTGCGGTTTCGTTCGTGGCCAGCGGTGCGGCACCGGGCGAAACTCCCGTCAGCGTGGCCGCCGGCTACGGCTCTGTCACCGACGACAACGGCAGGCCACGCCCGGCAACAGCGCTCTTGCCGGCACCGCAAATCGATGCCCGCGACGCCCTGCAGGAACGCCTGGTTGTGCGCTTCCGCTTTCCCGCCGTTGCCGGCGCAGGCAACTACCGCGCGATTGTCGCCACCGACCGCGAATTTCGCCAGGGCGTCGCCGACGGCGCGTTCACCACTCCGGAAATCAAGTTCGGGGATCTTGCCGACGGCGAGTATTTCCTGCGCGCGCGCGCAATCGACGCCTCGGGCCTGGAGGGTCGCGACGCTGTTTTCCAGTTTCGCCTGAAGGCGCGCCCCGAACCGCCGCTGGCTACGCTGCCGGCGCCCAACGGCAAGCTGCGGGCGACGACCGCTTCATTCGCCTGGGCTACCCATCCGCAGGCAGTCTCGTATCGCATCCAGGTTGCCGAAGACGAGGCGTTCCAACGGGTGGTCCAGGAAGAGGCGGTGACGGGCACCGAATTCGAGTCACGCAACCTGCCGTTTGGCGACTACTACTGGCGCTTGCGCAGCATCCGTGCGGCCGCCAACGGCGCCGACGCCGGTCCCTGGGGCGACATTCGCAAATTCAGCTTGCGCCCGCCGCCCAAGAATCCCGAGCCGCCCGAGGAGACAGGCGACAGCCTGAGCTTCAACTGGACGGGCGAACCTGGCCAGACTTTCGTGTTTCAGGTGGCGCGCGATGCATTGTTTTCGCAGATGCTGGAAGCACGACAACTGGCCGAACCGAAGGCAAGCATCGTACGCCCGCCGCAAGGCGTCTACTACGTGCGGGTGCGGGCAACCGACGCCGATGGTTTCGTGGGCCCCTTTACCGTGCCACAGCGTTTTGTGGTGATCAACCGGGTCCGCGATAGCGGTGGCGCGAACCTCAGCACCGGCGACGGCAGCCCGGTACTGCTGCAGTAAGGATCGGCAGCACGCCGCCCACTGGCATGGCCATGACACCTCTCCTGCGCCGCGCTGCGCGCACCGAATGGAGAGTTCTGACCGTCCTGCTGTGTCTCGCGTGCCTTGCCCTGGGACTGCAGAACGGCCTGGGGCGACCTGACGCGACCCTCTATGACTACTTGCTGACCGCGGACGGCGGCGCCGCTCACGACGACATCCTGATCATCGCGATCGACGAGCGCAGCCTCACGTCGCTCGGGCGCTGGCCGTGGCCGCGCAGCACGCACGCACGCATGCTGGAGCGCCTGGGCGAAGCCCGGCCCAGGGCCGTGGGCCTGGACCTGATCCTGTCGGAATCCGATGCGCCCAATGACGAGATGTTTGCCCGCGCCCTGCAGCGGCTGCCGTCGGTATTGCCGTTGTCGATGGACATGACGCTGCGCGGCGCGCAGCGCAAGTTCCAGGTAAAGCTGCCGGTGCCGGTGCTGGCCGGCGCGGCGACCGCACTGGGCCATATCCACACCACGGTCGATGCCGACGGCATCGCGCGCGGCGTGTTCCTGCGCGAGGGGCTGTACCAGCCGCCGCCCGACACCCGCACCTGGTCGCATTTCGCGCTCGCCATGCTGACGGTGGGTGATCCGGCCTGGCGCGAGGCTCCCCTGCCGGGCGCCCGCAACCCGGTGGCACCGGTGGCGGGCATCTGGTCGCGCGATTACGAAGTTCGCATCCCGTTTCCGGGGCCGCGCGGACGCGGCGCGCGGGTGTCGTATGTCGACGTTCTCGAAGGCCGCGTGCCGGGCAGCGCCTTCGACGGCAAGTATGTTTTCGTCGGCGCCACCGCCGCCGGCCTGGGCGACGCTTATCCGACACCGATCTCGGGGCGCAGCCGCTTGACCCCGGGCGTCGAGATTCATGCTTACGTGCTGGCCGCGCTGCGCGCCGGCAAAACCATCACCCTGGCGAGCGCGCCGGCCAACGCCTTGTTCAACCTGGTACCACTGTTGCTCTTGATGGTCGGTATCGCGCGTGCCTCGCCGCGCCGTGCCCTGGCCCTGACCGCAAGCGCACTGCTCGCATTGCCGCTGGCCAGTGCCGCAGCCTTGCTCCTCGGGGTCTGGTTCGCACCAACGGCAGGCTTGCTGTGTATCGCAGCGGCCTATCCCCTGTGGAGTTGGCGCCGCCTGGAGGCGACCGTGCGCTACCTGGGCGAGGAATTCAAACGCCTGGCCGACGAACCACGCGTGCTGCCCGAGACGCCGCTGCCGCTTAAGGCGGGGGACATGCTCGAGGCACGCATGCAGGCGGTGGCGGGTGCTGCCGATCGCCTGCGCCATCTGCGGCGCTTTGTCTCGATCACGCTCGAAAGCCTGCCGGACGCGGCCTTGGTGACCGATCGCGATGGTCGGGTCCTGATCGCCAATCGCGCCGCGGCGACGCTGTTCGACGTGAAACAGTCTTCCGAGCTGCGCGGGCGCGACATGACTGAACTTGTGGCCCAGCTTGCCGGCCGCACCGAGCACGACGCCGTGCCGGATTGGGAGGCGATCAAGCACCTGGCCCTGCCAACTGGCGATCCCCGCGATAGCGCGTCCGATACACCGCGGCCGGCGCTCGAGTGCGCCAGCCGCAAGGAACGCAACCTGCTGGCACGTTGCGCACGCTTAGACGGTGATGACGCCACCCCCGCGGGCTGGATTGTCAGCTTGTCCGACATCAGCGAACTGCGGCAAGCCGAACGTGCACGCGAGGAGGTGCTGGCCTTTTTGTCGCACGACATGCGCTCGCCGCAGAGTTCGATCATCGCGCTGCTCGAATTGCACGAGCTCGACCCCGACGACAATCCGAAGGAGGAAGTACACAAGCGCATCGAGCAATACGCGCGGCGCACACTATCTCTTTCCGAGCAGTTCCTGCAGCTCGCGCGCGCCGAAACCAAGGCGCATGAACCGGTGATCGAAGACTTGGGCGCGCTCGCCGAGGAAGCCGTTGACGACGTCTGGACGGCCGCCAGCCAGAAGTCGATTCGCCTGGAACTCAAATGGGACGGCGAGCCCTTGCCGGTGCTGGCGGACCGCGCCCTTTTGTTGCGCGCCATCGTCAATCTCTTGACCAACGCGGTCAAGTACAGCCCTGAAAATACCATTGTCACGGTGTCAGTGGCGGAGCGTGAGATCGCCGGCAAACCGATGCATGTATGCGTGGTTGCCGACCAGGGCTACGGCATTTCGGCAGAGAATCAGGCGCGCCTGTTCGAACGCTACCGGCGCTTTTCCGAACCCGGCCAGCCCAAGGCGCAGGGCGCGGGCCTTGGCATGGCTTTTGTCAAGACCGTGCTGCAAAAGCATGGTGGCAGCATCGGTGTAAAAAGCGAGACCGGCCGCGGCAGCACATTCACGCTGATCCTGCCGCCGGTCAGCGGCTGATTCCCGGCGCGTGGCGCGAAGCCCTGGAAGCCTGTCGCACTTTAGGAAACGTCGGTGAGCAAATCGGCCGCGGCGGTCCATTTTTCACCGTCTTCCTGGCCCATAGCTGGGCCATGGGCCTTCGAATCCGGCAAAAACTGTCCGCGCCGGGGCCAATTTTCGCTTTCGACGTCCCAAGTCCGCCAGGCTGCGGGCGCTTGAACGACGAAGCCTGAATTCGACCTTATAATTCAAGCATCTACGGCAAATCCCGGATGGCTCGATGGGCGCCGTTGGCATCACGCCCCACTGCCTTACCTGCCGGCCGCCGCCCCGCCCGTCCATTCCCGACAGCCTCCATGCATCTTGCAGCCTTTGGCTTGAATCACCACACAGCCCCCGTGCATCTGCGCGAGCAGGTGGTGTTTCACGTCGAGCGCATGCACACCGCGCTCACCGAGTTCCTGGCGCGCCGCTTCGCGCGCGAGGCGGCGATCCTCTCGACCTGCAATCGCACCGAAATTTACTGCGCCACCGAAAAGGGCGTCGAGGTGGTGGCCGATGCGGCGCGCTGGCTGGCGGATTATCACCGGGTCGACCCCGGCATCCTCAAGCCGCACTTGTATACGCTGGGACACGAGCAAGCCGTGCGCCATGCATTCCGCGTCGCCGCCGGGCTTGATTCGATGGTGATCGGCGAGCCGCAAATCCTGGGGCAGATGAAAGAGGCAGCGCGCAGTGCCGAGAACGCCGGTGCCTTGGGCACCTACCTGCACCAATTGTTTCAGCGCTCGTTCGCGGTAGCCAAGGAAGTGCGCTCGCAGACCGCGATCGGCACGCAATCGGTTTCGATGGCCGCCGCCGCGGTGCGCCTGGCCGGACGCATCTTTCCCGCGGTGGCCGATACCCATGTGCTGTTGATCGGTGCCGGCGAGATGATTGAACTGACCGCCACCCACATGGCCGCGCAAAATCCGAAGTCGATCACGGTTGCCAATCGCACGGTCGAACGTGCGCAGGTGCTGGCGCGTCGCTGCATGGGCAATGCGATGCGCCTGGCCGACCTGCCGACGGAACTGCATCGCTTCGACATCGTGGTTTCATGCACCGCGGCATCGCTGCCGATCCTGGGCAAGGGTCTGATCGAGCGTGCGCTCAAGGCGCGCAAGCGACGCCCGATGTTCATGGTCGACCTGGCGGTGCCGCGCGACATCGAACCCGAGGTCGGGCGCCTGGGCGACGTTTATCTTTACACCATCGACGATCTGGCTGAAACCGTGCGCGAAGGCATGGATGCGCGCCGTGGCGCGGTCAGCCAGGCCGAAGCGATCATCGAAACCCGCGTGCAGGGATTCATGCACTGGCTCGATAGCCGCGAATCGACGCCGCTGATCAAGCGCCTGCGTTCGCAGGCTGAGACTGCCCGCTTGGGCGAACTGGAGCGCGCGATCAAGGCGCTTGAGCAGGGGCGCGACCCACGCGCCATCCTCGAGCACCTGAGCCAGGCGCTGACCAACAAGCTGATGCACAACCCGACCGCGGCACTGACGCAAGCCGCAGGCAATGAGCGCGCCAAGGTCAGCGCCCTGGTGCGGTCCCTCTACAAGCTTTAGGTGGTCCTGCGGCGCGGCGCGCGGCATAAGCCGCAGTCCTGCCCAAAAGGCGGCCCGCTGCGCCGCCGCTACCCACCGTCACTGATTGAACCGAAACCACGATGAAACCCAGCATGGCAGCCAAGCTAGGCCAGCTTGGAACACGGCTTGTCGAACTCGACGCGTTGTTGTCCTCCGAAGGCGCGACGCGCGACATGGAAGCCTACCGCCGACTCACGCGCGAACACGCCGACTTGGCGCCCGTGGTCGAACTCTACCGGCGCCACCAGGCGCGCGAGCGCGATATCGCAGCCGCCCAGGAAATGCTGTCAGATGCCGACATGAAATCCTTCGCCGAGGAGGAGATCGGCAGCGCGCGCAGCGACCTGGCTACGCTCGAGCGCGATCTCGAACGGGCATTGCTGCCCAAGGATCCCAACGACGAGAAGAACATCTTTCTCGAAATCCGCGCCGGTACCGGGGGCGACGAGTCCGCGCTTTTCGCCGGCAGCCTGTTTCGCATGTACACGCGCTTCGCAGAACGCAACCGCTGGCAGGTCGAGCTGGTGTCCGAAAGTCCGTCGGACCTGGGGGGTTACAAAGAAGTGATCGTGCGCCTGATCGGCAGCGGCGCCTTCTCGCGGCTCAAGTTCGAATCCGGCGGGCACCGCGTGCAGCGTGTGCCGGAAACCGAAGCACAGGGGCGCATCCATACCTCGGCCTGCACGGTGGCGGTGATGCCCGAGGCCGACGAAGTCGCCGACGTGCTGATACGCCCGGAAGACATTCGCATCGACGTCTATCGCGCATCCGGTGCCGGCGGCCAGCACGTCAACAAGACCGAGTCTGCGGTACGCATCACGCACCTGCCCACCGGCATCGTGGCCGAATGCCAGGATGGACGCTCGCAGCACCAGAACAAGGATCGTGCATTCGCGGTGCTGGCCGCGCGCATCAAGGACCGCGAGACCCGCGAAGCCCAGGCGAAGGAAGCCGCGACCCGCAAAAGCCTGATCGGCTCCGGCGATCGCTCCGAGCGCATCCGCACCTACAACTTTCCGCAGGGCCGCGTCACCGATCACCGCATCAACCTGACCCTCTACAAGATCGCCGCGATCATGGACGGCGACCTGGACGAACTGACCAACGCGCTGGCGGCCGAACACCAGGCCGAACTGCTGGCCGCTTTAGGCGAGCAGTAGACGCCGGCCCACCATGCCCGAGGCATGCGTCATCGAAGCCCTGCTGCGCGAAGCCGGCATCGAGCGCCGTGAAGCACGCATGCTGCTGGCGCACGCCAGCGGCATGGCCGAGGCAAGCCTGGCGGCGTTCCCGGAGCGTCTGATCGACGCGCCCGCAGCGGCACGGTTTCGCGACTGGGTGCGGCGGCGGAGCGGCGGCGAGCCCTTCGCCTACATCGTGGGCTGGCGCGAGTTCTACGGTCGCAGCTTCAAGGTCACGCCGGCGGTCCTGATTCCGCGCCCGGAGACCGAACTACTGGTCGAGCGCGCGATCGGGTGCGCGCAAGCCCTGCCGCGACCACGCATTGTTGACCTGGGCACCGGCAGCGGGGCGATAGCGGTCACCCTTGCATGCGAATTGCCGCAGGCGCAAGTCACAGCCATCGATGCCTCGGGCAGCGCCCTTGAAGTTGCCGCATTCAACGGCCACGCGCTGGCGCCGGGGAGCATCGAGTGGCTCGGAAGCGACTGGTTCGCCGGCCTGGGCGGTCGCGTATTCGACCTGATTGTTGCCAACCCGCCCTACATCTCTGCGGGCGATGCGCATCTGGCCTGCGGGGATCTGCGTTTCGAACCTCAGGCGGCACTGGTCGGCGGGGATGACGGCATGCGATGCATCGACACCATCGTCGCCGCAGCCCCATTGCATCTGGCGCAAGGCGGCTGGCTGTTGCTCGAGCACGGCTTCGACCAGGGTGCGCCTACGCGCGCGCGCCTTGCAGCTGCCGGATTCGAGTCGATCGCGACCTGGCGCGACTTGGCCGGACTGGAGCGCATTTCAGGCGGCAGGCGCCCGGCCATTTGAAGCGCTTGGCCGCAGGAGCTGCATCAAGCATCGCATTGAGGCACCAATTTGCAGTAACATGTTCCGGGTTGATCACTGACACTTGCAATTGCGCGAAAGCGCCTGCGCCGGGAGTCAACGCAGGGGTGCAAAGACCGGAATCGAGACAGGGTGATTCCGGCAAACACGCGCAAACTTTTGGGCCGGCAGGTGGTCAGATCCGATATGGCAATGGATGGATCAATTTTTTCAGGCCTTGCATTTCCCGAACTCCCTCATTCAAACCTCTGGATCACTTCCGACAAGACATCATGGATACCCAAGACCGCATTCGCCAGACCGTAACCTCCAATCCCGTCGTGCTGTTCATGAAAGGCACGCCGACCTTCCCGCAGTGCGGCTTCTCCGCCAAGGCGATCCAGATCCTCAAGGCCTGTGGCGTGAATGCGCCAGCCACGATCAACGTGCTGGAAGATCCGGACATCCGCCAGGGCATCAAGGAATACGCCAACTGGCCGACCATTCCGCAGCTCTATGTCAATGGCGAGTTCGTCGGCGGCTCCGATATCCTGGCGGAGATGTACCAGTCCGGCGAATTGCAGCAAGTGCTCGGCGCCAAATAAGCGCAGTGCGCGCACAGCCTCGGGGCCGCCTAAGTGCGGCCCTTGTTGTTTGGCAAGCCTGGCTCACTTTCCAGCACCCATTATTGAGATGCTGCCCGCGTTTACCCTGTTGCTGATCTACCAGACCATCGGCGAAATCATCGCGCATGGCCTGGATTTGCCGGTACCGGGCCCGGTGATCGGCATGCTGATGCTGTTTGCCACCTTGGTCGCCCGCGGCAGTGCGCCGGATCAGCTGCGCGACACCGCCAACGGCATGCTGACCCACCTGTCGCTGCTGTTTGTGCCGGCCGGCGTGGGCGTGACGATCCATGTCGAGCGACTGCGCGGCGAAGCACTGCCGATCCTGGTGTCGCTGATTCTCAGTACGGCGCTCACCATCGCGGTCACCGCAGTGGTGTTCGCCTGGCTGCGCAGGCGCAGTCCATGAACGCCCGCTTCGAGGACATCTGGGTCTACCTGTCGGCCACGCCACTCATGGGCTTGACTGTGACCTTGATCGCCTACCAGATCGCCTATTGGCTGTATGCACGCGCGAAGTTTCATCCGCTGCTCAATCCGGTAGCGGTGTCGGTGGCCATTCTGGCGGGCCTCCTGAGCCTCACCGGAACCTCGTACCAGACCTATTTTTCCGGCGCGCAGTTCATCCACTTCCTGCTGGGCCCGGCGACCGTAGCCCTGGCCCTGCCGCTGTATGCCCAGTTCGCGCGACTCAAGGCCGAATGGCGCTCCTTGCTGATAGCGCTGGTCGCCGGGTCGCTCACCGCGACCGTGAGTGCGGTGGCCATCGCCTGGGCGCTGGGCGCGAAAAAGGCCACACTGTTATCGCTGGCGCCGAAATCGGTGACCACGCCGATCGCCATGGGCATCGCCGAAAAAATCGGCGGATTGCCATCCCTCACCGCGGTGCTGGTGGTGTGCACCGGCATCATCGGCGCGGTGCTGGCCAAGTACGTGCTGGACGCGCTGCGGATTGCCGACCATGCGGTGCGCGGTTTCGCTGTCGGCGTCGCCGCCCACGGCATCGGTACCGCGCGCGCGTTTCAGGTCAGCGAAGAGGCGGGCGCATTCGCCGGGCTTGCCATGGGGCTCAACGGCGCGATCACCGCGCTGATGGTACCCCTGGCCTTCTGGATGCTGTCGAATATCGGATGAAGCGCCTGCGGGCGCCGTTCGCAAGCCCACAGGCCATGCCCGACAAACTTGGCGCGTGACGGCGATACCTTCAAACTCAGGTGAACCGTACCGAGAGGCCCGGCAGATCGATCCCGGTAAACGCGGTCCGCCAGGTTTCACCGGGCTTGATGGCGAGTGCCGCGGTCAAGGTACCGGTAGTCACGATTTCCCCTGCCGCCAGCGGTTTGTGCTGCGGCAAGTGCACCAGCAACTCCACCAGGTGCTTGAGCGCCAGCAAGGGACTGTCCAGCACATTGGCGCCGCTGCCGGAATCGCGCAATTCACCGCCGCAAAATAGCGAGACCTTGAACGATTTCAACTCGCGCACCAGGTCGCGATTGAGCCCGGCGATGGTGCGCACCTGGCGCGGACTGCCCACGATCAGCACGCCATGCATGCCGAACGCGGCAATCGTGTCGGCGACGCTGAAGCGCCAACCCGGATGCACCGAATGCACGATCTCGAAACCATGCGCGATCCAGTCGATGCAATCGGCCAGTTCGTCCTCGCTCATGCCCGGGCGCGGGGCGCTGCGCAGCTTCAGCACGATTTCCGGCTCGATCTTGGGCTCCATCGCGCCCTTGAGCGATTGCACGCCGGCATTTTCCTGCGCCATGCGCAGGGTGGTGTCGTAGACGTAGCCCCAGATCGGCGCGTCCACGCCGTACTCCTGCCAGATGCCGCGGTTGGTGAAGCCGATTTTGCGACCGACCGGCGTTTCACCCGAGGCGCGGCGCGCCTTCAGTATCTCGGCCGCGACGTCATAGGCCTGGGCCACGCTGAAACCGGCGGCCGCCTCGGAAAACGGCGGCAACTGGCGCACCCGAAAACGCGCGTTCAGCAGTTCTTTTGCGATGGCGGCGGAATGCATGGCGAGGCTCCGTTGTTCAGTTGCAGGAATTGTAATCCGCCACGCGACATGCTCCGGGGCTGCTTGCGGGACTATCGCTCGCAATACGCGCTGCCAGTCGCACAAATCCAGGTGCTGATGCTAAAGTTGGAACGCTGGATCAAGCAGGGGCCACCATTACGGTTCCAGCGTTGCCAGCAGGCAGGCGTTTCAATTTCCAAGCCCCGGCGGGCAAGCGTTCGGGAGATATCGCATGAGCTTCCTTTGGCCGCAATACCTTTGGCTGCTGCTGCTGGCGCCCGCGCTGGTATGGCTCTACATGGCGCTGCTCAAGCGCAAGAAGCGCGCTCTCTCTTACGCCAGCTTGCGTGTAGTCAAGGAGGCGCTCGGGCCCGGTGCGCGCTACCGCCGCCACATACCACCCGCGCTTTTCCTGCTCGCCATGATCATCATCCTTTTGGCGGTATCGCGGCCGATCGCAAAGGTGACCCTGCCCTCGGAAGGGAGAATGATCATCCTTGCAATCGACGTGTCGCTGAGCATGCGCGCCACCGACGTCAAGCCCGACCGCATCACGGCGGCGCAGGAGGCCGCCCGTGCCTTCGTGCTTGAAGTGCCGGCCAACATCAAGATCGGCATCGTGACCTTCGCCGGCACCGCCGCCGTGGTGCAGGCCCCGACACACAATCGCGAGGACCTGGTTGCCGCGATCGACCGCTTCACCCTGCAGCGCCGTACCGCGATCGGCAGCGGCATCATGGCCTCGCTGGCGACGATATTTCCCGGGGAAGGCATCGTAGTCGAGCAGGGCTATACCAGCGGCTGGGGCCAAGCGGCACCGGAAGCACCGCGCGATGCGCCGATCGCGCGTGCCCCAAAACCCGAGGCCAAGAAGGAGTTCAAGCCGGTCGCGCCCGGCACTTACACCTCGGCCTCGATCATTCTTCTGACCGACGGGCGGCGCACCACCGGGCCAGATTCGCTCGCCTCCGCCCGCATGGCCGCCGACCGCGGCGTGAAGGTCCACACTGTGGGCTTCGGTTCGGCTGCGGGCGGGTCGGTGAACATGGAGGGCTATTCGATGTACATGGCCTTCGACGAAGAAACCTTGAAGGCGATTGCCAGCCTGACCCATGCCGATTATTTCAAGGCATCCAGCGTTGAGGACCTGTCGAAGGTGTATTCCACGCTGAGCGCCAAGTTCGTGCTGGAAAAAAAGGAAAGCGAGATCACCTCCCTGATGGCGGCGGCCGCAGCCCTGCTTGCGGTGCTGGCAGGCGCCCTGTCACTGCTCTGGTTCAACCGCTTTTCGTAGGCTGTGCGTCAACGCCTTCGGCAGTTGAGACGGGCGCGTCACACAATGTGCAGTTGACGCTTCTTCGCTGACTCGGCGCAATGTGAGGTCGTCAACTTCGTTCGATCGGCCGCGCCCCGATCCGGCACGCGACGTGCTTTCGTCGGTCGGGTTTGCCCAAGCGTGGCAACCCAAACGGCAATTGGCATAAGGTATGCCGCTGGTGCTAAAGTTGAAACGCTCGCATGACGGGTCGTCATTCTGGCGTCGTTTCGACCCGCGCAGGGCGCGTTGCGCAATTTTCAGACCCTGGCGATCATGCCCACGGGAGATATCGCATGAGTTTTCTTTGGCCCCAGTATCTTTGGCTGCTGCTGCTAGTGCCCGCACTGGTATGGCTTTACGTGGCTTTGCTGCGACGCAAGAAAAAAGCCCTTTCTTACGCCAACCTGCGCATCGTCAAAGAGGCGCTCGGACCCGGTGCACGCTACCGCCGGCACATTCCGCCCGCGCTCTTTCTGCTGGCGATGATCTTCATCCTTCTGGCGGTGTCGCGACCGGTCGCGATGGTGACGCTACCCTCGGAAGGGCGGATGATCATCCTCGCCATGGATGTGTCGCGCAGCATGCTGGCAACCGACGTCAAGCCGGACCGCATCAGTGCGGCCAAGGATGCGGCCAAGGCGTTCATGCTGGAAGTGCCGGCCAATATCAAGATCGGCCTTGTGACCTTTGCCGGCACCGCTTCAGTGGTGCAGGCACCGACCCATAATCGCGAGGACCTGATCGCGGCAATCGATCGCTTCACCTTGCAGCGCCACACCGCGATCGGCAGCGGCATCATGGCTTCGCTGGCGACCATTTTCCCCGACGAAGGCATCGTCGTCGAACAAGGCTATACAAGCGGCTGGGGCCAGCCGCCGCCGCCCGAGGCGCCGCGCAATGCGCCGATCGCGCGCGCGCCAAAGCCCGAGGCCAAGAAAGAGTTCAAGCCGGTGGCGCCCGGCACTTACACCTCGGCCTCGATCATTCTTCTCACCGATGGGCGCCGCACCACGGGACCTGATTCGCTCGCCGCCGCCCGCATGGCCGCCGACCGTGGCGTGAAAGTCCACACCGTGGGTTTCGGCTCGGCCGCGGGCGGCGCGGTGAACATGGAAGGGTATTCGATGTACATGGCGTTCGACGAGGAAACGCTCAAGGCGATCGCCAGCCTGACGCATGCCGATTATTTCAAGGCATCGAGCGGCGAAGACCTGTCGAAGGTGTATTCCACGCTGAGCACCAAATTCGTGCTGGAAAAGAAGGAAAGCGAAATCACCGCTCTCATGGCGGCAGCTGCAGCGCTGCTCGCGCTGCTGGCCGGCGCTCTTTCCCTGCTTTGGTTCAACCGCTTCGCTTGAGGCACGAGTTTGTTGTGCCTGGCGCGAATCTCAATCCTTCACCTTGGCTCCTTGCGCGAACCAGGTGGCGATCAGCGTCCGTTCCGCATCGGTAATTTTGGTCAGGTTGCCGATCGGCATGGCACGGGCGACCACGGTCTGCTGATGAATTGCCTGCGCCTGGGTCTTGATCTGTTCCGGTGTCTCCAGCAGCACATTTTTGGGCGGCGCGGCAAACCCGGCGAAGCTGGGTTTCGCGGCATGGCAACCGGTACATCTGGCATCGATCACTTGCCGCACGTCCGCGAACTTGACCGCGCCCGCTGCTGACTGCTCGACCGGCTTGGGAAACAGGGCGATGAACAAGCCGATCAGGATGCCGTAACCGCCGATCCACAGCATGTGGCGCTTCTGCCCGCGATGGCTCATCACCGAATACAGCCGGATCAACGCGCCGGCCAGCGAGATCGCCATCAGGATCGCCCAGGCATGCTTGTGATTGGTGAAGCCCGCATAGTGATTGCTGACCATCACGAACAACACCGGCAAGGTGAAATAGGTGTTGTGGATGCTGCGCTGCTTGCCCCACAAACCGTATTTCGGATCGACCGCGCGCCCTTCCAGCTTGGCCTTCACCATTTCCTTCTGGCCCGGGATGATCACGAAGAAAACATTGGCTACCATGATGGTGCCGATCACGGCGCCGAAATGGATGAAGGCCCCGCGCCCGCTGTACATGTGCGTCAGTCCATAGGCCAGGAGCGAGAGCAGCACGAACATCAGGCCCGCCAGCAGCGCCTCGTTGTCGCCCAGGCTGGAGCGGCACATCAGGTCGTAGAGAATCCATGAAATCGCCAGGCATCCAAGCCCTGCCGAGATCGCCGCCATCGGCGTCAGATCCATCACGCTCTTGTCGATCAGGTAGACCTCGGCCTGCACGTAATACATCAGCACCAGCAGGGAGAATCCGGATAGCCAGGTGACATAGGCCTCCCACTTGAACCAGTGCAGGGGGTTGGGCAGGTCTGGCGGCGCCACCTTGAATTTCTGGGCGCGATAAAAGCCGCCGCCATGCAGTGCCCATACCTCCCCACCGATTCCTATGTCCTGGCTCGGCTGGTCCACCGGCGGTTTGAGGCTCGAATCGAGCCACACGAAATACAGCGAGGCTCCGATCCATGCGATGCCGGCGATCATGTGCAACCAGCGAATCGCGAAATTCAGGTACTCGAGAATATAAGCTTCCATCAACTGCCCCGGTAGGTCGAATAGGTCCATGGGCTGGCCAGGAGCGGCACATGATAGTGCCCGCCGGCGTCGGCGATGCCGAAGCGCAGGGTGACACGGTCGACAAACGCCGGATCGGGCAGCTTGATCCCCAGGCTACGAAAATAGTCGCCGGCCTCGAAGTCGAGCTCGTAGACGCCGGTGGGTATGGTGTCGCCAGACAACAGCGGCTGATCGGTGCGGCCGTCCGCATTGGTGTGCGCCTGGGTGATCTGCAGGCGCCCGCTTGCGGTCACGCGATACAGCGTGAGCGCGACGTCCGGCGCTGGAATGCCATTGACCGTATCGAGCACGTGGGTGGAAAGTCTTGCCATGATGTCTGGCGCCTTGTCTGAAAATTCGATGAATCGGCAGGCAGGATAGCTGTTTCGCCGCCGGGATTTCGCATGCGACCGATGTTGCGGCCGCGCTCACTTGGCTGGATTATCCGGCTCAATGCGCCCTCAGCAATTGGTGCAGGGCCAAGGCGACGATTTCGGTCGCCTTGTAGACATCGTCAAGCTTGATCCTCTCGTCGGCACGATGCGCATTGGCCTCCAGCATGGAGCGCGGCCCGGCGCCATACAGCACCGTGGGCACGCCGGCAGCGCTGTAGTGGCGCGCATCGGTGTACAGGGGCGAGCCTTGCGGCGCAATGGCTTCGCCCAACACCTGGGCGGCCGCGGTTTGAATCGCCGCCACCAGCTTTTCCTGGCCCGGCAGCGGCACGAACGGGCGCGCCAGGATGATGCGGCGGGTGCGCACGCGGATGGTCGGATGCGTCTCTGCGCTCTTGCGGATGAATTCCACCAGCTCGCGCTCGACCTCTTCCGGGTTCTCGTCGGGAATGATGCGGCGGTCGATGCGAAACTTGACGTTGTCCGGCACCACGTTGGTGTTGATGCCGCCTGCGATCAGGCCGATGACGAGGGTCGGGTGATCGATACCGGCGATCGTCGAGCGCTGTTTCGCGTAACTCTTGCGCTGCTCGTACAACGCGGCCATCACATCGGTTGCCGCATGCAGCGCGTCATAGCCGGTTTCGGGGCGCGCCGCATGCGCGGACTTGCCGATGCATTCCACTTCCAGATGCAGGCAGCCATTGTGCGCGGTGGTGATCGCATAGGAAAAGCCAGCCGAAATCGCGAAATCCGGCCTGGAAATGCCTTGCGCCAACAGCCATTCCGGCCCGATCGCGCCACCGGTTTCCTCGTCATGGGTGAGATGCAGTTCAACCTGGCCAGCCAGTCCGGCCGGGGTTTCCTTGAGCGCCTTGAGCGCATAGGCGTAGGTGGCGAAGTCGGATTTCGACACCGCCGCGCCGCGCCCGATCATCCAGCCATCGCGAATCTCGGCGCCATACGGGTCGCTGGTCCAACCCAGACCCGGCGGCACCACGTCGCCATGCGCATTGAGCGCGATGACAGGCCCGCCACCCGCACCGAAGCGCTCGCGAACCACCAGGTTGATCGCGCTCTTCATGCCGCATGCCGCAACCACATCGGCCGGCACTGGATGGCGCTCGACGGCAAAACCCATGGCTTCAAGCAACTCCGCCGCGCGCGAGGCATGTGGCGCGCAATCACCCGGCGGATTGTCGGAGGGCACGCGCACCAGTTCTGCCAGAAAGCTCACCTGCTCTCCGCGCCAACGGCTCGTCGCTTGCGCGATAGCGGCCTGCGCTACACTCTTGTTTTCAAGTTTCGTACCCACGAATTCACCAGTTTGTGTACAATTTTACAAATATTGTATACACTTTGAATCATCCTGTCATCCGCGTTTTTCGTCGTTTCTTGCAAGCCCCATGCCATACGTCCCCACTCCATCAGAAGCTGAAGCCAACCCCACTGCGCTTGCCTATCCGCGCGACCTGATCGGCTATGGCCGCAATCCGCCGCATGCGCGCTGGCCGAACAAGGCGCGCATCGCGTTGCAGTTCGTGCTCAATTACGAGGAAGGATCGGAAAACAGCGTGCTGCATGGCGATGCCGCATCGGAAACGTTCTTGTCGGAGATGATCGTCGCGCAGGCCTTCGAGGCGCGCCATCTGTCGATGGAGTCGCTGTACGAATACGGATCGCGCTCCGGCGTGTGGCGCATCCTGCGCGAGTTCGAGCGCCGCAAGTTGCCGCTCACGGTATTCGGGGTCTCGATGGCACTTCATCGCAACCCGGAACTGGTGGCCGCGTTCATGGAAAACGATTACGAGATCGCCTGCCACGGCTGGCGCTGGATCCACCACCAGTTCATGAGCGAGGCGCGCGAGCGGCAGCACATCAAAATCGGCAGCGAAATCATCCATGACATGACCGGCGGCAAATGGCCGCTGGGCTGGTACACCGGGCGCGACTCACCCAACACCAAGCGCCTGGTGGCCGACCACGGTGGCTATGTCTATGACAGCGACTATTACGGCGACGACCTGCCGTTCTGGACCACGGTGACCAAGAGCGACGGCACCGACATGTCTCGACTGATCGTGCCCTATTCGCTCGATACCAACGACATGCGCTTCGTCGCGCCGCAAGGATTCAACACGGCCGAACACTTCTTCACCTACCTGCGCGACGCTTTCGACGTGCTGTACCGCGAGGGCGATCCGAACGGCCTTGACCGTCCGCAAATGATGTCGGTGGGCATGCATTGCCGCGTTCTCGGCAAACCGGCGCGCCTGGTGGGGCTGCAGCGCTTCCTCGACCATGTGCAAAGCCATGCCGACGTCTGGATCTGCCGGCGCATCGACATCGCCAACCACTGGATCAAAGAGCATCCCGCGACAGGCGGCAACTGAGCCATGAATGCTGTCAGCGGTTTGCGCGCATCCGCCACGCCGGCACTGGACGGCGAAGCAATTCACGCCCGCATTGCGGAAGCGATCGCGGCGCACCGCCTGCCGCCGGGCACCAAACTGGGCGAGGAAGCGCTGGGCGAGATCTTCGGCGTGTCGCGCACCAAGATCCGGCAGGCGCTGTTTCAGCTGGCCGGCGACAAGCTGGTGACCCTGATCCCCGGGCGCGGGGCCTTTGTGGCCCAGCCCTCGGTGCGCGAAGCGCGCGAGGTATTCGAGGCGCGCCGCGTGATCGAGGCGGCTATCGTCGCGCGTTATCTCGAAGTGGCCAACGACAACGATATCGATGCCCTGGCCGATCACATCACGCTAGAAAAGCAGGCGGTCACCGGCGGCAGCGCCCAATCGCGCAATCGCCTGCTCGGGGACTTTCACGAGGTCATCGCCAAGACAGCCGGCAACGCGGTTCTGACCGAAATTCTTTCCGAGCTGGTGGCACGAACCTCGCTCATCACATTGTTTTATCAGAGCACCCGCGGGGCTGCCGATTCACTCGGCGAACACCGCCAATTGCTCGAGGCCATCAGACAACGCAATATGGAAGCGGCAGTACGCCTGATGCACCAGCACTTGAGCAATGTCGAGCGCGGCCTGGTGCTGCGCGAGGAAGCCCCGGCCGGCGCCGACCTGCGTTCCGCACTTGCCTGAAGACATGCAAATCGATATCGCACAAATCAACACCTGGACGCGGGCGCAGTTCGTGCAGCATCTGGGCGGCATTTTCGAGCACTCGCCATGGGTGGCCGAAGCCGCTTTTGAAGCGCGCCCCTTCGCCGATGTCGCGGGCCTGCATGCGGCTATGGTCGCCGCCGTGCGCGCCGCGCCACACGCGCGGCAACTTGCTTTACTGCGTGCGCACCCCGAACTGGCGGGCAAGGCGATGGTCGACCAATCGCTCACCGCGGAATCGGCCAACGAGCAGACCCGCTCCGGCCTGACGCAGTGCACACCTGCGGAATTCGCGCGCCTGCAGGAGCTCAACACCGCCTACAAACGCAAGTTCGGCTGGCCGTTCATCCTGGCGGTGAAGCACCTCGACCGGCCGACCATCATTCGCAGCTTTGCCGAGCGCCTCGAGCTGTCGGCGGCCGACGAATTCGAAAGCTGCCTGGCCAATATCGAGCGCATTACCCGCTGGCGTCTGGACGATCTGTGCGGGCCGCCCAATTGAAATTCGGCCCGGCACTGATGGCGCAAGCCGAGACGCTGGCGTGTTTCACCGAAGATGCGCCGCGCCTCACCCGTACCTACCTGTCGCCTGAACACAAGGCGGCAGGCGACTACCTGATCGGACTGATGCATGAGGCCGGCATGCAGGCCGGCTTCGATGCGCTGGGCAATATCGTCGGGCGCTACGCCGCAGCCGACCCCGCGGCGCCGCTCGTGATGACCGGCTCGCACCAGGACAGCGTGCGCAACGCCGGCAAGTATGACGGCTTGTTCGGCATCTTGAGCGCGATTGCCTGCGTCAAGGATTTGCACCAAAGGGGCAAGCGCCTGCCGTTCACACTCGAGGTGATCGGTTTTGGCGACGAGGAAGGCGTGCGCTTCGCCGCCACCCTGATCGGCAGCAAGGCGATGGCTGGCGCCTTCGATCCGGCCTGGCTGGCAAAGACGGACGCGAATGGCGTAAGCCTGGCCGAGGCACTGCGGAATTTCGGCGGTGACCCGGATGACTTGCCAAGCGTGGATCGACGCCGATCGAAGGTGCTTGCCTTTGTCGAATCGCATATCGAGCAGGGTCCGGTCCTGTTGAACGAAGGCCTCAGCCTGGGCGTGGTGACGGCGATCGCCGGGGCCACCCGCCTCAAGGTGAGCGTGACCGGCCTGGCCGGCCATGCCGGCACCGTGCCCATGGGGCAGCGCCAGGACGCGCTGGCGGCGGGGGCCGAAATGCTGCTCGCAGTCGAGCGCTATTGCGAAGCGCATCAAGGCCCAAGCGGGTTGGTCGGCACGGTCGGCATGATCGAAGCGCGGCCCGGTGCCGCCAACGTGATCCCGCAGGACGTGAGCTTAACCGTCGACGTGCGCTCGGGTGACGATGGGGCGCGGCGCGCGGCGGTGGCGGCCTTCGAAAGCGAATTCGCCGCCATCGCAAGCCGACGTCGCGTGCGGGTCGAGGCTGTGCCGTTTTACTCGGCCGACGCGGCGCCCTGCCACCCCGCTCTGCAGGCGCAACTGGCGCGCGCGATCGCGGCACAGGGCTGCACGGTGCGCCACCTGCCCTCCGGGGCCGGGCATGATGCGATGGTGTTTCCGCCGCTGTGTCCGACGGCAATGCTGTTCGTACGCTGCGGCAACAACGGCATCAGCCACCATCCGGACGAAACGATGACAGCCGAGGATGCCGACCTGGCAACCCGCGCCCTGCTGCATTTTTTCGAACACTTCGAGCTGGTCCACACCTGATCGGCCTGTCAGATGCGGCAGCGCATATGAGTCACACAGTCGGCGGTGTTTCGATTCACGTGGTCGATGTTTCGCGCGGCGTGATCGCCAGCGGCATGCGGGTGGACTTGTTTGCCTGCGGCCCGACTCGAACGCCGGTGTGCAGCGGCGCCATCAATGGCAAGGGCGTGTTGGACCACCCGGCCCTGATGAGTGACGTGATGCAGGCCGGCATCTACGAGGCGGTTTTTCATGTGGCCGACTGGTATCGCGCGGCCGGCGTAGCGCTGCCCGCCACGCCATTCCTCGACTTCGTGACTTATCGCTTTGCCATCGGCGACGCCGCCCAGCACTACCACTTGCCGATGAAGTTCACGCCCTGGGGCTATTCCTGCTTTCGCGGCGGCGCCTGATCAGGTTTCAGTCGAAATGGTCGGCCCCGACCGGCACGCGTGCCCCCATGCGGTGGTTGATGCGAAACACGTTGTGCTTCGGATCGGTGAGCACGACCTGATGTGCGTTGTAGTAGGTGGTGTAGGCCGGCTTGACGACAGCACCGCCCAAGGCTACGGCGCGCTCTGCCAATTGGTCGACCGCCGCCGCGCTCGAAGCCTCAAAGGTGAAATACGCGGTCACCGACGCCAGGCCCGCAGCCGGCTTGCGCCGCGTCAGCTCCAGCAGTTCATAGGCCTTGCCGGCGTTGAAGCCCAGTTCGATGCCACCGGCGTCGATACATCGGTAGATGGATGAACGGTGGCCGGCGATCTCGGCGAAACCGAACAAGGCCATGTAGAAACCCGACAAGGCCTCGATATCGCGCGCGAACAGGTTGACGTAGGCAAGGCGCACCTTTGGTTCGGATCCGATCACGCGGCCTCCTTCTGATTGGGCGGCTTGCCGCCGCGCATGTCGCCATAGGAGCGGCGAAACATTTCGTCTAAGTGCTCGCCGGCGGTGCATGGGGCGAACAGCGGCGGCCGCTGCGCATCGGTGCACGAGGGCAGGCACTCGATAAGTGCCTCGTGGTCGGGACTGTAAAAAAACGGAATCGAATACCGGTCGCGCCCGGACGATTTGTTGTTGAGCACCCGGTGCATGTTGGAACGGTAAATGCCGTTGGTCCAGCGGTTGATCATGTCGCCGAGATTGATCACGAAGGTACCGGTCACAGGCGGTGCGTTGATCCACTCACCGGCGGCGTTCTGCACCTCGAGCCCGCCGATATCGTCCTGCGCCAGTACGGTGACGCCACCCCAGTCGGTATGCGCGCCGGCACCTAGCTGGTTGTCACTCGCAGCCGCGGTGTGCGGTGGATACTTGATCAGCCGCAGCGTCGCCGACGGGCAGGCGAAGTACTGCTCGAAGTGTGGCTCGTCCAGTTCAAGCGAAAGGGCCAGGAGGCGCATCAGATGCCGCGCCAACCGGTCCATCGCCGCATAGTACTCAAGCATCTGTGCACGAAAACCCGGCAGGTCGGGCCACTGGTTGCCGCCGTAGGCACGCAGGGCCGCCTTGACATAAGGGTGATCGTCCGGCAGATCCTGGTTGACGTAGAAGCTTTCTTTCAGGTCCGGCGGCGTGTCGCTGTCGAGCGTTTGCCCGCCCACCGGCTCGTAGCCTGCACGCGTGGGCGAATTCGCCATATGCAGGGCCTGGCGCGCTGCCAGCGGCAGATCGAAAAAGCGGCGGCTGAACGCGAACTGCGACTCGACAAGCGCTGCCGGCACAGCATGATTGGAGACCAGGAAGAAGCCGGTTTCCCGGCAGGCCTTGTGAATCTCCCAGGCGACGCGACGCCGGTC
Source organism: Burkholderiales bacterium (assembly GCA_040382235.1). Lineage (GTDB taxonomy): Bacteria > Pseudomonadota > Gammaproteobacteria > Burkholderiales > JAEUOS01 > JAEUOS01. The sequence goes on from JBEIFV010000090.1 coordinate 21,184, forward strand.
TTCCGGCACGCCACTGAACGAGGGAGCGAGATCGATCACCGGGATCGCGCGTACGACCGCGGGGGGAGTGTAGGGAACCATGTCGGCGGCCCGTTACGCCGCTTGCGCGCTTGCCTGGCGCGCGCCATGGCGACCGGCCAGGCGCGTCTCGGTTTCGCCATGCGCTGCCAGCAGGGCGATGATCTGTTTGCGCATGACCATGCCGGGCTGGTCGGTCGGCATGTGCTTTTCCTCACCAGAGGCCAGGTCGAGCGGTGTGTCGAAATCGGTCGATTCAAGCACGCCCCTGTCTTCGGCTGTGACCTGGCGGTCAAAGGCGACGATATCGGCCGCCTTCGCATCCGCCTCGGTATCACTCCGGTACGCCCACTGGCAGACCTGGATCGACTGGTCGTCGATCGGGGTGGCGCAGGTCACCAGCGCATGCTCCAGACCGTTCGGGTAGGTGATGTGCAGCTTGCGAATGAAGGGTACATACCATTTGTTGCGCATGTGGCGAATGGTGGTGTCCGACTCCATGCGTAGGACCTTCTTCTGCACCTCGGGGTTGCGCACCTCCACCTTGGTCTCGAACAGGAAGCCGTAGTCGGTGGCCGTCAATTGCGCCGATGCCGGCAGCGGGTGATGCATGTCGCCGAAGCTGGCCTTGTGGGTGAAGGCGAAGTGCGCGTTGTCAAAGGAGTTTTCCATCAGGCGCAAGCCGGCGCAATTCCAGCGCTCGTAGAACTGCGGAATGCGGCGCAGGCCGCGTGCCTCCTCCTCGAATTCCGGAATCCCGGCCAGGGGCTGGTCGGACAGGCATACCCAGACGAAACCATAGCGATCGTCGGCCAGGAAGCCTTGGGCGCGCGCGCGCGCAGCACACATCTTGGCCGACAGCTCGGGCTGCTGCGGCATGTGCACGCAGGCACCACCGGCACCGTAGCGCCAGCCGTGGTAAGGGCATGTCAGCCCCTCGCCGTGGGCATCATTGCTGATCCAGCCGGCGGACAGCTTCGCGGTGCGGTGCTGGCAACGATCTTCCTGCGCGTGCACCACCCCTTTGGCGTCGCGCCAGAGCACGATTTCCTGGCCGAAATACTTGAGCCCGACCGGTTTGTCGCGCACCTGATCGGATGGAATGACGGGATTCCAGTAACGTTGCAGCACGGGTTGGCGGGTTTGCAGCATGGGAGTTTCCTTTCAGATGAAGAGCAGTGGCCGATGATGTGGTGGCGCAACCACAACAGGCGCGCGAGCTGGCCGCAACGCTTGAGCGCATGCGCTTAAGCGCATGCAATTGCGCACGAGCCTGCATTCGCCCACACCGGGCATGCGGCGCAGCACGACCTGCGGCAGAAGATGGGGTTTGAACAAAGCGCTACCTGACCCATGGGATGACTGGGGGGAGAGCAATCTCCCGCACCCTGAAAGCTCCGGCCGCAGCCGGACGTGGGGTACTGAGCGCTTCTACTCTCTACGTGAACCGATGCAAAGCATATGCCAGAACCGCCAGACGGCGCAATCAGCACTGCTGCCCTCTGACAAGCCCGCGATGCGGCTTTGACTTGAAGCTTCAGCACTCGCACTACGGTAGTGCGATGCGCCGTGCGACGCACCCTTCGCGCGCAGCTGCGCCGCTCAACGCCCGAGCGGCCCCTGTCCGGCAAACGGTTGTCGAAATCGATGCAACTCGCCAATCAGCCGGGCCCAGCCCTCACCCAGGGAATCGAGCAGGCGCTCGCCCATCGCCGCGTTCGCCAGGGTGGCGTCGCCCAATACCCCACTCACGGTCAAATCGTGCGTCAGCCAGGCGAAACCCTGGGTTCCAGGGCGCTCGCCTTCCATGCTGATCAGGCCATCCACCGGCACGCCATGCGGATACTCGGCCACTGCGCGAGCCATGTCGACAGTTTCCGGCAACAGCGCCAGCAACAGCGCGGTCTCCAGCGCCCCGGCGTGAATGCCGTAGGTGGCCTCGCGCGGCGGCACCAGTTCGGCCCCGCAGTGCGGTACCGACCAGATGAAGGCCGGAAACACGCTCAAGTCCGGGTGGCGCAGGCGCGCTTCGCGGGCGGCAATCTCGATCACCTGCGGCTGCCCGCCGTGACTGTTGACCAGGGCCAATTTGCGAAATCCGGCGCGCGCGACCGAATCGGCGATCTCCGCGATGACGGCCAACAGGGTTTGCGCTGTCAGCGTGAGCGTGCCGGGAAAACGGATGTGCTCATTCGACTTGCCGTAGTAGAGCGCCGGCAGCGCAAAGCAAGGGATCGCCGGATCGAGCTTTTCGAGGGCGCGTCCGAGTACGCCCAGCACGATGGCACTGTCTACCGCAACAGGCAGGTGCGGGCCATGCTGCTCGATGGCTGCCACCGGCAGCAACAGCACCGTGTTTTCCTTGTCCGGCAGAGCGGCGATGCCCTGCCAGCTCAGGTAGGCGAAATAGCGTCGCGCTGGAATGAAACCGTGCATCATGGGATTGTCTTGGCCGCACC
>JBEIFV010000091.1:0-23226 GCA_040382235.1 Burkholderiales bacterium
CGCATCGAAAGCCCGATGGTCAGCGTGCAGTACGGGCCCTACGGCGCCGAGTGGTGCTCCGACGCCTTGCTGCGCGCCATCGCCGAAGCCTCGGCAAAAAGCGGGCGGCGGGTGCACATGCACCTGCTCGAATCGCGCCTGCAGCGCGAGTTTCTGGATGCGCGCCATCCGCACGGGCCGGTGCGTTATCTCGATTCGATCGGCCTGTTGTCACCGCGCCTGTCGGTGGCGCATGCGGTATGGCTTAGGCCCGATGAAATGGAGTTGCTGGCCGAACGCGGAGTTACTGTCAGCATCAACACCAGTTCAAACCTGACGTTGCGCTCCGGCCTGGCGCCGGTGGCGGCGATGGCGCGTGCCGGTGTGCCACTGGCCATGGGCATGGATGGCTTTTCGGTGGACGACGACGACGATGCCTATCGCGAACTGCGCCTGAACTACCTGCTGCACCGCGGTGTAGCGCTTGATGAGGGGCTGTCGCTCCCCGCGCTGTTTCGCTTCGCCAGCTACGGTGGCCGCCATTCGATCAGCGGCCGTGCAGAAGGCAAGGGCATGGCGCTGGGCGAACCGGCCGACATCGCGCTTCTCGACTATGCGCGGCTGTCGCGCGATGTGATCGCCCCAGGGCCGGGTGAGGCTTCGCTAGTGGCTGCGCGCGCCACCGCCGGCATGTTGAAGCGGTTGGTGATCGCCGGGCGCGATGTGGTGGTCGATGGCAAGCTTGCGCGTCTCGACTTGGGTTCGGCGCAGCACGAACTCGACGCCCAGGTGCGCCACGGCGCGGCCGGCTTTCTCGCATGGCAACAGGTCGCCGGCCGGCTGCGCGAAAAGCTGCGCGGCTTCTATGCAGCCGGCTTGCATGCCTGCGGCTGACCGCGCACCTTCACCCCTTTGCCTCACGATTGATCCGCCATGTCGCTCGCCATTGACGTAACGAATGTCAGCATGCGCTTCGATGCCAAAGGTGGCCAGGTGCAGGCACTTGATGGCGCCGCGCTCACCATCCCGGCCGGCTGCTTCGCCTCTATCATCGGCCCCAGCGGTTGCGGCAAGAGCACCCTGCTGCGCCTGGTGGCCGACATCATGCAGCCCAGCGCCGGCAGCATCGCGGTGGGGGGCGCGCCACCGCGCCAGTCACGCCGCGATCATGCGATCGGCTTCATCTTCCAGAGCCCGACCCTGTTGCCGTGGCGCTCGGTGCGCGAGAACATCGAGTTGCCGCTGGATATCGTCGGCCGCGCCAGCGCACGCGCGGCCAAGCGCAGCCCGGCCGAGCTGATCGAACTGGTCGGCCTGAAAGGCTTCGAGAACGCACTACCCTCGCAACTGTCGGGGGGCATGCAGCAGCGGGTGTCGATTGCCCGGGCCCTGGCGCTGCAACCCGAAGTGCTGTTGCTCGACGAGCCGTTCGGCGCGCTCGATGAAATCACCCGCCAGCGAATGAATCTGGAGCTGTTGCGCATCTGGGCCGAATCCGGCACCACCGCGCTGCTCGTCACCCACTCGATCTCGGAGGCGGTGTTCATGTCCGATACGGTGTTTGTGATGTCGCCGCGGCCGGGGCGGATCACCGCGCAGTTGGCCGTAGATCTGCCGCGCCCGCGCGCGCTTGACATGATGCGCAGCCGCGGCTTTTTCGAGGCTGTCAACCAGGTGCGCGATGCGCTATTCGGTCGTGACGCCGCCGATACCGACGGCGCACAGAGCGTCGCCGAGACCTACTAAACCATGGCAACCCCGTTGGCATCCGCTCGCCTGCGTCGCGCCCTGCTGTTGCTGGCACCGGTGCTCGCATTGATGCTGGCGCTGCTGGCCGCCGAATGGCTCACGGCGCGCCGCATGCTGCCGGTGGTGATCCCGGCCCCCAGCGCGGTGTGGGCCGATGCCGTGAAAAACCCGGCGGTGGTCACGCGCCACACGACCCCGACGGTTCTCAAGGCGGCCACCGGCTACGCAGTGGCCGCCGCCATCGCCCTGATCGCGGCGGCGATTTCCAGCCTGGTGCTGGTGCTGCGCGCGCCGATCTACAACCGGGGCGTCGGCATGCACAGCGTGCCGTTGATCGCCACCACACCGCTGCTCGCCCTGTGGCTGGGCACCGGACCCACCACACATGTGCTGGTGGCGGCGCTGGCCTGTTACTTCCCCATGCTGGTGGGCGCCATGCAGGGATTCGCCGCGGTCGAGCGCAATCGCCGCGAGCTGTTCCACATGCTGTCGGCCTCGCCGCTGCAGCAATTGCGCTACCTGGTGATTCCCAGTGCCCTGCCCTACCTGTTCGCCGGTTTCAAGATCGCAGCACCCTCCGCCGTGCTCGGCACCATCACCGCGGAATGGGCCGGCGCAGAACTGGGCTTGGGCGCATTGATGCTCTATGCGCTCGGTGCCTTCGACATCAACAAGGTCTGGCTGGCGGTACTGTTGGCCTGCGCGCTATCGGCCGCGGCCTATGCGTTCTGGGCCGGCGCCGAGCGGCTGGTGATCTACTGGGACTCGGCCGCCGAGTTGCGCGACTGATGTCCGACGTTGCCATCAGCCCCACCACGAACGCGCGGGAACCCGCGACCGCCGGCACCGCGCAGCGACGGGGCGCGCCACGCCTTTCCGCTCGCCTGCTATGGATCGCGCTGTCGATCGCCGCCATGATTGCGCTGTGGCAAGGCGCGATGATCGCCTTCAAGCCGCCCGCCTACCTGATCCCGCCGCCTGCCGGAGTGTTCAAGGCGTTCATCGAGAAGCGTGCGGTGTTGATGCATCACGGCAGCTATACCTTCAGCTCGGCCCTGCTGGGCCTGGCGGTTTCAAGCGTGTTCGCGATTTCGCTGGCGGTGCTGTTTGTCAGCTTTCGCCTTCTCGCGCAAGCCTCGATGCCGCTGGTGATCGGCTTTCGCTCGATGCCGGCGGCGGCGATCGCACCGCTGATCACCCTGATGGTCGGGCGCGGCGTCGGCACCAACATCGTGGTGGTGGTGCTGGTGTCGTTTTTTCCGATCCTGGTGAACCTGATGCGCGGCCTGCAGGCGCCCGACCGCTCCACCCTCGAACTGATGCATGTGTACGGCGCTTCGCGCTGGCAGCAGATCCGCATGCTGCGCGCGCCGTTTTCGCTGCCGTACTTTTTCACCGGCCTGCGCATCGCCGGCGCCAACGCGATCCTGGGCGCCATGCTGGCCGAATGGCTGACCGGTTCGCGCGGCCTGGGCTTCCTGATCCTGGAATCGGGCGAATTGCGCGAGATCGAATTGCTGTGGGCAGCGATCTTGTCTTCGGTGACGGTGGCACTGCTGGTATTCGCCGCTACCTCGGCGGCAGAACGTTCGGTGCTGCATTGGCGCGAAGCATGAGAGCATGTGAGCAAATCTACCGCGCGTCACCTCATCTAAAGGATATTCTGCCATGACCACGATTGAAGCCGACTGGCTGCTGGCGCAACCCGGAAACACCGAACAACGCGGTGCGGCTGTCAGTTTCGACGCCTCCGGCATCACCGCGATCAACGCCGCGCAGGTCACCGGCAACGGCCTGATCGCCCTGCCTGGCCTCGCCAACGCCCACGACCACGCACGCGCCTTTCGCACCACCGCCTTCGGCGGCTTCGACAAGCCGCTCGAAGGCTGGATCTTCTATCTGGGCGTGGTGCCCGGCGTTGATCCCTACCTGACTTCCGCCACCTCGCTGGCGCGCTCGGCCATGCGCGGCGTCGGCCGCGTGATGATCCATTACACCCGGGCGCAGGGACTGACCGACCTGACAACCGAAGCACGCGCGGTGGCACGCGCGGCGCGCGATGTCGGCACCCATGTCGGCTTCGCGGTGGCCATGCGTGATCGCCAGCCGCTGGCCTATGCCGAAAGCGCACAGGTATTGCCGCATCTGCCGCCTTCGATCAGAAAGGCGGTGGCGGCGCGCCTTGATGGCCCATTGCCCTCCGCAACCGCGCAAATGGCCCTGGCTGATGAAATCGCCGAGGCCTGTCACGGCCCCGGGTTCAACGTGCAGTACGGCCCCAATGGCGTGCAGTGGTGTTCGGACGAACTGCTGGGGCTGGTCGCGGAGGCCTCCGAGCGCAAGCAGCGCCAGGTGCACATGCATCTGCTGGAAACCCGCTACCAGCGCGAATGGGCCGACCATGCCTACCCCGGCGGCATTGTCAAGCACATCGCGGCGCTGGGCCTGCTGTCGCCGCGCCTGACCCTGGCACACTGCGCCTATGCGCGACCCGACGAGCTCGAAATGATCGCGCAGGCGGGTGCGCTAATCGCGGTCAACACCAGTTCCAACCTGAGCCTGCGCTCCGGCATCGCGCCGGTGGCCGAGATGTTGAAACGCGGCTGCAAGGTCGCCATGGGACTGGACGGCAGCGCCTTCGATGAAGACGATGACGCCCTGCGCGAGATGCGCCTGCTCTACCACCTGCACAAGGGCTGGGGTTATGACGTGGCAGTCACTCCGGCGCAGGGTTTCGCCATGGCCTGCCGCCACGGCAAACAGGCCGTGAGCGGCATCGCCGCCAGCGGCACCATCGCCGCTGGAGAGCCCGCCGACCTGTTGCTGCTCGATGGCCGTGCGCTGATGGAAGACCGCATCTTCGATGATGTACCGGTGCTCGATTTCGTGCTGGCGCGTGCCAACGCCGCGCACGTGAAGCGCGTGATCGTCGGCGGCCAGACCATCGTTGCCGATGGTGTGGCCACCGGCATCGACTATCCGGTGCTGATGGCCGAGGCGCTGGCGCAACTCAAGGCCAGGCTCGACCCTGCCGACAGCTGGCGCGCCACGGTGCAATCGCTGGACGCCGCGCTCAAACCTTTCTACCTGCAGGGCCGGCATTTCGGCTGCGGCTGAAGGAAAACCACCACTGGCGCCTCAGGCCACCGCACCCGCCGCCCGCAGGGTGGCGATCTCTTCATCGGAGAAGCCATGGGCGGCGAGAACCGCGCCGGTATCCGCGCCTTGCGCGCGCGGCGCGCTGTCGATGCGCGGGCCATCATGGGCGAAACGAAACGGTGCCAGCAGCACGCCCGCCCCGCGTTCGAGGCCCGGCAGCGTATCGAAACGATGCACTGCGCCACGCGCCTGTGTTTGCGCATCGGCCAAAGCATCGCGCACGCTGCGCACGCGCCGGGCCGGCACGCCGGCCTGGTTGAGCAGCTGTTCCCAGTGTGCGGCGTCGCCTTGAGCGATGCGTGCGCCGATCGCCTCGCGCAAGGCACTGCGATTCGCACGCCGACTGGCAGGCTGGTTGAAGCGCGGGTCGAGCAGCAAGGAGGGAGCGCCAAGCACGTCGAACAGGCGTTCGACCTGATGCTCTTCCAGCGCGGCCACCGACAGCAGGTCGTCGCGCGCCGGGTACATCGCCATGGTCGGATTGTCGTGCGCGGCACCATTGCCCTTGGGTCGCGCTTCGGACCCGGTGGTCAGAGTCTCGGTCACCACATTGTTCATCAGGCCCAGCGCCACTTCATGCATCGACACGTCGATGTGCTGGCCGGTGCCGTCGCGGCCGCGTTGATGCAGGGCGGCCGCGATCGCGAACGCAGCGGTCATGCCGGTGGCGTAATCGATCACCGGGGCGCCGGTTTTCATCGGCCCGCTTTGCGCCGTGCCGGTCAGTCTCATCAGCCCGGATGCCGCCTGGATCACCGGGTCATAGGCGGGATCGGCAGCGCGCGGGCCGGTGGCGCCGTAACCGGTGATCGAGCAATGTATCAAGCGCGGGTTGGCCTCCTGCAGCGCGTCGTGGTCGAGCCGGCGGCGCCGCAGGGCGCCGCCACGCAGGTTTTCGATCAGCACGTCGGCCTCGGCCACCAGCCGCAAGAACACCGCACGACCCTGTGGCACATCGAGATCGACGGCGATGCAACGCTTGTTGGACGCCTGGCCCAGGTAGTTGGTGGCAAACCCCTGGCGCGCCAGTTCGGCATCGGCGCCGCCCCAGCGCACACTGTCGCCGGTGCCCGGTTTTTCGATCTTCACGACATCCGCCCCCAGCAGCGCCAGCTGATACGCCGCATAGGGGCCCGCCAGCACGCGCGTGGCGTCCAGCACCTTGATACCGACAAACGGCCTGCGGTCGGCACTATGCATCGCGCACCGGCGCGGCTGCGACCGCTGTCGCGCTACGAAAATGCGAAGCCTGCATAGGCTTGTGCCACCACCGCTTCGCACTTCTCGACATAGCCGGGAAAACCCAGTAGGGGCATGAATACGCGGGTTTTGCCCGGCACGTTGGCCCCCAGGTACCAGGAGTTGCAGCCCGGAAAGATGGTGTGACTGGCCACCATGTTGACGTGCGCCACCCAGTCGCGCTCGGCAGCGGCATCCGCCTCGATGCGCGCATGCCCCTCTTCGCGCATCCACGCCAGGCAGTCGCCGATGAAGCGCACATGCTGCTCGATGGAGACGATCATGTTGGTCAGCACCGAAGGGCTGCCGGGTCCGTTGACGATGAACAGGTTGGGGAAACCGGCAACGGTCAGGCCCAGGTAGTTGAGCGGGCCGGCATGCCATTTTTCACCGAGGGTGACGCCGCCGTGTCCGCGGATATCCATGCGCAGCAGCGTGCCGGTCATGGCATCGAAACCGGTGGCGAACACCAGGGCGTCGAGTTCGAATTCGCGGCCGGCCGCGGTGAGGCCGTGCGGCGTGATCTTCTCGATGCCGCCGCCGCTGATATCGACCAGATGCACATGCGGCAGGTTGAAGGTCTGGTAGTAGCCGGTATCGACACACATGCGCTTGCAGGCCACCGGCTGCGTCGGCGACAGCAGCGCGGCCGTGGCCGGGTCGCTCACCAGTTCGCGGATCTTGCCGCGCACAAATTCCGCCGCGAACTCGTTGGCGCGCGCATCGAGGATGATGTCGCCAAAGGCGCGCGTGAAGCCCAGGCCGCCCGAGCGCCAGCGCTGCTCGAATTCGCCCCCCCGCTCCGCGGCGCTGACCGCCAGGGCGGACTGTTCGTTGGCGCGCAGGTTCGAGCCGAAGGCGGCCGGCATCAGTTCGTTGCGGAGACGGAACCCGCGGTAATCGGCCTTGACCTGCGCTTCATAGCCCGCATCCAGCGGCGCATTGTGCGCGGGCACGGAATAGGCGGCGGTGCGCTGGAAGACGTGGAGTTCCGCCGCCTCGCCTGCGATGACCGGGATCGACTGCACCGCCGAGGAGCCGGTGCCGATGACGCCGACCCTCTTGCCTGTGAAATCCACCGGCTCATGCGGCCAGGCACCCGTGTGGTACGACGGCCCTGCGAAGCTGTCGCGCCCACGAACGGCCGGCAGGTTGGTCGAGGAAAGCGAGCCGGTGGCCATGACCACGAAGCGCGATCGAAACTCCAGGCCCGTGTCCGTGCCCACGCTCCATTGCCCGGCAACATCGTCAAACCAGGCGCGCGTCACGCGCGTGCCAAACCGGATGTCGCGCTTCAAGTCGAAGCGCTCGGCCACGTGGCGCGCATACGCGAGTATTTCCGGCTGCGGGGCGAAGCGCTCCGACCATTTCCACTCCTGCTGCAGCGCCTCGTCAAAGCCGTAGGAGTATTCGAGGCTTTCGATGTCGCAGCGTGCTCCCGGATAACGGTTCCAGTACCAGGTGCCGCCGACGTCCTGGCCCGCTTCGACTACGCAGGCGGTGAATCCGAGTTCGCGCGCGCGCACCAGCATGTACATGCCGGCAAAGCCGGCGCCGACGATCAGCAGGTCAAGGCACTGGTCTGCATTGGCGCCGCCTGCGTCTCGCATGTCCGACATCGACCCCATCGTCACAATCTCCTTTGGAAATCATCAATTGCGGCCCCGGCCGCACCAACGTGCCGGCACGGCACCGACCTCGGCCCGGGTCGCAGGTTCAGGCGATCAGGCGCGCCTTGCGTGTGCTCTCGATCAGCGACGCGCGCAGCAGGAACTGATGGCAAGCCAGCGGATCACCGGAAATGCGCTTGAGTTCGTCATGGTTGCGGCGCCGCACCTGCGGGTCGGATTCTTCCATGCGCCGCTTGTTGGTCACCGTATCCTGCTGCACGAACTCGATGTTCAGGCTGCGACGGCGGCGCTGATAGCGGTCCAGCATGTTTTCATCGATGCCGTGCAGCATGCTGTGTTCCAGTATCTGCGCCAGCTCCAGGCCATCATGGATGCCGCTGTTGAGCCCCAAGCCGCCGGCCGGGTTGTTGATGTGCGCGGCGTCGCCGGCCAGGAATACGCGCCCGCGGCGAAACGACTCGGCCACGCGCTGGTGAAAACGGTAGGCGCCGCGATACTCGATCGCGTACGGTTCGGCGCGCGGGAAAAACCGCTGCAGGCGCTGCTGCAATGAATCCTCCGACAGCACCAGTTCATCGGGCTCATTCGTGGTGGCCGGCGAGATCACCCGCCACAGTCCCTTGAGGTCGTTGCCGGCGACCTTGAACACCGCACACCAGCGCTCGGGGTCCGAGAAATAGTTGCGGTTCGAGTAGCCATAGTGCTTCTCGAAGTCGAAGCGGGTGGTCATGCCGATGAAGCGCTCGTCGAAGGTGTAGCCCGAAAAATCGGCACCAATCGCGCCGCGCACCACGCTTTTCGCACCGTCGGTGCCAACCACGAAATCGGCGCTGAAACGCGCCGACCCGCCGGGCGTGTCACACATGACCTCGACATGGTCGTCCGACTGGCGCAGCCCGGTGACGGTATGCAGGCGCAAGACCTGCGCGCCGGGCTGGGCCAGAAAGCGCGCTTCGGCAATCGCCACCAGCTTGTGCGATTCGCACTGCACCACATACGGGTAGGGCGTATCGTCCTTGAGTCGCGCGTAGTCGAACTCGGCCACCATTTCGCCGGAAACGCGATCCCAGTGCTGGAAGCGCGGCGAGATCAGGCCCTGGCGCAGCACCTCGTCGATCAGCCCGAGATCGGCCAGCATCTCGAGCGTCGAGGCATGGGTCGAGGCGGCGCGCGGCCGCTCGTCGTAGCGTGCCTCCGCCTCCAGCACGGTGACCCGCAGCCCCCTTTTTGCCATCGCCAGTGCCGTGACCAGCCCCACCGGGCCGCCGCCGACGATGAGCACATGCAGTGCCCGGGTCATGCTGGCGCACCGCAAGAAACCCGAAGGCCCCGGGGCTCATGCGCCACGCGGCGCAATACTTCATTCAGTTGTTTGGTCATGATGCACTCGAATATAACAAGTTCGCGCCAGGCTTTCGCTACGCGCCCGCATGACACACGGCTTCCGTACAATCACCCATGGTCCCGCCGGCCGCATGCGTTCGCCGCCAGGCGGCCGGTGAACCACGATCGCACGCGCGCCGATTTTGCTGAACCGACTCTCAATGCCCACTCCCCCCGAACTCTGGCGCCTTTCCGCCACCGCGCTTGGCACCGGCTACCGCGCGCGCGACTTCACGCCCGAGATGGCGCTGGAGCAAGTGCTGTCACGCATCAGCGCACACAACCCACGCCTCAACGCCATCGTCACCCTGGATCAAGCCGGTGCGCGCAGCGCGGCCCACGCCAGCACGCAGCGTTACGCCGCAGGCAAGCCCTTGAGCCCGCTTGATGGCGTGCCGCTGACTGTCAAGGACAACATCGCGGTGGCCGGCATGCGCACCACCTGGGGCAGCCGCCTCTTCATCGACCATGTGCCGCCGATCGACGAACTGCCGGTGGCGCGCCTGCGGCAGGCCGGGGCGGTGATTCTGGGCAAGACCAACACCCCGGAATTCGCCATGCAGGGGCATACCGACAACCTGGTGTTCGGCGCCACGCGCAACCCCTGGGACTTGAACTTGACGCCCGGCGGGTCGAGCGGCGGTGCCGCGGCCGCGGTGGCCGGCGGCTTCGGGCCGCTGGCGCTGGGCACCGACGGGGGCGGCTCGATTCGCCGCCCCGCTTCGCACACCGGGCTCATCGGACTTAAGCCATCGCGCGGGCGCGTGCCGCGCTGCGACGGACTGCCGGCGATTTTTCTCGATTACGAGGTCGCCGGCTTGATCACGCGGTCGGTCGACGACGTGATTGCGTTGATGCAGGTGTTAAGCGAGCCCGACCCGCGCGATGCGGCATCGAGCGCCTTCGCGCAGCTGCCGTTTGCCGTGCCCGAGCTGTTGCCGACACTGCGCATCCTCTACATTCCCGCCTTCGGCGACGCTCCGGTCGACCCGCAGATCAAGGCCAGCGTCACGCTTGCCGCCGACCAGCTGCGCGCGCTTGGGCATGAGGTCACGACCAGCGCCCGATTCGACCTGGCCGATGCGGTCAGCGCGCGCTGGATGTTGCTGGCGCAGGCCGGCCTGGCGCAGATGCTCACAGCGCGCACCGCCTGGCGCCACCTGCTGAGCCCGGCGGCGCTGGCCAACGCGGACGCCGGGGCCGCACTGCCGGCCACCGCCTTGTTTGAACTGCTGCAGTTGGTGGACCAGATGCGCAACGGGCTGGGCGAGCTTTTCGCGGCCCACGACCTGCTGCTGACCCCGGCCGCGGCCGCGCTGCCGTGGCCGATCGCCCAGGATCATCCACCACAGATTGCCGGCCGCGCGGGCGGCCCGCGCGGTCACGCGGTCTTCACCGGTTTTGTCAATGCCGCCGGCCTGCCGGCGATCGCCTTGCCATGTGCACCATCGTCCAAAGGCTTGCCGATCGGGCTGCAACTTGTGGGGCGCTTCAGACAGGACGGCCTGTTGTGCGCAATCGCGCGGCAGTACGAAGCCGCTCAACCGTGGCAAGCACGCTGGCCGCCGCTGTGACGCGAGACCGTTCACGCCAGCCGTTGCCATCGATCGGCAAACACGCCACTGACGTCAGGCTTCACGTCGTTGCGGCGTACCCCTCAACTTTATGGGCCAATTCGCCATGAACCCTGAATACGCCGCGGTCGAACCGCTGCGCGATGCGATCGACCAACTGCCCGGGCCGACCCTGCTTGAGTTCGGCAGCCCCGGCTGCGGCCACTGCCGTGCCGCCCAGCCCACGCTGGCTGCCTGCATGGCCAGCCATCACAACGTAGGCCATATCAAGGTCGAGGACGGCCGTGGTCGCCGCCTGGGGCGCTCATTCGGTATCAAGCTGTGGCCGACCCTGGTCTTCCTGCGCGACGGCCGTGAGATGGTGCGCCTGGTACGCCCGGTCGACGGCACACCGATCGCGCAGGCGCTCAAGCTGATCGACAGCCCGCCTTAAGGCCTTGGCCACGGCTGCCGTGCGCAGCCGAGTAGCTCGAGCTGTGGCGCTTTGGCACCGCTTCTTGCGGCTTTGGCCGGCCCCGGCGGCAGCTATCCTTGGAGCTCGCCCGATTGCCGGTCCGCGCATGACGCATCTCGTTTCCATCGACCAACTCAAGGTTGGGGTTTACATCCATCTGGATTTGCACTGGATGGAGCATCCGTTCGGCTTTGGCAGCTTCAAGATCAAGTCCGACGAGCAGATCATGACCTTGCGCACGCTGGGTTTGAAGCAGGTGCGCTACGAACCGCAGAAAAGCGACGTGGCGCCGGCATCCGCGCCTGCCGCGCCTTCCGCCACGGAACCCGCGCCGCCGCTGCCCGCCGCCGATGATCCGCTGCTGCTTGCCAAACGGGAACGCCAGGAGCGCCTGTGCCGGCAACGCGAATCGATCGCAAGGGTGAAAAAAAACTTTCAGAACGCGGCCAATACCGTGCGCAACCTGCAGCAGGCACTGCAAACGCGACCGGCACAAAGCGTTGCCGATAGCGCGAAACTGGTGGACCAACTGGTCACCGAGTTCCTGGCCGACAACGAAGTGACGATCCATGCGATAGGCGGCCGTCCTGGCGGTGCGGAACTCTATGTGCACACGCTCAACGTCGCAGTCCTGTGCCTGCTGGTAGCCAAGGAACTGCAACTCCCGGCGCCCGAGGCCAGGTTGCTTGGCCTGGGCGCCTTGTTCCACGACATCGGCCTCGTGGAGGTTTCATCGCGCATCCTGCGCAATACCGATCCATTGACCGCGCCCGCGCGTGCCGCGCGCGAGATGCATTGCGAGTATGGCCTGGCCCGCGCCAAGACGCTGGGCTTGGCGCCCGCGGTACAGGAGATCGTGGCGCAGCACCACGAACTGGCCGACGGCAGCGGCTATCCGATGAAGCTCAAGGGCGAGGCCATTGCGCCATTGGCACGCATCGTGGCCCTGGTGAATCAATACGACAATCTGTGCAACCCGGTCAACATCGCGCGCGCGCTGACGCCGCACGAAACCTTGTCGCATATCTTCACGCAGCAAAAAGCCAAGTTCGATACCCGCGTGATGCAGATTCTGATTCGCTGCCTGGGCGTCTATCCGCCGGGCACGGTGGTCACGCTCTCCAACGATGCCATCTGTATGGTCACCTCGGTGAACGCCTCACGACCGCTGAAGCCGACCGTGGTCGTGTACGACGCCAAGACCCCGCGCCATGAACCGATGATTCTCGATCTCAAGGACGAAACGGACATCAACATCAAGAAGGCGCTGCGGCCGGCCCAGCTGGCGCCCGAGGTGCTCGAATATCTGGCAGTGCGATCGCGGGTTTCCTATTTCTTCGATACCAGCGCGGTTGCGCCATGACCACTCAGCACAAGGACACCGCCGCCGGCTACGCACTGCTGCTGGACCATGCGCAGGAACTGCTGTTGCTGGTCGATCCGGCAACGCAGAAGGTGCGTGCCGCCAACCGCCATGCCTGCACCCGACTGGGTTATGCGGCGGAAAGTGTGACCGACATGCGGATCACCGACATCGAAAGCGCGCTGTCCGACGCCGCCTACTGGGACGAGGTTGAAGCCGGCTGTCTCGCCCCGATGGAGGCGGCCAGCAGCCTGTACCGGCATGCCGATGGCACGCTCCTGCCCGTTACAAGATCGGTGGTGCCGGCCGCCGATGCGGGCGGCCAGTGGCTGGTGGTGCGGGCACGCGAATCGCCGCCTGCGAGCGTGGAAGAAGAGAAGGACGAGAGAATCAGTACCCAGCTGCGCACCACACTCGAAGCCACCGCCGACGGCATTCTGGTATTCGACCGCCAGGGCCGGATCATCAACATGAATCACCGGCTCGCCAGGCTATGGAGTCTGCCCGATCCGCTCACGCGTGGCGGTGACGGCCCGGCGATCCTCTCGTTCATGGCCGGCATGCTGCCCGATGGCGCCGTCTACAGCCGATCGCTCGATGCAATTCTGGCACAGGACGCAGCGGAAACCCGACACGTGCTGACGCTGACGGACGGCACCATCCTCGAACAGAAATCACGGGCGCAATACAGTGCCGGCAGCTGCATAGGACGGGTATTCAGCTTCACCGACATCACCGACCGGACCCATGCGGAACTGGAGTTGCTGGAACATCGCGACCGCTTGCAGGAACTGGTGGCCGAACAACTCGCGGACCTCAAGTACGCAAAGGAAGTGGCCGAGCGCGCCAATCAGGCCAAATCGGACTTCCTGGCCAACATGTCGCATGAAATGCGCACGCCGATGCATGCCATCCTGACGTTCTCAAGCATGGGTGAAAGCCGCGCCGCCGACACCCCCGTGGACAAACTGCGCGGTTACTTCGAGCGCATCCACAGTTCCGGCGAGCGTTTGATGAAGCTGCTCAACGATTTGCTGGACCTCTCCAAATCGGAAGCCGGTCAGCTGGCGCTGGATATCGGCCCGCATGACCTGCGCATGCTGATCGAAGACGCATTGGCGGAATGTGAATTACTCGCCAGAAGCCGCCAGCAGCGCCTCGAGTTCAAGCTGTTGGCAGGCAGTGCGATCGCCGCGGTAGACGGCCTGCGCTTCGGGCAGGTGGTACGCAACCTCCTCTCCAATGCGATCAAGTTCACGCCGCCCGGTGGTCATATCAGCTTGCGGTTGCTGGACGCCGAAACAAGCCTTGGCGAGCAGGCCGGCGATCAAGTATCACAACCCGCGCTGCAACTGGAGGTTTGCGACAACGGCATCGGGATTCCCGACGATCAACTCGAACAGGTGTTCGACAAGTTTGTGCAAAGCAGCCTTACCAAGACCGGGGCCGGTGGTACCGGCCTGGGCCTGGCGATCTGCCGCGAAATCATGATCGCCCACGGCGGCAGCATTGGCGCCCGCAACAATCCGGGCGGCGGTGCGACCTTCACTCTTTCGCTGCCGCGCGGCGCGAAGGCGGCAAGTGTTTGAGGCGCCAACCTCGCACCCGGTCAAAGGTGCCGGCCGACTCCTGCATCAGCGCCCAAGGCTCTGCGCGTTGCGGTGATCGGGCCCTCCCCGGCGGCCGTGCCCTGTGAACCAAACAGAACGGCGTGACGCCTATCAGCCTTGCTGGTCGACGATAAACCAATGGGCCAACTGCCGGACCTGGGGAAACGTCGGTGTTAGGAAAACGCTGAATAAGTCCCTGGAATGCGGACTATCGAACGGAAGCTCATTTCAATTCAACTGGTTGCAGAAGCGGCTTTCTTAACCTACGGACTTATTCAGTGTTTCCTTAGATCGGTCGCGCCATTCCACCGTCAGCCCCTCCTCGACCCAGGGTCGGGCTATGGGCCTTCGAATTCGACAAGACTGTCGTCTGTGGCGCCAGTTATCGCTTTCGGGTCCGACGGGCTGCTAAACTCATACGCAATCTACAACGGAGTCACGCATGAACTTACTTTTCTTGCCGATGATTGCGGCCGCATTTTTGCTCAACGCGGCCGACGCGTACGCGCAGGCCTACCCCGGCAAGCCGGTCACCATCATCGTCCCTTTCACGCCGGGCAGCGCCACCGACATTTCGGCCCGCGCGGTGCAGCAGAAGTTGTCGGAATTTTGGGGCCAGCCGGTGATCATTGAAAACCGGCCCGGTGCCGGCGGCACCATCGGGGCCGGCATGGTGGCCAAAGCCGCGCCTGACGGCTATACGCTACTGGTGCATTCTTCCGGCCATGCCGCCAATCCGGCGATCTACGCCAAGCTGAGTTACGACACCTTCAAGGACTTTGCCGAGATTACGCCGGTGGCCGGGCAGGCCACAGTGCTGGTGGTAGCGCCGTCCACCGGTTACAAAACGCTGGCCGACTTGATGACTGCCGCGCGCGCCAAACCTGGCTCTCTCAACTTCGGGTCGGCGGGCAATGGCAGCGGTACCCATCTGGCGGGCGAGAAGTTCAAGGGCATGTCGAAACTCGATCTGGTGCACATTCCCTACAAGGGTACCCCGGAGGCGGTAACCGACACCATCGGTGGACGCCTTACTTATTACTTCGCGCCAATTGCGGCAGCTTTGCCACATGTACGGGACGGCAAACTGGTCGCCCTTGCCGTTTCCACCGCACAGCGTTCCAGTCTGCTGCCCGAAGTGCCGACGGTGGCGCAGTCCGGCCTGCCCGGTTTCAATTTCAACCTCTGGACCGGCATGTTCGCGCCGGCCGGCACACCGCAGGCCGTGGTGGAAAAGATCGCTGCGGATGTGCAGCGCGCTTGGGCCGCGCCTGACGTCAAGGATCGATTGGGCAAGATGGGCCTGGAACCGATGCCGATGACACCGACCGAATTCAAGGCCTTCGTCAAGAGCGAAGTGGAAGACGCCTCGCGGGTGCTGCAGGCAGCGGGCGTCAAACCTCAGTAGCAACCGGAATGACCAAACCCGGCTTCACCGGAGTGACCAGGCACCCGCAACATCGGCGGACGGGCACGCCGGCGCTGCAGGCGCTTCCTACGTACGCGGCAGGTAAACCGTGGCTTCAACTTCGATAAGCACATCAGCCGACGGCATCAAGCCGGACACACCGACGACGGTCGAGACCGGCGGCTCACCGGGAAAGAAAGCTCCACGTACCCGGCTATAAAGCGGGAAGTGGTCGAGGTTGGTGAAGTACTGCACCAGCTTGACCACGTCAGCCATGCCGCCGCCGGCGGCTTCCACGGTCTGGCGCACGCGGTCGAGCACATACCAGCTTTGCGCCAGGATCGGCCCCTGCTTGAAATCGGCGGAGAATTCGCCGGTAGCGCCGATGGAGTTGGCCGCTTCCGGCGGTATGTCATCGAAGCCCCGCACGATCAGCTTGCGGGCCGGGTCGACAGCAATGATGCCGGAAAGGAAAATGTAGTCACCGGCACGCCGATACGCGGCATAGCGGGCCAGAGGTTTGGCGATGTCACTCATTGCTGTACGAGTTGTAGCCGCTCGGCCGCGCCAGGTTTTCGAACTTGGTGTACTGGCCCAGGAAAGCCAGCTCGACCTTGCCGATCGGGCCGTTACGCTGCTTGCCAATGATCACCTCTGCGATGCCCTTGGCGTTTTCGTTGTCGGGGTTGTAGACCTCGTCCCGATAGATGAACAGGATCACGTCGGCGTCCTGCTCGATGGCGCCGGATTCGCGCAGGTCGCTCATCATCGGGCGCTTGTCGGTGCGCTGCTCCAGGCTGCGGTTCAACTGCGACAGCGCCACCACCGGGCAGCTCAACTCCTTGGCCAGGGCCTTGAGCGACCTTGAAATCTCGGAAATCTCGGTGGCGCGGTTCTCGCCGCCGCCCCCCGAGGCCGACATCAGCTGCAGGTAGTCGATCACGATCAGGTCGATCTTGCCGTACACCCGGTGCAGGCGCCGCGCCCGTGCGCGTAGTTCAAGCGCGGTCAGCGCCGGTGTCTCGTCGATGTGCAACTTGACATCCTGCAGGCGCTCCAGGGCGGTGGCGAACTTGCCGAATTCCGCGTCGTCCAACTTGCCGGTGCGCAGGCGGTGCAGGTCGAGGCGGCCGATCGAGCCCAGCATGCGCATGGCCAGCTGGGTACCGCCCATTTCCATCGAGAACACGCCGACGATGCCGCCTTCGAGCGCCACATGTTCGGCGATGTTGAGCGAAAACGCGGTCTTGCCCATCGACGGCCTGCCGGCGACGATGATCAGATCGCCCTTCTGGAACCCCGACGTCTTGCGGTCGAGATCGAGAAAGCCGGTCGGCACGCCGGTGACATCGGGACTGTTCAAATCATGCAGTTCCTGTACCCGGTCGCGCACCTGGGTCAGCAGGGGCCCCAACTCGACAAAACCCTGGCGGCCGCGCGCGCCGTCCTCGGCGATCTGGAACACCTGCGACTCGGCTTCATCAAGAATCTGCCGCACTTCGCGGCCCTGTCGGTTGTAGACCAGGCCGCCGATTTCGTCTATGGCGATCAAGAGCTTGCGCAGGATCGAGCGATCGCGCACGATCTGCGCGTAGCCGCGGATGTTGGCAGCCGACGGGGTGTTTTGCGCCAGTGCGTTCAGGTAAGACAGGCCGCCCGCGTCCTCGGCCTTTTTTTCCGAGTCGAGCGACTCATAGACGGTGATGACATCGGCCGGCTTGCCTTTTTCGACCAGGCGGGAAATGTGCTTCCAGATCAGTCGGTGATCGGTGCGGTAGAAATCGTCTTCGCGCAGCAGGTCGCCGATCTTGTCCCATGCATGGTTGTCGAGCAAGAGGCCACCCAGGGTCGATTGCTCGGCCTCGATCGAATGCGGCGGGATCTTCAGCGCCTCGACTTGCGAATCCTGACCTGCATTCTGGCGCGACAGTACTGCGGACATGGCTTGCCTGACTCCGGGTTGAGACAAAACTATAAACAAAAAGGCCGCCCAGAAGGCGGCCTTTTTTTGCTTTCTACAAGTGCTTGATTAAACGGGCCTAAACACCCGCTCAAGCCGCGTCGCCCAGCACCGAGACCTTGATCGTGGCCAACACGTCGGTGTGCAGCTGCACCACGATGTCGTTGTCACCCACGGTCTTGATCGGCCCTGCCGGCATGCGGATCTGCGAGCGATCCACCTGATGGCCTTGCTTGACCAAGGCATCGGCGATGTTGAAGTTGGTAACCGAACCAAACAGCCGGCCGTCAACACCGGCCTTTTCGGTGATCTGCACCATCAATCCTTCGAGCTTGGCCGCGGCGGCCTGCGCCACCACCAATCGTTCGGCGGCCACTTTCTCAAGCTCGGCACGGCGTGCGTCGAATTCGGCGCGGTTGGCCGCGGTGGCGCGTTTGGCCTTGCGTTGCGGGATCAGAAAGTTGCGTGCGAAGCCATCTTTCACCTTGACGATGTCGCCCAGGTCACCCAGGTTCGCCACTTTGTCCATGAGAATTACTTGCATGTCGTGATCCCCCTAGCGCACAAGGTGCAGGTCGGTATATGGCACCAAGGCCAGATAACGTGCACGCTTGATGGCTTCGGTCAACTGGCGCTGGTAGCGCGACTTGGTGCCCGTCACGCGGGCCGGCATGATCTTGCCGTTTTCCTGGATGAAATCCTTGAGAACTTCGATGTCCTTGTAATCGATCTGCTCGACCTTGCCGACGGTGAAACGGCAGAATTTCTTGCGCTTGAACAAGCCCTTGTTGGGGTTGTCGCGCTTCTTGAAGGCCGGCTTGCCGAAGCGCCCGCCTGAGCGTCCTGGTGGCATGTGAATACTCCTTAAATGAATTCGAAATCGTTGATATGCAATACCAGATGAACCCGACTCTTGCCCTTGTGGGCCAGGAATCCCCTGAGTCTCACTTGCGCGCCCAGCGGGCTTTTCGCCAGCTTGCCCGCCGCCTCTCCCGCCGCCAGCGCCATCACTTCGATGACCACATCGCGCTTGCGACCGGCTTCGGTCTGCGCGGATTGGTGGGAAAGCTTGAGTTCGACTATCGGGATTCCCGCCGGCGTGTAGCGCACCGCGTCTATCGCGGTGAGCGTGCCGGTGAGTTCAATCCGGTTGTGCGCCTCCAAATGGATGATCCGTGGAAACCTTACTGCGCTGCCGCGGCCGCGGCAACCGGCTCTTCGACCTTGGGCGCGGCTTCCACCGGCGCCGGACCGGCGGTCAGGTTCCTGGACTTCTCTTCTTTCATCATCGGCGAAGGCGCGACATGCGCCTTTTTCATGCGCACCACAAGGTGGCGCAGAACCGCGTCGTTGAACTTGAAGCCATGCTCCAATTCGTCGAGCATCTTCTGATCGCACTCGATGTTCATCAGCACGTAATGGGCCTTGAAGATCTTGTTGATCGGGTAGGCCAACTGGCGGCGGCCCCAGTCTTCGATCCGGTGGATCTTGCCGCCACCGCCCTGCACCAGGCCGCGGTAGCGCTCGACCATCGCCGGCACCTGCTCGCTCTGGTCCGGATGGACGATGAAAATGATTTCGTAGTGGCGCATCTATGCAACTCCTTGTGGACTAGTTGAGACTAGGCCGCCCGACAATCCTTGCGTCTCGCGGTGCGCGTGGCACCCCAAAAAGCGTGAAGGAAGCGGTGCGGCAGGGTTCGCTGATTTGACCAGACCCCGAAGTGACCTGGCTTTTTGACCAATTTTTATCAGCGAAGCCTTCTATTATAACGCTTTTTGTGTCCACAAATCAAACGCTTACAAGCAGCAGCGGCGATTCAAACACCTGTGCAGCCGCCCACGCACACTTGGGGCTACCGCGTGCGCGGTCGCATCACACGCTGCGCCAGCATCGAGCCGCGCCGTGCAAATCGGGCCCAATCGCGGTTGAAAGCCACATACAGCACTGGCAGCACGATCAGGGTCAACAACGTGGCCGAAATCAGGCCGCCGATCACCACCACCGCCAGCGGCTTCTGGGTCTCCGAGCCGATATCGGTCGACAAGGCCATCGGCAAGAGTCCCAGCATGGCCAGAAGCCCGGTCATCAGCACGGTGCGCAGTCGCTGCATCGAGCCTTCGAGAACCGCCTGCGCCGGCGCCATGCCGGCGCTGCGCAACTGATTGAACACCGTCACCATCACCACTCCGTTGAGTACCGCCTGGCCGAAGAGCGCGATGAACCCGATCGCAGCCGATACGCTCAAGTGTATGTCGGTGAGCAAAAGCGCGAAAATGCCGCCGATCAGGGCGAACGGAACGTTGAGGATGATCAACAGCGCGCTCTTGATCGAATTGAAGGCATTGAACAACAGGATAAAAATCAGCAGCACCGAGATCGGCACCACCAGCGCCAAACGTGCCATCGCCCGCTCCTGGTTCTCGAACTCGCCGGACCAGGAAATCCGGTAGCCCTCCGGCAGCCTGACCTTGTCGCGAACGCGCGCCTGCATGTCGGCCACCACGCTGCCCATGTCGCGATCGCGGATGAAGATGCCGATCGCCATCACGCGCCCGCCATTCTCGCGTGCGATGTTCATGCTGCCGCCCGCAGCCTTGAACGCCGCCACCTCGGACAGGGGAATATAGGCCCCGGATGAAGTCGCCAGCATGACGCTCTTCATGCGCTCCAGCCCGCGCTCCTCAGGAGAGACTCGCACGGCCACGCCGAACTTGCGCTCACCCTCCCACAGGTAGGTCGCCGCGCGTCCGCCCAGGCCGACCTCGATCACGTCCTGGATATCGCCCACGTTCAGGCCGTATCTGGCCGCGCGGGCACGATCGATCTCCACCAGATAATTGGGCAACTCGCCGACACGGTCGATCAGGGCGCGCGCCACTCCCTGTACGTCGCCGACCTCCGCCAGCACGCTCTCGGCAACTCGGCGCAAGGTCGGGATATCGTCGCCGAACACCTTGATCACGATCTGGCCGTCGATCTGCGAAATGCTTTCGAGAATGTTGTCGCGAATCGGCTGCGAGAAGGATGGCTTGATCGCCGGCAGCGCCAGCAGTGCCTTTTCCATTTCATCCATCACCTGCCGTTTGCTGACGGCGCGCTTCCACTCCGACTCCGGCTTGAGGTCGACCAGGAATTCGGCCATGTTGATCAACTTGGGGTCGGTGCCGTCTTCCGGGCGCCCCGCTTTGGAGATCACAGAATTGACCTCCGGTGTCTTCAGCAGAATGCGACGAATCTGCCCGTTCTGCGCCTGCGCCTCGCTGACCGAAACCGAAGACGGCAACTTCACGTTGAGCCATAGCGACCCTTCGTTGAGTTCCGGCAGGAATTCGGTGCCAAGGCGCGGCAAGGCGGCGAAACTCAAGCCCAGCGCCACCAGTGCGAAGCCGATCACCTTGATCGGGTTGGCAAGGCTCCAGCTAAGCACCGGTGCGTACGCCGCCTTGGAAAACCGCACGATCGCCGGATCATTATGCGGCAGGTTTTTCGACAGCCACTTGTAGCAAAGCAGTGGCACCAGGGTCAGTGAAAGTATCAGGGACCCGATCAACGCGAAGGTGACCGAATAGGCCATCGGCGCGAAAATCCTGCCCTCGTGCCGCTGCAGCGTGAAGATCGGAATATGCGCGGCGATGATGATGATCATGGCGAACAAGGTGGGCCGCCCCACTTCCACCGCCGCCTCGATGATGGTGTGCAGGCGAAAGCGGTCTTCCCGCTTGTCGACCGTGGCGTCGTGAAACTCTTCCTGCATCGACAGCCGGCGAAACACGTTCTCGACCACGATCACCGCACCGTCGACTATGATGCCGAAATCCATGGCCCCCAGCGACAGCAGATTGGCCGGAATTCCCACATATGTGAGGCCGAGGAAGGTCGAAAGCAGCGACAGCGGAATGATCAGCGTGACGATCGCGGCGGCGCGAAAGTTGGCCAGAAACAGGTAAAGCACGATCGCCACCAGGGCGGCGCCCTCCAGCAGATTCTTGAATACCGTGTTGAGCGTCTTGCCGATCAGCCATGAGCGATCGTAGAAGGGCACGATCGCCACCCCCTTGGGCAGGCCGCCGCGATTGAGTTCATCGACCTTTTGCTTGACCTCCTTCAACACTTTCGACGGGTTTTCACCCTTGCGCATGAGCACCACGCCGGTGACCACATCGTCGTCGAGATCCTGCCCCACGATGCCCTGGCGCGGCACGTTGCCAACCACGACGCGTGCCACATCTCTGATCAATATCGGCGTGCCATTGCGTTCGCCCAGAACGATTTTTTCAATGTCGGCGGCATCGCGCAGAAGGCCGATGCCGCGGATGGTGTATTGCTGACCGCCCTGCTCGACATAGCCGCCGCCGGCGTTGCTGTTTCCGCGCTCGAGCGCGCCATATACCTGCTGGATCGACAACTTGTAGGCGCGCAAGCGCGCCAGGTCCGGCTGCACCTCGTATTGCTTGATCAGCCCGCCCATCGGCACGATGTCGGCCACTCCCGGCACCCGGCGCAGGGTGCGCTCGACCACCCAGTCCTGCAGGGTACGCAAGGTGCGCGAATCCTGCGTATCGGACTTCATTCGATAGCGATAAATCTCGCCGATCGCGGTGGAAAGCGGTGCGATGTCCGGTTCGACTCCGGGCGGCAGTTGCACGCTGCGCAGCCGTTCGCCCACTTGCTGGCGCGCGAGGTTGACATTGGCATCGTCATCGAAGGTCAGGATCAGGAAGGACAGGCCGAACTGCGTATGTGAAAACATGCGCACCGCATTGGGCAGGCCCGAGAGCGCCACCTCGAGCGGGATGGTGACCTGCTTTTCCACCTCTTCCGCGGCGCGACCGGGAAACAGCGTGATCACCGTGACCTGCGTATCTGTAACGTCCGGAAATGCCTCGACCGGCAGATTCTTGAATGCGATCAGCCCGCCGGCCATGAACAGCGCCGTGGCGAACAGAATCACCAGCGGCTGGTGCAGCGCAAAGGAGACAGTGCGCCGAATCATTCCGACTCGGTCTTCGAAGAGCCGCTTTTCAAGACTTGCTGGAGCAGCAAGGCGCCTTCACTCACTACCTTTTGCCCTGCACTCAAGCCGGAGATGATCGCCAATTGCCCGCCCCCTTCCCCACCGGGTACCACCTTGACCCGCTCGAAACTGCCGCGACCGCGCTCGACAAAAGCGAAGTGCGCACCCTCGGAGAAGATCACCGCGCGCGCCGGCACACCCAGCCCCGGCGCGCCCTTGGGCGCGAACACCGCGCTGACCAGCATTTCGCCCTTGAGCCTGCGATCGTCGTTGGCCACCGATCCGCGCGCGCGGATCACCCGCGTCTGCGGGTCGATGAAGTCGGCGACGACGTCGAGTTTGGCGGCGAACAGTTCGCCGGTGTAGGTCGGAACCTTGAACTTGAACGCCATGCCGGGCGCCAGCAGCGGCAGATCCTTTTCGTGCGCATCGATCTGCACCCACAGGCGCGCCGGATCGGTGACCACGAACAGCGCCGCCGCGCCGCCCTGATCGGGGCGCACCTCCTGGCCCGGGTTGAGGTTGCGCTCGACCACGATGCCGGCAATCGGACTCTTCAATGCCAGGGTCTGATCGATGCCGGCGCCCCCACCATACAAACGCACCCTTCCCTGCGCCCTTGCCAACTCACCCTTGGCACGCGCATGCTCCGCTTCGGCCAGCGCCAGGTCCTTGCGCGGCGCCACGCCGTTCTCGTGCA
>JBEIFV010000092.1:0-23210 GCA_040382235.1 Burkholderiales bacterium
CGAATGTTCAGTCACGTAATGGTGGGATCAAACGACATTGAGCGCGCAAAACGCTTCTATGATGCCGTGCTTGGCGTGCTTGGGGCGGGAGAACCGATGCGCAATCAGAACAGCACGGGGCAAACCCGCTTGTTCTACCGTCATGACGGCGGGATGTTCTGTGTCAGTGAACCGATCAACGGCGAGGCAGCAACTTCCGCCAACGGCGGCACCATCGGGTTCAAGTGCGGATCGCCTGAGCAGGTGCTGCGCTTCCATGACACCGCCGTTGCGCACGGGGGCTCTTCGATTGAAGAACCGCCCGGCCTGCGTGAAGGCAGGCTTGGCGCCATGCATCTGGCCTATGTGCGCGACCCGGACGGCAACAAGCTCTGTGCGCTGCATCGGCCCGCATAGGTACACATGGGCGCGGCGTAGCGCGCCCATGATTTCCGCAGCGGGCCTCGCAATCCGGAACTGGTCTTCGGCTTCACCGACCCGATCCTTGCCGAAGCGGCGTTCGTCGTGTCCCAGCACGGCACGGGAGTCACGCCCGTGGAGGACGTGGCGCGAGCGCGATGACGCGCGGCCGGCGGCGCGAGCCGGGCTGGCTTGTGCAAGCCTTCAGGCCAACGCCCGATCCAGCCCATCATTACCCGGAAGGATGGAAATAAGCATCGCAAGAACCCTGTTTGCCTTGGCCGGGCTCGCGCTCGCCGCGTCGGTGGCAGCCCAGCCCTATCCGTCGCGCCCGGTGACGATCGTCAACGGTTTTCCGCCGGGCGGCGTGACCGACACGGTGTTGCGCCCGATCGCATCCAGGCTCTCGGACCGGCTGGGTCAATCGGTGGTGATCGAGAATCGCGCGGGCGCCGCGGACACGATCGCGGCGGCGGCGGTGGCGCGCGCCGAAGCGGATGGCCACACTCTGCTGTTCGGCGTCGCCGCGAATCTTGCCGTGGCGCCGGCGACGATGAAGAGCGCGCCCTACGATCCGGCCAGGGCGTTTGCGCCGATCGTCGAGGTTGCGCGCGGCCCCTATATCTGGATGGTGAAGCCCGAGGTGCCCGCCAAGGGCGGCGCCACTACCTACACCGCGATGCTCGGTGGTGAGATCGACGCCATGTTCGATGGCATGCCGGTACTTGCCGAATGTGGCTTCGAACTGGTCGAGAAAGCGGTTGGGATCGACCTGCGCGCCAGCCGGCAGGCAGGTCAGCAAGGTGGCGGCTGCAACGGCCGAGGCGGCGAAGGATACGGCGCGGGTGTGGGTCATGGGCACTCCTCTGGTGAGTCATCGCAAGGCACGGCCATGAACGGTTGCTTGGCTGTGGTTGAACCTTGGTCGCCGATGGTGCGGAGTTTCTTACCCAGGGTTTTCCATGACGGCCACACTGGTCGGTCGTGACTTGCGCTCGTTCGTTCGTTCATTGGTCTGACATTGCGTACTGAGGCGACCTTGGCGAGTGGAAAGAGTAAATTGAGCGCTCCCCATTTCTCCGACCACATGCCCACACTCGAACACAAAATCCCGCCGCCGCTGCTGGGCGCGCTGGTCGCCGGCGCGATGTGGGGCGTGTGCGCATTGGGGCCGCAGTTGTCGATACCCGCCGCAGCCAGGTTCGCGCTTGTCGCGCTCCTTTGCGCGGCGGGCGCGACATTCGACCTGGCTGGCCTCCTGGCATTTCGCCGCTTGCGAACCACCGTCAATCCGCTGAAACCGGAACGCGCCTCGGTGCTGGTCACGGACGGCGTCTATCGCATCACCAGGAATCCCATGTACGTGGGCATGGCACTGCTGCTGCTGGCCTGGGCTGTGTACCTGTCGGCCGTGCTGCCGTTCGCCGGCCCGCTCCTGTTTGCGCTCTACATCACGCGCTTTCAGATCCAGCCGGAGGAACGCGTGCTCAACGCCATCTTTGGCGAGGCCTATGCGGCCTATGCTGCACGTGTGAGGCGCTGGCTTTGATGCTTGCGCTCGCGGGCGGGTCTGCGCCACGCGCACAACGCTTTCGGCCAGGTGCGGTGCGCACTGGTTGAAGCGCTGCGGCCGGCCGGGCCATGGCTATGCCATGCGGCTTCAGTCGTGCGAATTCGAAAGGCTCGTTGTGCAGAGCGAAGCCGTATCATGCGAACGCGGATGCGAGCAACGAATCAGACGTGCAGATCATGCCGCCACCGTTGGCCTCGATCAAGTTGCCATCCCCGCCCATGAAACCTTTGCAGGACATCCTTTGACTACCCCCACCGCCCTGATCGCAGGCGCCACCGGCGCCACCTCCAAACGCTTGATCGAAACGCTGCTCGCCGCCGGCTGGCGGGTGATCGGCGTGTGCCGTCATCCACCGGCGCCACCGCATGCGCCCGGCCTCACCTATCTGCGCGCCGATCTGCAGGACCGCAACGGCAGCGCTCAGGCACTGGCCGCCGCGGCCGCCGTGACACACATGTTCTACACCGCACGGGCACCGTTCGGCGAAGGCGGAGTCGAGAGCGTGCCGGCCAACGTGGCGTTGCTTGCGAACGTGCTCGACGCGGTGATCGCGGCCGCGCCGGGCTTGCGCCACGTGCATCTGGTGGAAGGCCAGAAGTGGTACGACGTGCGGCTGCGCCCGCCGCGCACCCCGACCCGCGAGGACGACCCGCGCCACATGCCGCCGAATTTCTACTATGACCAGGAAGACCTGCTGCGCAGCCGGCAGGCCGGGCAGGCCTGGACCTGGTCGGCGTCGCGCCCGCATTTCGTCTACGACTTCGCGCCCGAGCGGCCGCGCAACCTCGTCACCTCCATCGGTGCGTGGGCCGCGCTGTGCGCCGCGCACGGCCTGCCGCTTGATTTTCCCGGCAGTCACGGCGCCTGGAATGCGCTGATGGAAGTCACCGACGCCAGCCTCCTGGCACGCGCAATCGTGTGGATGGCGCAAAGCGAGGTCGCGCGCAATCGCGCCTACAACGTGACCGATACCTGCCAGTTCCGCTGGAAATGGCTGTGGCCGCGCCTGGCCGCGCATTTCAATCTGCCCATGGGCGAGGTGCGGCCATTGAAGCTGGCCGACTGGATGAAAGACAAGGCGCCGGCATGGCAGCGCGTGGTGCTGCAGCACAATCTGGTCGCCAACCGGCTCGAGGATCTTGCCTCCTGGGAATTCGCCGATTTCCACTGGAGCCTGGAGCACGACATCATCACCGACACCACGCGCATCCGGCAAGATGGCTTCCATGGCGTGGTCGATACCGGCGCGCAGATCATCAGCCACCTCGAGCGCTACCGCGAGGCGCGGCTCCTGCCTTGAGCGGCGCTCCGGTGGATCGAGCGTTGGCGGCGTGGTTGCCCGCGCCACCGCCGCTCGATCGGTTGCGCCAACGCGACAGGCGCGCGGAAAGCGCGCTCGGGAAGCGAGTTGTGCGATTGCGGATGGCCACGATGCAGGCGCGGCTGACTGCCTCTTCACAGCGCCGGTTCGGCGGCATGGACTGCGCGTGTATCGTGCGGTCCAATGTCCAATGCAATCGCCGGAGCCCAAGCATCATGTTCATAGTGACCAACCGCAACATCAGGAGCGAGACAGGCACCGATTTCGACGCGGTGGGTGAAACCTTCAACGAAAAAGGGCCGGCCGAATTGCGCCTGCTGGAGGTCAGGCGCCGTGGGCGCAAGTGGAACGTGCGGGTACTGCCCGATGCAGTCACCGACGAAATGCTGGCCGAGGTGGGAATCGAAAGACCACCTCCGACCCTGTCGGAAGATGGCAGAACGAAAGAGAAAACGCCGGTGTATGCCAGCCAATACGCTTTCAAAAAGATCGTCGCCCATGCACTGGCCGATCGCGACAATCCCAGGCCCATCGTTTTTTTCGTGCACGGCTTCAACAATGCACTGCGAGACGTGGTCGAACGCTGCGAGCTGCTGTCCAAGACCTACGGCGTCGAGGTTGTGGCGTTTTCGTGGCCGTCGAACGGCGGCGGCATCCGCGGCGTGGCCAGCTATCTCGATGACAAGCGCGACGCGCAGGCCTCGGTGGTGGCCTTCGACCGCGCCATGGACAAGGCGCGCCAGTTGCTGCTGGCCCTGCGCGCCGCCGCCCTCGATGCCATCATCGCAGCGGCGACAAACGCAAGAGGCGCGCGCGTCAACAGCGAGCGTTTCCGCGAGCGGGTGAGCATCCAGGCGGAGGCGGATTGCCCGGTGCGCACCACCCTCATGCTGCACAGCATGGGCAACTACCTGCTGGAGCGCACGCTGAAGTCGAGCGCCTTGCGTGGCGATCTGCCCTTGTTCGACAACATCGCGATGTGCGCGGCGGACGTCAACAACGCCACGCATGCCCAATGGGTCGATCGCTTGCAGCCGCGCAGCCGGCTGTATGTGACCATCAACGAGGATGACGGTGCGTTGCGCGCTTCGCGGTTGAAAGGCGGCGATGAGCAGTTGGCCAGGCTGGGCCACTGGACCAATTGCCTCGATTCAACCCAGGCGATCTATGTGGATTTCACCAATGCCAGGCGGGTGGGTTCGTCGCATGCCTACTTCGAAGGCGAGGCACTGGAAAATGCGACGGTCAGGAAGTTCTTCAAGGCTGTGTTGCAGGGGCGGCGCGCCGAGCAGGAGGTCGCCTTGACCTATGACAGCGCGAAGAATTTGCACCGCATTAAGTAGTGCGGATGCGCCCAGAATCGCGTCGCGCAAAGTCAAACGACTGCTTGACGCATCGCCTGAATGTAAGCGTCCATCAAGGCCGCGAAACCCTGCGGATTGTCCTGCGACAAACGGTGGTCCGCCTTGGGCAGCAGCGCACGCTGGTGATTGGGCAACAGCGCGCAGACGCGATCGGTGATCGCAGGCGGCAGCACGCTGGCCTCGGCGCCGCCGAACACCAGCACCGGCAGCGTGGTGCGAATCGCTTCGCTGTGGTCGTTCACCAGGTCGGCCTCGCACTGCGCCACGCCGTCGGCGTGATAGCGCCAGCGATATGCGCCGCCCGTGTCCGCCACGCCTGATGGCGTGACGCACGCCAGCGCATGGTCGAGGTAGTGGCCGACGATCGCCGGCGTCCAGCGCGAGGAGAACGGCAGGGCGCTTTGCGCCGCGGCGCGGCTGGCGAAGCGCGCCTGCGCCCGTACCTGCGACTGCACCAGATCATTGACCGAGGGCGGAATCGCCAGCGCCGGATTGGCCGCGACCACGGCGCGCACCAGGTCGGGGCGCGCGTGGGCGATCATCAGGGCGAGCATGGCGCCGGTGGCCTGGCCCACCAGGAACACCGGGCCGCTGCCGATGGTCTCGATGAAATCGATCAGGTCGTCGCGGTGATCGGCGAGGCCATAGCCGCTCGGCGGATAGTCGGAGAGGCCGTGGCCGCGCAGGCCGGGCGCCACGAACCGGTGCGGCAGGGTGCTGGCTGCGACCACATGGTCCCAGACCCGGTTGATGGTGCGGTTGGGGTGGATCAGCACGATGGCCGGGTCGCTGCCGGGCCAGTCGAGGGTGTGCAGGGCGATGCCGCGTGAAAGGACGGCTTTGTATTCGGTCGGAGTGCGCATCGCGGAAGTGTACAGTTCGCTCCGGTTGCGGCAGCGCAGGCCGGCTTTACGAGGAAGTGGTGACCGATTGGTACCAAACCTGCTCGCATCGATTACGCAAGCGCACTCATCATCCTTGAATCAAAAAAGAAAATCATGAAAATCGACTTTGGCCAGATTACCGAGTACCAGCGCTACAAGCTGATGTCCAGCCTGATCGTGCCGCGCCCGATCGCACTGGTGACCACCCTGGGCGCCAACGGGGTGGTCAACGCGGCGCCGTTTTCGATGTTCAACATGCTCGGCGAAGAGCCGCCGATCGTGATGATCAGCCTGAACAAGCATGCCGACGGCCAGTTGAAGGACACCGCCGCGAACATTCTCGCCAACGGCGAATTCGTGGTGCACCTGGCTGACGAGGCGATCGCCGAGCAAATGCATGCCTGCGGCGCCAGCCTGCCGCCGGAGGTGAGCGAGGTCGAGATGGTCGGCTTCACCACGGCGCCGTCGCAGGCGGTCAGGCCGCCGCGGATCGTCGAGGCCCCGGTCGCATTCGAATGCCGCCTGTGGGAAAAACTCGAGACCGACAGCCGCTACATCTTCATCGGCCGCGTGTTGTGGCTGCATGCGCGCGATGAGCTGATCGATCTTGAAACCTGGCGCGTGCGCCTGCAGAATTATTTTCCGGTGGCGCGCTTTGGCGCCAGTTTTTACATCAACACACGCGAGCGTTACGCCCTTGGGGAGAAAGGTGGCCCGGCCAAGCGCAGCACGCCGATCGACGAGATCTGAGCGCGAGTGCGTCTTGACGCCGGCCGAAAATTGACCAGAAAATCGCAATGTTTCCGGCCGAAAATTGACCTGGGCATTTGACCAGTCAGGCGTGCAAGAGGGCATGCCGGATGCTGGTCAAAACTCAATCGGCACAGATGGTCAATTTTCAACCGGCACCAACATTCTCTTGACTGACTGCTGCCATGCGCCATCTCCTTGTCACGTGCAATCTACTCGGCGTTGATCGTCGTTTTCCTGACGACTTCTTTGCAGATAGCGAGGTCCTTGCGCACATCGGTCGCCAACTGCTCGGCCGACGCCACGCCTGCCCAATGGAAGCACAATCGCGCTGCCAAGCCCGACTATCGCACCGTCGGTGTCGGTTGAGAAGGGGGCGATGCCGACATGCTGTGTCAGACGGTGCGGCTCATGGCTCAGTGCCCGATGGACATTGATGCCGAAGCCCGCAGACTGTTGGCGCTGCCTTGCAGTGCACGCAAGTGGAGCGAATACGGCGTAGTGTCAGCCAGTCAGCGTGCCGGGTGTCGACCTGCCGGCGTGGCATGGCGTCATCGCTGCCGCCAACACCCCGCAGCCGATCGTGCAATAGTTGAACGCGGCATTCAACCGCGCAACGAACGTCCGCGAGGTGAAAAAGCAGACCGAGTCGTCAGGCTGCCAGGTGGTCGGACCGCCAGCAGGAAATTCAGGCGCGCGCCTGCTCTACCAGCCGCACAAGCGCCTCGTAGGGTTGCGCACCGACAATGCCATTCCTGCCGATGACGAAGGTGGGCACGCCGGTGACGCCGTATTGGTGCGACTTCTCCCAGTCGGCGTCGATCACCGCCTTGTGGGTTCGCTTTTCGAGCACTTCGCGCGCCCCGGCGGCGGGCAGTCCTGCCGCCACCGCGATTTCGACTAACGCCTCGACGTCGCCAATATTGCGTCCCTCGACGAAATACGCCCGGAACAGCGCATCGTGAATGGCTTCGCCGCCAGGCTGCGTATCGGCCCAGGCGCCGAGCTCCTGCGCCAGGCGGCTGTTGTAGGTCATGCTGCGATTGCCGTAGGGCAGGCCTTCGGCCTCCATGCGCGCGCGCATTTGCGCCTGCATCTTGGGAATGTCGTAGCCACGCCCGGCGAACATTTCCTCCAGGCTGCGCCCCGCCTGCGGCGTGTCAGGGTGCAGCGGGAAATGCACCCACTTCACCTGCACGCCGTGCTCTGCCTTGAGCCGCTCAATACGCACGGTACTGAGATAACACCAGGGTCAGGCGTAGTCGGAGAAAATTTCCAGTATCAGGGGATCGGTCATCAAGGTGCCTTTATTCGCGTAATTTTTTCTCAGGTGCACAAGAATTCTAAACCGCTTTTCTCCCGATTCGCGACGGTACCTGCGGGCCAAGATGCGGTCAGTCGCGCGGTGTTTGGTGAAGATTCCGCTCTCGCGCAGATCTTTCGTTCGCTGCGTCGCCTCGTACGGGCCGATTTCGACGCACACTTCGAAGACTGCGCTTTCTGCTACCGCCTAATCGGCCCGAATTCCTGTGGCCTTGATCAGCTGCTAATAGCTGGCCAGGTCGGACCGTATGCGTGCTGCGAACTCCTCGGGTGTGCTGCCCACAGGGTCAATACCTAGGCCGACCAGTTTCTCGCGCACTGCCGGCAGCTTGAGCACGCGATTGAGCTCGGCGTTCAGGCGCACGAGCACCGGCTTGGGCGTTCCGGTCGGAGCGACCAGGCCCATCCAGACATTCATTTCCACGTTGGGTACGCCGGCTTCGGCAAAGGTCGGCGTATCCGGCATCAGCGCGGACCGCGCACGCCCCACGGTAGCCAGCACACGCAGCTTGCCGCCTTTCAATTGTGAAGCGACCGCCGGCAAACCGGTAATGGTGAACTGGATGCGCCCGGACACGAGATCAGGCAGGGCCATGCCCATGCCCTTGTAGGGCACATGCAGCATGTCCAGCCCGGCGCGCAGCTTGAGCATTTCGCCAGCCAGATGATGGGGTGCGCCATTGCCTGAACTGGCGAAACTCAGCTTGCCCAGATTTGCCTTCGCGAAGTCGACAAACTCCTTGAGCGATCTGACCGGCACCGTTTCTTCGTTCACCACCAGAAAGAACGGCAGGTTGCTGGCTTGTCCGACCGCATCGAAATCGCGCACCATGTCGTAGGGCAAGTTCGGCTTCATCGCCGCCAGTATCAGGTAGCTGTCGTTCACCATCAGCAGTGTGTGACCATCCGGCGCGGCGCGCTTGACGTACTCGCCGGCAACGCTGCCCCCGCCTCCCGGCTGGATGTCGATCACCACCGTGCCCAGGCTCTCGCGCATTTCGGCCGCAATGATGCGCGCCAGAGCGTCATTGGCGGCGCCGGTGGGGAACGGAACCACCAGTGAAATCGGTTTGGAAGGAAAACTCTGGGCATGCAGGTGACTGCCCGCCAGAAGCAGCAGTGTGGCGCCAAGGCGATAAATCCAGAGCAGCATGAGGTTTCCCCCGAAGTTTGCTAACGTGATTGTCCGCATGGAAAATAATACCGCAGCCATCTTGCCGCCTCGAGCGCTGGCAGATGCCAGCGCCGCTAAATCGCCCAACGAATCGGCATGTTGGCCTCTCCGGTCAGACGCAGCATTACATGCTGTGCCAGACGGTGCGGCTCATGGTGCAGTGCCCGATGGACATCGATGCCGAAGCCCGGTGCGGCATCTGCGCGCGAGCGGCTGGGCCTACTGAATTTGGTTCAGGCAGCCGCGTCGTGCACGACCACCTGGTTGCGGCCGGCGTGCTTGGCCGCGTAGCAGGCGGCATCCGCGGCCTTGAGGACCGCGGCGCTGTCCGCGAAGCGCCCGTCAACGTGGACCAGGCCGATACTCGCCCCGACGCTGTGCTCGCGGCCTTCCCAGGCCAGGCGATAGGATTCGACGGCGACGCGGATTTTCTCGGCGATCACCCGGGCGTTTTCCAGCGGGCAGCGGTTGAGCAGTATGGCGAACTCGTCGCCGCCCAGGCGCGCGACGGTGTCGGTCTCGCGAACCTGCAGGGTCAGGCGCGCGGCCAGCTCGCGCAGCAGCGCGTCGCCTGCGGCATGCCCGGCGGTGTCGTTGACCTGCTTGAATCGGTCGAGGTCGATGAACAGGGCGCTGTAGGGTTGCTCCTTGGCCCGCGCAGTCGCCTGGCCGATCAGGCTGTCGAAGCTGGCGCGGTTGGTGAGCCCCGTGAGGGCGTCGTGGGTGGAATCCCAGGCCAGGCGTTTGCGTTGCTCGTAGGCACGCGTGACGTCTTCGATGATCCAGATGGTGCCTGCATTGATGTCGCCGGGAAGCACGGCCTTGCCGCGCATGTGCGCCCAGAACTTCTCGCCGTCGCGTCGTACCAGGGTCAATTCCCCTTCGAAGGCGCCGTTGCTCTCGAAGGAGGGCCGCGCCAGTTCGACCAGCGCGTCGCGGTCCTCGTCGGACGCATACATGACGCGGGTTGCATGGCCTTCGAGGGTGCCTTTTTCCCAGCCGAGGGTTTCGTAGAGGTTACGACTCACCATTTCGAACCGGCTGTTGCGCGAGAAGGCGATGCCCACCGAGGCGTTCTCGAGAACGGCTTCCAGCCGGACCAAGACCTGCCGCGTCTCTGCTTCGCGCTCGTTGCGTCTGCGCGCCCCGTCCTGCAGCAGGCGCGCAAGAACGCCGATTTCGCCAGCGACCCGAGTCCAGTCCTCGCCGGCGACTTCGCCGTCGGAAAGCCAGTTCTGCGCTCGCAGGCGAAGCCTGGCAAGGGGCGCCGTCATCCAGCTTGCGGCGAGCCAGCCGGTAACGCCGGCCGCAAGTGCCATGACGAAGAGAGGGCCCCAAGCCGCAGCGAAGGCGGGGTTGATGGAATCACCGGTGCTTCCGGCATTCCCGAGTCGAGCCATCGCGGCCATGGTTGCGAACCATGCGGCGGTCAAGGCGACGAGCATGCAGAGTGCCGAAATTCTGAATTTCAGCGTGCGGGTCCAGCCGGGCATCATGCAGTTCTCCCTAGTTCTCTGCGGCAACCGAAAGCGCCGTGGCCGGCCGTCGTGGCAAAAAGCACGCTCGGCAGCATGGTCGCAGGAGCAGATTAGCCGCCAAGGTTGGCCCGGCTTTTGTGGAAGAACGCGACCAATCGCGACCAATTCGACCGAGCAGCGCTGGCGGCCGCGTGCTCGTTCGAGTGCGGAGCCATCCCGGATGCCGCGCATTGAGGCGCAATGGCGGATCAGGCAGCAAGAGGCCCGCCGTCTCGGAGAGGGGGACGGGCCTTGCAGGCGCTTCTGGTGCGCCCAGGATGTAGTCTGCTGGGCGGTACTGGGATTGAACCCGTGACTTCCACCGTGTGAAGAAATTTGCGATGGCTTGAAAGCGATGGTTTTCCCGTGTGCCGTTGCGCCTTCTGCAACGGATCCGACGCCATCGCCACGGAGTATGTTCGCGCTTTGGCACCAAAAAATGGCGCGCACACTACGGCGTGACTATTTGCACCGCGACCCCGCGAGTGCCGGCTGAAGGTTGCAACCATGACCGGCGAGAACATTCGCGATAGCTGTGAGCTTCACGCCGCGGCGTTCGACTGGCTCGACCGGCTGCATCGCGGGTTGCTATGCAGCGGGGTGATCGTGTCGAATCGCGGACTTGCCTGCGTGTCCTCGCCAATGGGCGAGGCCGAGGTCGATGAAGTGCTGGGTGCGTTTGAGCGGGCGCTGGAAGGGATGCGGAGTTAGCGGCCTAGTCGGAGACCGGATCAAGCGTTCCCGGGCATCCGGACGGCTTTACGCACCGCATCGGCCAAGAAGTAGCCGGCGCCACGTTTCTCGCCGAGTATCGGCAGCACAGCCTTGATCCAGCCGCGCTTTTTGCGGCGTGCAACACGGCGGCGATGCCTCTGTGTGATGCCGAGGCGCTCATTCATCAACAGCAAAGCAGCGCCGGCGTGCAACACGGCGGCGACGCAACTGGATTCGCCGGCATCCGGCGTCGGGCTTGGCGCCGGCGGCACGCAGGCCGCGTGAGCGGCCTTCAGGTTGCTAGCGGCTGCGTACTGAATCCACGATGCGCCTGGCTTCTTCGCGCTCGAAGGCGTCGATGCGCAGCTTGAAAAAGGCATGCAAATCCGCCACCGTGTCTTGCACGCCAATGCTGGCGAAGCCCTCGTCTTCGATATCGAGCGGCACCAGCCCGCGCAGCACATCGCGATGCACATCCGGGTTGGCGCCGGGATCGACGCGCCCGATGGCGGCGAACAATTGACGCATCGAATAGCCGTGGCGGTCCAGCATGACCTTCAGGTCGTAGAGGTCGCGCGAGCGCACGCGCCGCGCCAGCAAGGCGGCCTTGGCGGCGAACAGGCCTTCGATGCCCAGCACGGAAAACGTGGTGCCGGTGTCGCCCAAGCGCGGATACGCGGTGATGACGCGCATCTGCTCGCGAAAACCCTCGAAGGTGCTAAACGAAACCTTGACCCCGCCGATGGCCCAATCCTGCACCCAATTGTGCAAGTCAACGCCGTGGTTGATGCGGGTTTGCTGCAATTGCGCCGGCGACAACATGTCGCGCGTGGCAAACCCCTGTGCGCGCGCCGCAGCCAGCACGGCGATGAGTTTCCTTTGCGGCAAGCTGTCGCCGTCGAAATAAAAATCCAGATCCTGGCTCAGGCGATGCCCGATCTGCAGGGCCAGCGCTGAACCGCCAATCAGCGTGAAATCCTTGAGCAGGGCTTGCGTGCGCAGGTGCGCGAAAAGTGCACGTGTGGCTGGTGGCAGGCAGGCGGAATCCAGCGGCATGGTGCCGCCCTCAGGAAGCCAGCGCGGCGCGGATATTGGGCAACACCATCGCTGCGGCGCGAGTGCGGGCGGGTGCCATGTTGTGCATCTCGCGTTCCAGCCTATCAATGCCGAATTCGAGCGCCAGCCGGGTCAGGTCCGCGAGATTGGCATGTTCTAGATACTTGCGGATTAACGCAATATCCGGAATCTCGGGATTGGACCAGTCCAGCGGGATTGAAAGCCCCAGGCGTTGCGCCTTGGGGCGCGGGTCGGGGCCGGCTTTGGGCTGCAACACCAGCTCCAGCCCAAGCGCGTCGGCCAGCTTTTGCAGCGTGACGGTATCGCAGCCGGCCTGCGAACGCAGGCGCGAGAGCAGTTCGGGTCGCACGCCGGCGCGCAGAGCCAGGGCGCGTTTGCTGAGCCCGCGCTTGGCTATATGACGGTTGAGGGAGTCGAGCAGGCTGGCATGCATGTGGGCGGCTGTGGCGACAAGAGATTGCTGGAAAACGCAATATTACATCATCCGGCTAGCGCTCGCTTCATTCCTCCGCAGCAGCGCATGGCCGGTGACACCCGAGCCGCCCGACAAAGCATCGCTGTGCGCCTCAAACTCTCGGACCGCGGCCGCTCACCCGGCAAACTTGGCAAGGTTTAGCGATTTCTTAACATCGCTTAAGGACCGCGCCTCGCCCGGTAGTGCACGATGCACGCATCGCAAGTGTCGGGCGATCAACCCCACACCCATTCCCGAAAGAAGCAACCCTTGAACGCCTGCCGGTGCTGCCCACGCTTAATCACCCCGAGTACCCGGCCGCCCGTTCCTGCACCTCGGGCAGCGTAGGCGAGGCATTGCGCAGCTTTTGCGGCACGCACAAGGTCAGTTTCACCTGGGACAGTAGCGTCACCGGAACGATGCGGACCTACGCCAGCATCGATGCGTTCAACGCCGAAACAGTGATCGCGCGCGTCCACGGCGGCATGCACTTCAGGTATTCGAGCGTGGTTGGCGAGGAGCTCGGCAAGCGGGTCGCGCGCTGGGTGGCGGCGCGCCATTTCGGGCGGCGTGAATAAGGCGGACCGGGCTGTGCGCCGACCAATCGATTTGCATAACCGTTGTCGCGCTGGCCAGCGGGAGCCGCATAATCCGCCAAGACGGCTTGACCTTGGCTACGTAGTCATGTTTTTTGGCAAGCTTCGATGAGAGGGAATCACATGAACCGGCGGGATACGATGTTTCTTCTGGCGGCCAATCGCGGCCGCGCCGCGACTGGCCGGTGCGCAGCAGGCGCCGCGAATGCCAGTGATCGGGTTTCTGCATCCCGGGTTTCCGGGCATCGCAGGCACCAACCCCGCGTTGGCGGCACTGCGAAAAAGCCTGCGGCAAAATGGCTTGATTGAAGGCGAGACCATCAAGATCGAGTTTCGCTGGGGTGAGGGAAAGTCGGACACCATTCCGGGCTATGCCGCGGAACTGGTTCGCTTCAAGGTCGACGCGATCATCGCGGTCGGCAGGGTCTCAATAGTGGCGGTGAAGGCTGCAAGCAGCGTGGTTCCCATTATTGGCGTCGATCTCGAAACCGACCCGGTCGCCAGCGGGTTTATCGCCAGTTTTGCGCGGCCGGGGGGCAACATTTCCGGCCTGTTCCTCGATCAGGCGAATATCGCGGGCAAATGGCTGCAGTTGATCAGGGAAGTGCTGCCCGCCGCGCAGCGCTTCGCGGTGTTGTGGGATGTGAACACCGGCCCCTACCAGGTCAATGCGATCACGGCGGCGGCGAAAGCGATGTCGGTCGATGTGCGCATACTCGAGTTCCGTGAATTGGCGGGTCTGGAGAACGTGCTCACCCTCGGCCTGAAGGACCGGCCGCATGCGATGGTGCAATTGGGGTCGCCGGTGTTCAGCCAGCTTAGCAGTCGCATCGCGGAGTTCCTGGCACCGCACCGCCTGCCCGGCATCTCGCAACACCGCGAGTTTTCGACCAATGGCGGGCTGATGTCGTATGGCCCCAACCGTAGCCTGTTTTTCGAACGACAGGGATCCTTCGTTTCCAGGATCGTCAAGGGTGCGCGGGTCGGCGAAATGCCGGCTGAACAGCCGACCCATTTCGAATTCATCGTCAATATGAAGGCGGCGAAGGCGCTGGGCATCAAGTTCCTGATCTCGGTGCTGACGCGGGCTGAAGAGGTGATTGAATAACGGACCTGTAGGCGGCGTCTTGCGTGCAACGTGCTGCCGGTTTGGTAGAAGATCGCCAATTGATTCATGGCTTGGGCCCATGCGCGTAGCCAGGACGCCACCATGATCGAGAATCTCTGCCCCCACGGAGCGGCCTTGGAGTCTTGGTGCAAGGCCAGGGCGGCTGCGGTGCTGGCAGGTTTGTAAATCGGCCAACGCCCATCGACTAGCGGACACCGTAGCCGCGTGAATCGATGCCATCGGCATACGGCGCGCCCCAGTCTCCATGCTGTTGACATATTGCTTCGCCAACGCCCGCGGGATTGCCATCATTTTGTGTGCAAGTAGATGTTTGCCATCCGACGAAAAACTTATATAGTCAAGCGTCGTGCATCAGTGGGGGCTGATGTTGCTTGCACCGGCGCGGCGCGCCTTTGGCCAGGCGCGCATGCGGGGAGATGCAATTGCTTCGCAAAGAAGAATTTTCCTGGTTGCTGGGCAGTCTGTGCCAGGTGCTGCGGCTGCCGTATGACGCCAGGCTGGCCGAACAGGCGTTTCCCCCGCCCTATGACCAAGCCAGGTTGTTGACCGCGCTTGCCGAACTGGGCATGCGCACAGGTGGGGCCGCCGGTATTCCTGACGCTGCCACGCCCATGCCTTGCGTGGCCTTTTTGTGTGAAGCGGCGCCCGCCACCGGGCCGCCATCCGGCGCCGCTGCAAGCCCTTCCGCGGCCGCAGGCGCGGCGGATCGCGCAAGGATTCCCGTGCTGGTGTTCAAGGCCGATGCCGAACGTGTCTTGTACTTCACGCCACACAGCAAGGAAGCGGTGCTTGCTACACGCGCCGAGATCACCCAGGTCTTCGAATCCGGCTATTTGCTGGTGGCGCGCGCGGCGCCCGCCGAGGCTGTCGACGATGAAAGCCAGCCGCTGGCGCGGCCCAAGTTCGGCTTTCGCTGGTTTGTGCCTGAGCTCCTGAAGCACAAAGGCATCTGGCGCCAGGTGCTGCTGGCCAGCCTGGCGATTCAGCTGGTGGGTTTGGCCACGCCGCTTTTCACGCAAGTGATCATCGACAAGGTGGTGGTGCACCAGACCCAGAGCACGCTGTGGGCGGTAGGGGTGGCGCTGGCCATGTTCATGCTGTTTTCCGCGCTCATGACCTGGATGCGCCAGTACCTGGTGCTGCATACCGGCAACCGCATCGATGCGGTGCTGGGTCAGAGTGTGTTTCGGCACCTGCTGCGCCTGCCCTTGCCTTACTTCGAGCAGCGCCCTACCGGCACCCTGGTGGCGCGCCTGCAGGGCATTGAAAACATCCGACAGTTTGTGGCCGGCGCGGCGGTGACGCTTCTGCTCGACTGTCCGTTCCTGCTGATCTTTCTGGCGGTGATGTTCTGGTATTCATGGCAGCTCACCTTGATCGCGCTGGTGGCGATGGCCTTGATCGCCGGCCTGTCGCTGGCGGTCACGCCGGTGTTCCGCGCGCGCCTGGACCAGCAGTTTTTGCACGGCGCGCGCACCCAGGCTTTTGTGACCGAGTACGTAAGCGGCATGCAAACGGTGAAAAGCCTGCAGATGGAACCGGTGCTGGAGGATCGGTATGGCGATTTCCTGGCGCGCTATCTGGCCGCGGGGTTCGTCACGCGACAACTGGCCAACACCTACGGTACCTTCGCCAATGCGCTGGAGCAGGCGATGACACTCGCCATCCTGGTATTCGGCGCGCTCCTGGTGATCGATGCGGCCAATGGTGCGCAAGCCGGTGGCACGCCTTTCACCATCGGCATGCTGGTGGCGTTTCAGATGTTCGCGTCACGCATGAGCCAACCCCTGTTGCGGCTGGTGGGCCTGTGGCAGGAGTTTCAACAGGCCAGCGTGAGCGTCAAGCGCCTGGGCGACGTGATGGACATGCCGGCGGAAAACTACAGCCTGGCGCCACGGCGTGTCGATGCCGAAGGCCCGCGCGGGCGGGTCGAGGTGAGCGGCTTGAGCTTTCGCTACAGCGCGGCGCATCCGTGGCTGTATCGCAATCTCGACATGCTGTTCGCGCCGGGTGAACTCTCGGTGGTGACCGGGCCTTCGGGTTGCGGCAAAAGCACCCTGGCCAAGCTGATGCAGGGGTTCTACCCGCCGGCTGACGGGCGCATCCGCATCGATGGCGCCGACATTGGACAGATGAGCATCAACGAACTGCGCAGCGCTTTCGGGGTGGTGCCGCAGGAGACCACCTTGTTTTCCGGCACGGTGGTGGAAAACCTGCTGCTGGCCGACCCCGCGGCCAGCTTTGAAGATGTGGTGTTCGCCTGCCGCCAGGCCGAGATTCACGAGGTGATACAGCAGCTGCCGCAGGGCTATCAAACGCCGCTGGGTGAGCGCGGCGTTGGTCTCTCGGGCGGGCAACGGCAGCGCATCGCTATCGCGCGTGCCCTGCTCAAGCGCCCCAAGGTGCTGATCTTCGACGAGGCCACCTCGAGCCTGGATGGCGAAACCGCCGAGCAGTTCGCGTGCACGGTCAATCAGTTGAAGGGCACGGTGACGATCGTGTTCATCGCGCACGCGCTGCCGCGCGGCTTGCAGGTGGAGCGGGTGTTCCAGTTCAGCGGAGTCGATGGCGGCTTGCGCGGCGACAGTGACGGCCCGGTGGGCGCCGCGCCGCAGCCGGTAGCGGTGCATGCGGTCAAGGGTGGGCGCTCGGCATGAAAACCCCTTGCGCCACCCAGGCAGGAGCGCCGCCGTGCGGCGTAGCGCCCGCGCAGCCATGCAACAAAGCGGGGGCCGCGTGGCAAGAATCCTGATCGCCTGGGAACTCGGCGCCAACCTCGGGCACCTGCTGCGCCAGATGATGATCGCGCGCGAACTGCGGCGCCGCGATCACCAGGTGTTGTTCGCGTGTCGCGACTTGCAGGCCGCGGCCGCGCTTGCCGGCGGCGAAGGCTTCGCCTGTGTGCAAGCGCCAAGCGTGCGCGCGGGCCCGCGCCCGACGCCCAAGCCGCAGTGCTATGCCGACATGCTGGCCGCATGCGGGTTCGGCGAACTGGCGTCGCTGGAAGCGGCGGTCTGCGGCTGGTTCGGCCTCATGGACCTGTATCGCCCGGATGTGCTGCTTTGCGACCATGCGCCGTTGGCGCAATTCGCTGCGCGTTTGCGTCGGTTGCCGGTGATGCAGGTAGGGACCGGTTTCGAGTTGCCGCCCGCCACGCAGCCCTTGCCGCTGCTGCAGGCGCGCCCGGCGCTGGCCGAAGATGATGTGCTGGCGCGTGAAGCACGCTTGCTGACGCACATGAACAAGCTGTGTGGGCGACACGGCAGTGCGGCGCTGGAGCAATTGTCCGACCTGTACCAAACGCAAGCGCCGGTTTTGGCGACTTTCGCCGAGTTGGATCACTTCGCGCGTGGGCCCGATGCGGTCTATGCCGGCCCCTTGTTCAGCCTGTCGGATGGTCCGGACGTCGCCTGGCAGTCGCAGGGAGGTGCGGAGTCCCGGCCGCGCCGGGTATTCGCCTACTTGCGCGCCGACCCGTCGCTGGCCGCGGTGTTGCAGGCACTGCAGCGATCCAACGCCGAAGTCATCGCGGCGCTTCCGGATTGTCCGGCTGAATTGATACAGCGTTTTCAGAGCGACAGCATGCAACTCTACCCGCACGCGGTGCGCGCAAACGTGATGGATTCGGCCGATGTGGTGGTGGCTAATGGTGGCCACGGGTTGAGCGCGGCCGCGTTGCTGGCAGGTGCGGCGCTGTGTCTTGTGCCGCGTAACCTTGAGCAGTGGTTGCTGGCGCGGCGCGTGGTGCAAATGGGGGCGGGCGTTAGCCTTGATCCGGATCGGGTGGAGGGTGGGGTGGAGCAGGTGATTACGGATTTGGTTTTGGGTGGGGCGTGTCGGGGAGCGGCTTTGCGATTTTCTGAGAAGTACCAAGAGTTTGAGCAGGTTGCCGCGGTCCGGCGCATCGTTGCTGCTCTTGAATGCTTGTCGAAAGGTCGGGGTCTTGGTCGAATGGATGAATCTTTGATTGGGTGGAATTCGGAGCAAATGGGCGGCGGCTATCGCGGTAGCAGCGAAGTGTGCACGGGGAGAATGACATGCTGAGTCAACGAAAAACCGCGCTCGTGCAAACATGCAACGGTGAATCGACTCGCTGGACGAAGCGCAGCGGACTGTGGTGCGAAGGGGTGCCCAAATGCTGGAGATGACCGGAGTCGCGGACCTGTTGCGAGAGGCCGCACTGCTGTATTGGTTGGTGGCGGTGATCCTGGTGCGCGCCGGCGCCGGCCAATTCAACGAATATCGCTTCACTGAAGACGACATTGTGCTGACGCAGGCGATGCCCATCACTAACAGGTCTCAATGGCAACGCAATCGCAGTGACCAAAAACGGCCGCAGCGTCCACAGTTAAGCCGCGCAGATGTTGCATACGGTGGCATGGTGGAGGCGATCCACGCCATGAATCGAGGGAAACCATGAAACGCTTTGGTTGGTTGCTTGGTCTGCTGCTCATCGCCGTGGCGAGTGCGGCGCTTTTGCTGGAGCCGCCTGCGATGGTCAATTCCTTGCCTTTGGCGATGGGCTCTCTCTGGGGCATCTCGCAAGCCAAGGCGGCTGCGCCAGACAAGTTGCTGCCAGCGGCGAGCATGTTCGAGGCCAAGCGATATTGAAGCAAGGGGAGAAGCGTATGCCTACCAATGCCGATACCGTGAATGGGTATCTCAATTTTGCACTGCTGCAGTTGGGTGCTGAGTCTTACTTGCATGGCGCGAATCTTCAAAACGC
Organism: Burkholderiales bacterium; assembly: GCA_040382235.1. Classification (GTDB taxonomy): domain Bacteria; phylum Pseudomonadota; class Gammaproteobacteria; order Burkholderiales; family JAEUOS01; genus JAEUOS01. Next base: position 19,002 of record JBEIFV010000092.1, read on the forward strand.
ATCTGAAGTCACCGCTGCTTGGCAATACGGTTTCAACGATCCAACCCATCCTTTCATCGACCCCGACTACGTCGATCCAAAAACGGGCAAAAAGACCGGACGTGCGGCACCAGGCCCAAACGACGGTTTTGACGAAGATGGCATGCCATTGTCCGGGCCGAACAAGACGGTTTTGCCTGCGTACAACAGGATGGTGGCTGTTCAGGCGGCGCGCTTGTTTGATCGATTCGAAGTCATCGATCAACACGCGGACGACGCAACCGGCTTCTCGGCAACCCTATTCAACAATCGCGCAACCGGCGCATACACCCTAAGCTTCCGCAGCACCGAATTCCGCGCTTGGGAGACAGCCGGCGACAACCCGCGGGACGACGCTGGCGGCAATCAGGAAGGCATCCGCAAGAGCGGCTTCGCATTCGCGCAATTGGCCTCGATGGAAGACTATTGGCGCCACATTCGCAACGGCGAGCGGTGGCAGGGCCGGCCGAATCAAGCCGGCGGCACCTGGGTTGCCGATCCGGGCGGTGCGCTGGGCGCATTCAAGCAATACATGGACTCCAAGCCGGCCGGCAAGGGCTTGTTTGTCACCGGCTACAGCCTGGGCGGCCATCTGGCGAACGTGTTCACCCTGATCCACGAAGCGGAGGTGGAAAAGACTTACGTTTACAACGGTGGTGTGAGCTTCGACAGTTTTGATGCGTTTTACGCGGCGATCAACAAGCCCAGATACAACCGCCGCGGCAACGGCCAAGTCAGTGGTGGCGTTGGCGACGATCGGCTGGAGGGCGATGCAAGCAACGATGAACTCGCTGGCGGCCGTGGCGACGACAAGTGCAAATGCGAATCGAGTTGTTGGCTAAATGGCAAATTACGTCGTCGGGAAGTGGCGTCCAAATGTTAGAGATGACCGGAGTTGCAGACCTTCTTCGAGGGGTAGCGTTCCTGTATTGGTTGGTGGCTCTGATTTGCCTTTTCGTCGCGCTTTACAAACCTCGAAAATGGACACACAAAACCCTCTGGACGGCCGTGGTTATCGTGCTGTTTGGCTATATTCCCGTGACAGGGTATGTGGAAGATCAGAGAAGCATCAAGCTAAAAGCACAGTTTCGCGAAGAAGCGAACGCGCATTTTGGGAAAGTGTGCAGAGAGAATTCAAAGGAATTCATCAAGAGAAAAGTCGAGGGTGTTGACGGGCTATTGCTGTTGCGACCGCGTGCTATGGCGACGAGCGCAGACTTTCGGAATCAGTATTGGATGGGCGATCCGTATGGGTATGACTTGGATGCAGCGACTGTGCGAGAGAGCAGGCGCCATGTCTATGGATATTTAGAGTCTTACCGCTTTGTGGAAGAACGTATTGAAACAAAGGCAAACGAGTATAGGTACGTCCGCTACTCGCTTGATCCGGTCGAAGGATACCGTGCACCAGTCCTTGCTGAGAGTGTTTCCGAACCGTCTGCGCTTTATGGGCTTGAGTGGGAAGACATATCGACAACGCAGGACCGCAAATATTGGATTGCAGGTGGCAAGGCTCGCATCATCCATTTAGCGTCACAAGAGGTCGTTGCGGAGCATGTGGGTTACCTAGGCGACCCGCAATTAGGTTCTGCCGGCACTCGTAGGCCTTGGGACGACGCGAGACTACATGGCGGTGGCTATTGTCGAGGCAATACAGTGTCGGGAAACAATTTTAGATTTGCAAGCAGAGTGTTGATCCCAAGCAAGAAGTGAGAGATAAAAATGGCGAATGGCATAGCGGATCTACTTAAGTACGCGAATCTGCAGATGGCTGCAGAGGCGTTCCTGCAGCCTCGGACACGCTATCTCCCTGTGGGTGATGCGGTGATTGACTCAAGCGTTGAAAAGTCGTTCGAGATCATGCTTCGCGAAGGCAATACCCACAGCAGTCGGTTTACGGAAACACAGGCCATCGAGTTTTCGCAAGATTGGGACGTGGTAGCCCACAAGGCCAATGCGCCCCTCGTCGCAGGCGGCACAGGGTTCAGCGGAACCTTATTTCGCGCAAAGCGAGACGTTCGCGAACGCGGCATCAAGTTCGGAGAGTTGGTCATCGCATTTCGCAGTACCGAGTTTCTCGATGACAACATTCGCGACAGCAAGGCGACGAATGAACTTGAACTGAAGGACTTAGGCTGGGGTTTCGGGCAGATCGCCGAAATGCGGGATTGGTACAGGAGTCTCAAGAGTTCGGACTACGGGCCGCCGATCATTGCATCGAGTGCTACGTTTTCGGTGCTTGGTTACTCTCTGGGCGGCCATCTAGCGACAGCGTTCAATCTGCTGTTGGCGGAGTCCGGAGAGGGCTCACGGATATCACAGACATTCACGTTTAATGGAGCTGGTACTGGAGGCCTGAAAGATGGTGCGACGTTAACGGGCGTGATCGATCGATTCGTCGAACTGCGCGAGTCCGCAAAAATCTCTATTCAATCGTTACCTTGGGATTCTTCACAGGGCGCGGCTTTGGCGATTCAGGTCGCTGGCTTGACATGGAGTTCGGACACAAATTCGCCTTGGGCGCGACTGCAAGCGCAACTAACCGCGAGCGTCACCAGCCAACTCTTAACCGGTGGTTATAGAAATGATGTTCGGCTGCTCGAATCGGCGATGTCGCGCGTTGGCAAGATATTCGCTGAAGAGAAGAGAGTTGCAGAACTCACTGGCAATAACTATGCGGGCGGTCCCAATGTGAGACCTCCTGCTGGCGAACAAGCGTCGGTGAGCTATCAGCTAGCCGCTCTCTTCGCTGCGAAGGCGACAACCCCAAGCAGCGTTCCAGGGGCGCTGCCTGGTTTCGGTGGTGTAAACAATGTTCCAACGAAACCTAAGTTCGTTCCGGCCGGGCAGCAGTTCTCGAATATGACCGAGGTGTACGGGAATGACGCGGGAACTGGTGGTTGGTCATTTGTGACGAACTCGGGACTTCACTACGGTCTTGAGTCGAAACGCGTTGGTGTTTACATAGAGGACCAGCCGCTTTACCGGGGAAAGTTCAGTCTCGCGGATGTTGTGACCGCTCAACTCCTGCAGAGTGACGCAAAGAACAACGACTTTGGAGACACCCATAGCCTGGTACTAATCGTTGATTCACTCGCAGTTGGCGCGGCTCTTTCAGCGCTCGATCCAACTATGAGTCTTTCGCGAATGGACGCTATCTACAAGGCTGCCGGTAACAAGAAGAAAGAATCAACAAGGGGCACCCAAGGTAAGGCAGAAGGCGACACGATTGAAGCCGTATTGGACGGCTTGCGCAGACTATTCATGGACGCAAGCGGAGTGGCAACAACACCGTCCAGTTTAGAAGGAGGCACGTGGTCGGATATTTCTCAACGGGACACGTTTCACAGCAACCTTGAGGCCCTTAAGAAGAGCCATGCTTTTGCGCAGGCCGTCGGCAAGCTCAAGATAAGCACTGGAGTTGCCAGCGCTGCGCAGGCGAGATCGAACTTCACCGATTTCATGACCTTGTACAACCTGACGCCGTTCAGGGTTGTGCTCACGGATCCGAACGACTCAGCGACAGCAAGCGCGATTGAAAAAGCGAATGCGAATCTGGCGGCGTTATGGAAGACGGATGGAACGCTAAATGCAGCGCAACGTGCGTCCGGGGAGGCACAATTCAGCGACACGTGGCTGCAAGACCGCTCCGCGATGCTCGGGTGGATTGCGATTGGCAACACCAGCAATCTTCAATATGACACCAGCGGAAAGCTAATCACAAAAGATGCCACCGGGACTGCGCGGTTCGATGACCGTGCATCAAACCTCGCTTTCAGTGTCAGCAATCGCGTGTTGTACGAAAGCGAGCCGGGCGTCCGTCGCATCACCTTCGGTTCCGCCCTAAACGAAACCCTAACCGGCGCCGACGCCGCCGACCGCCTCTACGGCGCCGGTGGCGATGACATCCTCGTCGGCAAGCAAGGCAACGACTATTTCGAAGGCGGCATCGGCGCCGACACCTACTTCTACAAAGCCGGCGACGGCGCCGACATCATCGCCGAGCTCAACGCCACCGGCGACCAACTCCTCATCGGCAGCAACTACGAAAACCCGCAAGCCGGGTACCTCGTCAAGGGCCGCGCCGGCGTCGTCAACCCGTCCAAGTTCGGCTACGACAGCGGCCGGCGGGTCTTCGTCGATAGCGAGAATGGCCTTTCCTACCAACTGATAGCGGGCGCGAACGGCAGC
>JBEIFV010000093.1:0-22777 GCA_040382235.1 Burkholderiales bacterium
CTTTGGCCATCGCCTGGCGGCGCGCGCTGGTCCTGCTGGCCCTGGCCGTCGCGTGGCTGGGGGCGCTGCATCGCGCTACAGCGCTTGCCATGTTCACCATCTGGATGCGCTCGGAGACTTTCCAGCATTGCTTCGTGATCGTACCGATCGTGCTGTGGCTGATCTGGCAAAAGCGCGCCCGCCTGGCGCAGATCGCGCCGACCCCGGCCCTGTTACCCCTGCTACCGGCGGCCGTGGTGGGCTTCGGCTGGCTGCTGGGCGAACTCACCGCGGTCAACGCATTGACGCAGTTCGCCTTTGTCGCGCTGATCGTCCTGACTGTACCGGCCCTGCTGGGCTGGCGCGTGGCACGCGAAATCGTCTTTCCGCTGGGGTTCCTGTTCCTGGCCGTGCCCTTCGGCGAATTCATCATGCCCACCATGATGGAGTACACGGCGGACTTCACCGTGCTGGCGCTGCGCGCCTCCGGCATCGTGGTCTATCGCGAAGGCCTGCATTTCAACATCCCTTCCGGCTCCTGGTCGGTGGTGGAAGCCTGTAGCGGCGTGCGTTACCTGATCGCCTCGTTCACCGTCGGCCTGCTGTTCGCCTACCTCAACTATCGTTCGCTCAAGCGGCGCCTGATCTTCGTTGCGGTGTCGATCGCGGTGCCGATCGTAGCCAACTGGCTGCGCGCTTACATCATCGTCATGCTGGGCCACTTGTCGGGCAACACGATTGCCACCGGCGTTGATCACCTGATCTATGGCTGGGTGTTTTTCGGTGTGGTCATCATGATCATGTTCGCCATCGGCGCGCGCTGGAGCGAAGACACCTCGGCAGAGACGGCGCCGGTCGCAATCGGTGGCGCACACACCCAACCGGTTGTCGCGGCGCGCCCCGCGATTTCCGCTTTGGTGATGGTGTCGATGCTGCTGGTCGTAGCCCTGCCGGTGATGGCCAACAGCCTGATCTTGCGTCGCGAAGCGGCAGCGCCGGTGAGCCTTGAACTGCCGGCGCAGGCAGGCAACTGGCGCAAGCAGCCGCGGGCCCTGGCCGACTGGAAGCCGGCGTTCGACAATCCTTCCGCCCAGTCGATCAACGCATACAAGCGCGACGGTGCCGCTGTCGGCGTGTATGTGGGCTACTACCGCAACCAGAATTACGCGCGCAAGCTGGTCAGCTCCAGCAATGTGCTGGTCACCAGTGAGGACAAGGCCTGGACCCAGGTGCGCTCGGGTTCCATCGATGTACGCCTTGCCGGCGAGGTGGTCCTGGCACGCAGCGCCGAGTTGCGCGCTTTGCGAATTGCGTCCGGCGCCGGTGAAGAACGCTTTTTGGTGTGGCATTGGTACTGGATCAACGGCCGGCTCACCAGCAGCGATCGCCAGGCCAAGCTCATGACCGCATGGTCGCGCCTGACCGGGGCCGGCGACGATTCGGCGGTGGTGATGCTATACGCCCCCAAGGGCGCGGCGGATGGCGGCGAGCCGGCGCTGGCCGCCTTCGCGGCTGAAGCTGGCGGCGCGATCGATGCGGCTTTGCGGCAGGCGAAGGAGGCCAGGTGATCCGGGCCGGTGTGACTGCAGTGTTTTTAACGGCCGCACCCAACTATGCGACGAGCGTGCCCCCATGTGCGGCATAGCCGGCCTCTTCGACCTGCGTGGCCGGCGTGATTTCGCGCGCGACCTGGCGGTGCGCATCAATGACATCCAGTTCCACCGCGGGCCGGACGAAGGCGCGGTGCATCTTGAGCCCGGCGTGGCGCTGTGCCATCGGCGCCTTTCGATCATCGATATCGCCACCGGCCAGCAACCCCTGTTCAACGAAGACGGCTCGGTGTCGGTGGTCTTCAATGGCGAGATCTACAACTACCAGGAACTGGTGCCTGAACTGCAGGCGCTCGGCCACGTTTTTCGCACCCGCAGCGACACCGAGGTGATCGTGCATGCCTGGGAGGCCTGGGGCGAGGCCTGTGTCACGCGCTTTCGCGGCATGTTCGCCTTCGCGCTCTACGACCGCAACCGCCAGACCTTGTTTCTCGCGCGCGACCGCATGGGCGTGAAGCCGCTGTTCTATGCCGAACTTGCCGACGGCAGCCTGGTGTTTGGTTCCGAGCTCAAGGCGCTGACCGCCCACCCGGCCTTCCGGCGCGACATCGACCCACTGGCCATCGAGGAGTATTTCGCGCTCGGCTATGTGGCCGAGCCGCGCTCGATTTATCGCAGCGCCGCCAAGCTCTTGCCGGCCCACACCTTAACCCTGCGCCGTGGCGACCCCATGCCGCAGCAACGCCGCTATTGGGACGTGCGCTTCACACTCGATAACCCGGTCGGCGCGGATGACGCGATGGCCGAGTTGCGCCATCGACTCGAAGAATCGGTGCGCCTGCGCCTGATGTCCGAGGTGCCGCTGGGCGCCTTTCTTTCCGGCGGCGTCGATTCAAGCGCCGTGGTGGCGGTGATGGCGGGTTTGTCGAACCAGCCGGTGCGCACCTGTGCGATCGGTTTCGAAGACCCGTCGTTCAACGAGTCACAATTCGCGCAGATGGTGGCCAGCCGTTATCGCACCGACCATCACCTCGAGGTCATCGGTGGCGAAGACTACGGCCTGATCGATCGTCTCGCCTGGCTGTATGACGAACCCTATGCCGACAGTTCGGCGATTCCGACCTATCGCGTATGCCAGCTCGCGCGTCGCCATGTTACGGTGGCCCTGTCCGGTGATGGCGGCGACGAATCGTTCGGCGGCTATCGTCGTTATCGCCTGCATCTGAAGGAACAGCAGTTGCGGGACGCCATACCCGCCGCACTGCGTGCGCCGCTTTTCGGCGCCCTTGGCGCGGTCTATCCAAAACTGGACTGGCTGCCGCGCGGATTCAGGGCCAAGACCACATTGCAGGCCCTCGGCATGGACGCAGTCGGCGCCTATGCCCACAGCATGGCGGTGTCGCGCGAAGAAGAGCGGGTACGGATGTATTCGCCAGCCTTCCTGAAGGATCTGGGCGGCTACCGTGCCAGCGAGGTCTTCCGCCGCTACGCTGCCGCTGCCGGCACGGACGATCCGCTGGCCCTGATTCAATATGTGGATTACAAGACCTGGCTCACAGGCGACATCAACACCAAGGTCGACCGCGCCAGCATGGCGCACTCGCTCGAGGTGCGCGAGCCGTTGATGGACCACAAACTGGTCGAATGGCTGGCGACCTTGCCGTCTTCGCTCAAGGTGCGCGGGCAGGAAGGGAAGTGGCTGTTCAAGAAGGCGCTGGAACCAATGCTGCCGAATGACGTCCTGTACAGGCCGAAAATGGGCTTCTCGGTCCCGCTTGCACGCTGGCTGCGCGGGCCGCTCAAATCGCGCGTGATGGCGGCATGTCGCGGCGAACGGCTGGCCGATACCGGGCATTTCGACATGGGCCGTTTGTCCGGCATGGTCGACCAACACCTTTCCGGACGCCGCGATTTCAGCGCGCCTCTATGGAGCGTATTGATGTTCGACGCATTTCTGCGCAATGCCGGCAAGGCCGAGACGCCCGCAGAATCGGGAATGGATGCGCAGTCATGATCGCTGCTGACCTGCTGCTTGAGGAGTCGGTGTTGGCGCCGCGCGCGGGGGCCATGCCATGAGCCGGCCGATACGAGCATTGCTGATGTCGACGCTGTACCCAAGTTCCGCGCGCCCGATCCATGGCATCTTTGTCGAGACCCGTCTTCGTGAACTTCTCAAGAGCGGCGAAGTGGACGCACGCGTTGTGGCGCCGGTGCCGTGGTTTCCGTTTCGGGGAGAACGTTTCGGCGAATACGGCACCTTCGCGGCGACACCGCGGTTTGAAACTCGCAACGGCATTGACGTTTACCATCCGCGCTACTTTCTGCCGCCCAAGGTCGGCATGAACATCGCGCCCGACATGATCGCGCGCGCGGCGTTGCCGGTGATTCGGCGATTGCAGAAGGCCGGATTCGATCTGGATCTGATCGATGCACATTACTATTATCCGGACGGTGTCGCTGCTGCCATCGTAGGACGCGCGCTTGGCAAGCCCTTTATCGTGACTGCGCGGGGCACCGACCTGAATTTGGTGCCGGAGTATCCGCGTTCGCGCCAGCGAATACTCGAGACGGCTGCCGCCGCGCATGCCTCCATCGGCGTGTGCAAGGCGCTGATGGATCGGCTTGCGGCGCTTGGGGCGGATCCGGCCAAGCTTCACGTGCTTCGCAACGGGGTGGATCTGGAACGGTTCGTCCCCGAGTCGCGCCTGCAGGCGCGCCAGAGGCTTGGACTGGACTCGGAGGGCAGGCTGTTGCTCTCAGTGGGGCACCTGATCGAACGCAAGGGACACCATATTGCCATCGAGGCACTTGCCATGCTGCCCGCAGACGTGCAGCTGGTTATCGCCGGTGCGGGCGAGGAACGCGCGCGCCTGGAACGCCTTGCGCATGCTTGTGGCGTGCACGCGCGCCTGTGCTTTGCGGGGGCGGTGCCGCAGGCCGAGTTGAAATGGTATTACAGCGCGGCCGACGCGCTGGTGCTGTGTTCCAGCCGCGAGGGCTGGGCCAACGTGCTGCTCGAGGCGATGGCCTGCGGTACTCCGGTGATCGCCACCAACATCTGGGGAACGCCCGAGGTGGTGGCCACCGATGCGGCCGGGTGCCTGATGACGGAGCGAACGACAGCCGGTCTGGTGCAGGCTTTCGATACCCTGTTTGGGCGCGATATCGCCCGAGCGGCGACCCGCGCATACGCGGAGACGTTTTCCTGGGAAGAGACCACCGCGGGGCAGTTGCGCCTGATGCGCGAGGTGGTGGCCGGCCGGCACATCCCTGGCGTGTGCATGGGGGCGCGCAATCAAGTCGATGCTGGCAAGGAGGTCAAATGGAATCCCTCCTGCTGACCGGCACTGTTTTCGCGGTCATCCTGATTGCTTATCGCGTCTTCCGCAGCGAACGGCCCGGTGGCGAGCCGGGGCTCGGCTTGTTTGGCTACAAGGAAACCATGTCCCGCCCGCAAACCCCGAAGGACCGCGGTCATGCGTGACCTGATGGCGTTCGGGGCGGTGGCCATCCTTCTGGCACTTGGGTTGCGCAATGCGTTCGTTGCATACCTCTGCTGGGCATGGACCTCGGCAATCGCGCTGAACACCTATTTGTATGGCTTCATGACAGGCGTGGGGCTGAACCAGATTTTCGCCATGCTCACCCTGGGCCATGTTTTCCTCGGCGTGAAGAAGCCGGGGCGGCCGTTCGAGATGAATCGGACGGGGCTGCTCATGGCCCTGCTCGCCATCCAGGGCCTGGTGGCGGCCACGTTTGCCTATCCTGGCTTCGGCCGTAACTGGGATTATTGTGCGGACCTTTTCAAGCTGCTGGCGTTTTGCCTGGTGATGCCGATTCTGGTGACCACCCGGCAGCGATTGCACGCGCTGGTGCTGGTGCTGGCCTTGGGCATGAGCTTTCATGGCCTGCTCGATGGCCTGAAGCTGCTGGCCTCCGGTGGCGGCCATCTCGCGCGGGGCGTTGCCAAGTTTGGCGACAACAATCACTTCGCTGTCATGATCGCGATGATCGTGCCGGTGACCTATTATCTTGCCCAGTATTCCGCGCAGCGGCTGGTGCGCAACGGGTTTATCTCGGTCACGCTGCTCACCGTGCTGGCGGTGGTGGCGACCCACTCACGTGGCGGGCTGCTGTGCATTGCGGCAATCGGCTTCTGGCTCATCAAGAACAGCCGCCGCAAAGTGGCGAGCTTGGTCGTGGTCGCGGTGGCGGCGGTTGGCGTGGTCGCGATGGCACCGGAATCCTGGACCGAGCGCATGGGCACCGTGAAGGAGGCAGGCGAAGACGGTTCCTTCTTGCAGCGCGTGATGGCCTGGAAACGCAGTTCGGCGATGGCGATGGCGCACCCGTTTGTCGGCGCCGGCCTGGGTGCGGCGGCAGAAGGTTCCATCTACTGGAAATATGCCAACCAGGAGGGCTTTCTCGGGTTCATCAAAACACCTCCGCCGGATGGCATTCCCTTTGTCGCCCACAGCATCTACTTCCAGGTGATGGGCGACATGGGTTTTGTCGGCTTTTTCCTGTTCCTGGCCATTCTCATCAATGCGTTCGTGACGCGAAATGAGATTCGTAGACGCATCCAGGCGTCCGGCGATGGTCTCGGCTGGGCAGGAGATCTGGCGGACATGCTGGCCGTGTCGGTGGCGGTATTCGCAATCGGCGGGGCGCTGGTGTCTATCGCCTACCAGGAGTTCTTTTACATGGTCGTGATGTTGCTGGAGGTGATCAAGCAACTGGTGATCAGGGAATCCGCGCCGGTGGCTGGCAAGACCGCCGCGGCGGGCGCACTGGTAAAGGCATGAATCCGTGGTCTTGTCCTTCTTGCAATCGGGGAGTTTTTTGTGACGCGTAAAGTCTTGTTGGTCGGTACCGGCAATATCGCCAGAACCCACGCGGCGGCACTGCGGGAAATACCCGGTGCCAGCGTGATTGGCGTGTTCGACGCCAATCGCGCCGCAGCCGACGCGTTCGCACGCCAGTTCGGTGGCGGCGTCGCCGTATACGGAACCCGGGCCGAAGCTGCGGCGTCGGACGCCGATGTGATCCATGTATTGACCCCGCCCGATACACATCTCGCCGCGGCGCTTCCGTTCGCGGAAGCCGGCAAGGCTGTTCTGCTGGAAAAGCCGGTCGGTGTCAGTTCCGCGGAGTGTCGGCAGCTTGGCGAAGTGTCCGTACGCACCGGGGCTGTCATCGGCGTCAACCAGAACCTCGCCTTCAACCCTGCCTACCTGAAGCTCAAGCAATGCGTTGAAAGTGGTCGCCTTGGCAGGCCGCGGTACCTGTCCTACATCTACGAAGCGCCGCTGCGGCAATTGAGCGCGCGCCAGTTCGGCCACTGGATGTTCCGCGAACCGCTCAATATCCTGCTTGAACAGGCCGTGCATCCGCTGTCGCAAATCGTCGATCTCGCCGGGCCGGTGGGCGAGATCGCGACGCTCGCCGAGGCGCCGATCGAGATGTCGCCCGGCATCGGCCTGCACAACGCCTGCCAGGTGTCGCTGCAATGCCAGAAGATGCCGGCGCATCTGCGCTTTCATGTCGGCGCCAACTTCACCGTATGCCGCATGACGGTGGTGTGCGACGACGGCGTGGCGATTGCCGACATGTTTGCCAACCAGTTTCATACCCTCGAGCGCAGCCCCTACATGGAGCCGATCGACGGCTGGTTGTCCGCACGCAAGACCGGGCGCACGATTTCCGCCGCCGGCTTTGCCGTGCTGCGCGACTATTCGCTGGCCATGCTCAAGTTGAAGTCCAGGTCGGACCCGTTTTACCTGGGCATGCGTGGCAGCTTGCAGTCGTTTTATCGTGACCTCGACGCGGCGCGACCTCCGCGCATTGGCCTGGCGTTTGGCGCCCACCTGGTTGAGGTATGCGAGCGCATCGCCACCTCGTTCAAGCCGCTTGCGGCGCGGCCCGCCGCGGCGGCAGGCGCAACCGTGGCGCCTGCCGGTCCGCTGGTGGCCGTGCTGGGGGGGACCGGTTTCATCGGGTCGTACACGGTGGCGGCGCTGCTTGCCTCCGGGCATCGGGTGCGGGTGATGGCGCGCGGCACTGCCAACCTGCAGGCCGTCTACTACCTGCCGGGGGTGGAGGTGCACCGCGGCGACATCAAACGTACTGCAGACGTCGAGCGCATCGTTACCGGCACCGACTACGTTGTAAATCTGGCGCATGGCGGCGGCGGCGAGGATTTTGCCGCGATCCGTGCCGCCATGGTGGATACGGCGCGTGAAGTTGCGCACGCCTGCCATGCCGCACAGGTCAGGCGCTTGGTGCATGTGGGTTCGATTTCCGGCCTGTATCTTGGTGTGCCGGGCGAGGTCATCACCGGCGCAACGCCGCCCGACCCGTTGCCGCAAACGCGCAATGATTATGCTCGGGCAAAGGCGCTGGCGGATGCCGAAGTGCTGAAAGTGGGGCGCGAGTCAGGCCTTGAGGTGGTGTTGTTGCGACCGGGCCTGGTGATCGGCGCCGGTACCTCGCCGTTCCATGGCGGATTGGGCTTCTTCAACAACGACCAGTATTGCGTGGGTTGGAATGATGGCCGCAACCCCCTACCGTGGGTGCTGGTCGAGGACTGCGCGAACGCGATTGTCGCCGCGCTGGCGGCGTCGGCGGCTGCCGGCAAGGCCTACAACCTGGTGGGCGATGTAAGGCCCACGGCCCGCGAGTACCTTGCCGCGCTGGCGGCTGAACTTGGCCGTCCATTGCAGTTCGTGGCTTCGAACCCGACTGGCCTGTGGCTTACCGAGATGGGCAAGTGGGCCGTCAAGCGGGTGGCGGGGCGCAAGGTCGGGCGACCGTATCGGCGTGACCTGCTTTCGCGCGGCCTGGCTGCGACCTTCGAATGCGCGGACGCCAAGCGTGATCTCGGCTGGGCACCGGTTGCCGAGTCGGCGGAGTTTCACCGTCGTGCCGTGGCTGTGCATGCGGAGAACGCGTGACAGCGACGCAACAGCGCGTGCTGCTGCATGCCTTCTCCACCTTCAAGCTGGGAGGGCCGCAGGCGCGCTTCGTGCAGCTGGCCAATGCGTTCGGAATGCGCTACCGTCATATTGTGGTGGCGATGGATGGCAATTTCGAGGCTGGTTCCAGGCTCTCAACTGACGTGCAGTGGGAAGCCATGTCGCTCCCGGTACGGCGCGGCGGCGCTCTGGCCAATCGCGGCGCCTTTCGTGCCCTTCTTAAAACCGTGCACCCCGACTTGCTGCTTTCATACAACTGGGGCGCGATCGAGTGGGCGGCGGCGAATTTCCCCAGGCTGGTGCCGCAGGTCCATGCGGAGGACGGCTTCGGGCCCGAGGAGACGGCCCACCAATTGCCACGGCGCATCTGGACACGGCGCGTCCTGCTGGGGTTTGCAGGTGTTCCGGTGGTGGTCGCTTCGCGTCATTTGGAAAAGATCGCGCACGGCATCTGGAAACTGCCGCCGCAGCGCGTCAGGTTCATCGCCAACGGGGTGGCAGCACGGCCTGCCGAGGCGCGTTCCTGCCGTGCTGAAACAGGCTCGTTGCTGACCATCGGCACGGTCGCCGGTTTGCGCCCGGAAAAGAACGTGGCGCGCCTGATACGTGCTTTCGCTGCGGTGAAGGCGCGCCAAGCGGCACGCCTGGTGATCATAGGCGATGGTCCGGAACGCGGCGCGCTCGAAGCGCTGGCACGTGAACTCGGCGTGGCGGCGGTAGTGGAGTTCGCCGGCTATCAGCCCAACCCGATGGATTGGCTGGCCACCTTCGACCTGTTCGCGCTGTCGTCGGACACCGAGCAATTGCCGATCTCGATGCTCGAGGCCATGGCTTGCGGTGTGCCGGTGGTGGCCACCCGGGTTGGCGACGTGCCGGACATCATGCCCGGCGTGGCCACACTCGCCTTGTCAGCACCGCTGGATCTCGAATTCACCGCGACGCTGCAGGGCGCCATCGAACGGCGTGCCGACTGGCCGGTATGGGTCGAAGCGGGCTACGAGCAATTGCGGCTGCACTACGTGCCCGAACGCATGCTGGACGATTGGCGGCGGCTGTTCGACGGGCATTGGTGGTGAGTTCCGGTTCAACCGGTCGCAGAGCGGCGTTGTCTAGAACAATTCGATAAGTGCCGCGTCGCCGGAACGCACGACCACCTTGCCTTCCTTGAGCAAGGGGGCGAGCCCATGTACGCACGCGTCTTTACGACTCACCGGAACGAACAGATAGCGGATGTTGCGCTCGCGCAGCCAAGCAATATCCAGGTCTTGGCAGACATGGGCTTTGTAGTTGGCGTTTGAGTAGTCGTCGGATCCCTTGCCATAGAAAAACGCTGCGGGAAATGTTGGGATGGTGGGAACGACGACCGCAGCTCCCGTCGGCGAGAGCCACTCCTCGACGGGGTAAACCGGTGAATGCGGTACTGCGGGTACCGATGTCAGGGCGTTCGGCAACAGGATTTTCGGAACCACCGCGAATTTCATCGACCCGCCGGCAGCCGCATAGTCGGAAAACCGCTCGGCGAGAGCCCGCAAAACGACGCGATCGTCATCGGTGATGCATTGCTTGTAGTAGCAGCGATCGTAGCGCGGTTTGATGCGCACTTCATTGTGAAGGCTGTCTCTAGCGCTGCGTACCGGCACCATCGCGACAGCGGCGAAAAGCACGCACAGCGCCAGGCCCATCTTGAGCCCAGAGGCGCGCTTGCACAGCAACGCGATGGCGAGAATGACGATCGCCATGTACCAAATATAGCCATAGCGCATCATGGATTCGAACAGGTAGGGCGCGAGCAGATAAAGGTCACCCTTGTGCCGCAGCGTATGAAACACCGGCAGCAGGGTGAATTCGAGGGCGATGACCGGCAGCGGGGCCAGTGCCAGCAGCAGGAGCGCCGGGCGGCGCTTTTCCGGGGCCAGCAGCCGCCAGATAATCGGCGCTGCGACCAGCAGGGGAATGATCGACAGCGCGGTGCGGCCGAAATAGGGCGTCTGCAGAAAGGGCTTGATCCACTGCAAACTAAACAGGATGTCGAGCGCATGCCGGCCTGCCGCGATCAGCAGGGGGTCATCCGTGCGCGGTGCAGCGACGGCCAGACTGACAGCGACTGCGCGACGCAGCACAAACCGGTAGATGTAGTAAGGGTCGCTGAACATCACCGCAAGCGGTGTCGCAACGTAGAGGCTGGCAAGGCCGACCACTGCGACCATATCGTGGCGCTTTTCCCAAAGCAGCTTGCAGATTGCGCCGCCGTAGATCAGGCCGGGAACGACCATTGCGGTCGGATTGACGACCGCCGCCACGCCGACCCCGGCGCCGGCCAGCGTAAGCGCCATGATTCGCGGGCGCGAAGGCGGGCCGCTGGCGTCGAAAACCGTCAGGGTCAGTGCAGTGAGCAGCAGCAGCAGACAACTGAAGCTCCCGGCCTGTTCCAGCGAGTCATGCCACTTCACCAGCGAAAACGGGAAAAAGCCGAAAAAGAGCAGCAGGGCGACAAACCCCATGACGAGCTGAAGACGATGCTCGTTCCTGGCAACCACGCTCGCCGCAAGTGAAGAAACGGCAAGCACGGCCAGAAGCGATTGCAGCAGCGGCTGGCCGACAACCGCATTCTGAGCAGAGGTGCCACCGGCCCAGCTCCACAAGGCGCACAGCGCCCCGAAACCGGCCGGATACCCGAAGTCGTTTGGTCCCCACATTCCCAAATCGAATGGGACGACCCCAAGCTTCTGAATTTGCATCGCGAAGAACAGGTGCTGGGCCGGATCGCTCGACGGCATGACCTCGCGGGGCAGCTCCCGCTGCGCCAGCAGGAAAATCGCGACCACGGCCCATAGCGCGCCGGGTAACAGGCGTGCCGCCGAAGCCGGTTCCGCCTGCTTGCGGGCCAGCCAGGCCAGAGCGAATACCACGAGGTAGATTTCGGTACGTGTGACCGGCAGCGCGACGCCCGCGAGTTTGGTGGCGAGCATACTTGCCATCGAGCGCAAGTAGATCCAGACCAACAGCGCGATCTGCCCGATCCCGATCTTCAAGGCGAAGTTGCCGTGCGCCACACGGAGTGCGCAGAGCGCCGTGACTGCCCAGCCAGCGAGGCCAAGCACGAAGGCCCCGAAAGTCACCTCCAGGAACGGTGTAATCGCCGCGCCACGCAGGCCCGCCGGCATTTGCTCGGCGAACGAAAAAGCCGCTGCTGCCGTCAGCACCGCCAGCAGCGCCCAATCCATACGTGACCGCATCGTCAACTTCACCTTTCGAACATCGGCGCAGCGCCGGTCAGGTTCGCAACGCCACCGGGGCACATCGTGCTGACCTGCGCAAGCACGGGAAATTTCATCGTCCGCGGACAGGGCGAAAGTCTGTCCCTCGCCCCGCGGTGTGGTTCGTGACGACCCTTTTCGGTTCGGATGCCATGCGATTCACCTGGTTTAACCATTTCTCCCTGCGCGACATGTTAAATTCATGGTGCCCAGTCTATAGGCCTCGCGCTTGCATCGCATCCTGCAAGCGCACAAACACTCAGCAGACGCCTGACCAGAGTGGCTTGCGTAACCCGAGCGCGGTTTTTCGCCCCCCGGAGCATGACTGAAGACTTCAAGGTAGTTGTCGTTATACCGAGTTTCCGGGTTCGCAGCCATATTCTGGATGTGATCGCGGGCATCGGGCCGGAGGTGTGGCGTATCTATGTGGTGGATGACTGTTGCCCGGACGGTTCTGGCGACTTTGTGGCGGCCCATTGCCGCGATGCGCGCGTGAAAGTCATTCGCAACGCGCAGAATCTGGGCGTCGGCGGCGCCGTGATGGCGGGTTACCGCGCCGCGATTGACGATGGGGCGGAGGTGATCGTCAAGATCGACGGCGACGGCCAGATGGATGCGTCATTGATACCGCGTTTCGTCGCGCCGATCCTGGCCGGGGAGGCGGACTACACCAAGGGCAACCGTTTTTTCGACCTTGAAGAAATCCGCGCCATGCCACCGGTGCGCATGTTCGGCAATGCCGTGCTGTCGTTGATGGCCAAGCTTTCCACCGGCTATTGGGACCTGTTCGACCCGACCAACGGCTACACGGCCATCCATGCCGAAGTGGCGCGGCACCTGCCGTTCGACCGTATTAGCCGCCGCTACTTTTTCGAGACGGACATCCTTTTCCGCCTCAATACCCAGCGCGCGGTGGTGGTCGATGTGCCCATGGATGCGCGCTACGGCGACGAAGTGAGCAACCTGAGGATTTCGAACATTGTCGGCGAGTTCCTGTTCAAGCACGCACGCAATTGCGTGAAGCGGATTTTCTACAACTACTACCTACGCGACCTGTCTCTCGCCTCGCTCGAATTGCCCCTTGGCCTGCTACTCATGGGGTTGGGCGTCGCTTTCGGCAGCTATAGCTGGGTGCAGAATTCAAAATTGGGCGTGACCGCATCCGCCGGCACGGTCATGCTTGCCGCCTTGCCAATACTGATGGGACTGCAGTTCGTGCTCGCATTCCTGGGCTACGACATTTCATCGGTGCCGCGGCGCCCCCGGCATACGGCAAAAGCTTCCCGCTGGATTGCATCGCAACGCGACGTTCATGGTTCCTAAATTCGATGTTAGAGCCAGCGTGCCGCGCCTTCGCATACCTCAAGTTCAGGGAGATGGATCAACGATCCACGAGGCCGGTTCGGCAATTTGCCCTCGCTTCCATAGCCTGCCCCTATAGAACTGTGAATGCCAGATAGCGATTCTTACTTGAGCACTCCTGACGGCATCGTCAGGACGGTCACAGCCAACGCTCGTAAACCACCGCGGGCGCAGCCAAGTCTGCGATTTTGACATTGAAACCAAAGCCAGCCGTCGCCCCTGGGCCTACATCGAAGACAGGCTGGATTGAGGCATTCAAGGACATTGCGGTCTTTGGAATAGCATTCAGCGTCTCCAATCTTGCCTCATTTTTCTACCTGGTCGTTGCTGGCAGAACCCTGCCGGCAGGCCAGTTTGGGGTTGCCAATGCTTTGATCGGTTTCTTGAGCATCGCCAGCTATTTCGCTGGTTCAATCCAGAGTGCTGCTACACAGGTTGGCAGCAGCAAGCCGGACCGACGTGATTTTGATCGACTGTTTTGGCAAGTTTCAAAATTTACGCTCCCGATCGTCTCGGTAGCGACACTTGTCGGCATGCTGCTTGCCGATTCGATTGGCGCCGCGGCAACGGACGCGCTGATTTGCGGTCTCGCCGTTGTGGTGATGATCGTGGGAACCGTCCCGATGGGGTTCCTGAGCGGCATCGGAATGGTCCGTACGCAATCGATAGTCATCCTACTCGGCACGCTATTGCGGCTCGCAACTGGCTGGCCCTTGATGGTCTCTGGGTTTGGTGTGGTTGGTGCGGTCGGCGGGTATTTCACCAACTACGCCCTGGTTCTTGGCCTCAGTTACGTTCTTTGCGTGCGCTCCTTGACACGCGCCCCGAAGCATCCAGTCACCATTGGTCCCCCTCCGCAACTCAGGCTTTCGACCATCTCGACGTTTGCATTGACGTTTGCTCCGTTCGGCCTGGACCAGTTTCTGGTCCAGGCGTTCTCGCCGGAACTCGGTGGCAGCTACGCCGCACTCTCAACGATGTCAAAGTTGGTATTTTTTGGCGTTTTGCCGATCGTCGCAATTGTGTATCCGCGATTGCTAGCAGAGGCAGACCAAGGCCGCCGCCTGGGAATTCTGACCGTCGCCATGATCGGCCTTGTGGTCATCGCCTTTGGATTGACGGTTTTCCTTTCCTTGTATCCTGAGCAGGTAACACGATTTTTTTACGCATCGCGATTCAGCGAAATACCACCGGAGGTTGGAAGGATGGCATTGGGCGTGGCGTTTTTCTCGGTCTCGGCACTCGCCGCACATGCCTTGATCGCATGGTCGAACCCGTACGGTTATATTCCGTCGCTTGTGGCTCAGTTGATTGGCGTCGCTATGTACGCGTGGCAAAGCGGCTCGCTGGAGCAGGTTGTGTCGAACCAGTTGGCGATTTATGCCGTACAGATGGTCCTGACTTGCGGGCTACTCGCTTTTTCGCTGTCGCGCAAGAAGGACGCGGGCCTCACGAAATGACGATCCCGTCGATCGCCTTTGTGATCCCGTTTTATGGGAGCACCGAATACCTCGGGCTGACCTTGAACAGCCTGCGACGCCAAACTACTGAAGATTGGCATGCTGTAGTGGTGGACGATTGCAGCCCAAATCCGGGGGCCCGCGAACTGGTGGAATCCCTGAGCGACAAGCGAATCGAGTATCACCGCAACATCTCAAATTTAGGTCTATCCGGCAACTGGAACCACTCTATCACTTTGGCGCGAGCCCCATTGGTGACACTCTTGCACGCGGACGACGAATTGCTGCCCGAATATGCGTCCGCGATGATTGAGGCGCACACGCAATGGCCTCGCGCAAGCGCGATCTTCTGCGGCGCGACGGTCATGGACGCAGACGGAAAGAGTATTTTTTCGTTTCGGGACTACGTCAAGAAATGGCTTGTCCCGACGGCGACCGAACCCTACCGCCTAGCGGGTGAAGATGGCGTAGCCACCCTGCTACGTGGCAATTTCATCATGTGTCCGACCCTCTGTTACAAGCGTCCGCTGTTCAATACGCTTACGTTTTCCAACAACTGGCGGATGGTATTGGACCTC
Organism: Burkholderiales bacterium; assembly: GCA_040382235.1. Lineage (GTDB taxonomy): Bacteria > Pseudomonadota > Gammaproteobacteria > Burkholderiales > JAEUOS01 > JAEUOS01. The sequence goes on from JBEIFV010000093.1 coordinate 15,161, forward strand.
GACTTTTACCTGCGAGCCCTGATGGAGGGGAAGGAGTTCGTGGGATTGCCGAATATCGCTTACCGCTATCGGCGACACGACGGTCAGGTCACAGCAGAGTGCGAACGTAACCTCAAGTTGTTCACGGAAGAAATAGATCTCTGGAAACAATTCGCGATCGCTTTCCGTGATCGCGGTTGGCAAGTTGCCTCGAAGGTTGCTTCGGACATGCGCATTGTCAAGCTTCAACTCGGGTATTACGTCCTCGCAGACTTCAGCCGCCTTCAGTTTCGCCAGGCGGTGGACAAGCTCTCACTGCTTAAGAAAATCCTGCTGCCCTGAGTGCGCTGTCCGGCTTGCTTTCTGGTGCATTGTCACGCCATTCAGCCCTCGCCGGCTGACTTCTTCGCGCCGACACAAACAAATTCGTTGTACGGTAAAAGGCGCCCGACGACACGCGGAAACGGAAACGAGAACTCCACCGATGGAGCGAACGATGTTTGTTTCATGAGTCGCGTGATTTTGTCGAAGTCCATGAATTCAACGTGCGTGGAGTCGCTGCGAAATCCGGCTTCCTGGGGGCAGATGACGATCAGCTTCACGTTTGCCTTGATGAGTGACTCATAGGTTCGAATCAATTCGACACACTCTTCAGCACGCATATGTTCCGCGACATGTGAAAGCAGGAGTGAATCAAACGACTGAGGCACGTTGTATTCCGACGTGACAAACTCGTCGGGCTGAAACGCCTTGAAGCCGAGTCCACGCGTCAGTTCAACCGATTGAGGGTTATGGTCCAGTCCCACGCCATTGCCGCCCAGATGCATCAAATTCCGGCCGATCCCGCAACCAATATCAAGCACGAATCCCGGTTTGAGCCTTCGCAGGTTCCATCTATAAGGTGCTTGAACGTCAATCCACCGCTTCCACCAGACATTCTGCTTGCTGTGGAGCCGCTCGGTATAGCTTTGATCTTGTGTCGACATCAAATCTCCATTTCGCGGCGCGATTCCAATCCTTTTGACGCTTGGTGATCTCGCATCAAATCGGTGTATGCGTGAGCAAGCGTTGATGCAAAACCGATTGAAGAAAATTCACGCTCGATATACTCCTGTCCAGCTTTGCCAGTTTCGTCACGAAGTTCCTTGTTCTTCAATAAACGTATGACTGACAAGGCAAAATTCTCGGGCTCATCAGCAACCACAATTGATTTGCCATTTTCCGCACCGATTCCTTCGTTGCCACGACCGGTGGTTACGACGGGTACTCCAGCGGCCAAACCATCGAGGATTTTTACGATAATGCCCCCGCCGGTAAGAATCGGGGCGACGAATACCGCCGCGGCCTTGTAGTGTTCTTCCACACTATCTACCGGCCCAACAACCTTGATGGATGGGTCGGTTGACCACCGATTGCGGTTAGCGTCAGGCAATCCATGGCCTACGATGTGAAATTCAGCGGTAGGAACGTGACGCCGAATATCAGGCCAACAGCCATCAATAAACCATTGGACAGCTTCCAGATTTGGAGGGCGATTTAATGCTCCCACAAACAAGACGCGGTACTGCATTTCGTGCCTCGGGAGCCCGATGAACTCTATAGCGGCAGGGTATTTCAGCACTTGAACGTTTGCCTGTGGATACAGTTCATTCGCCCACTTACGGTCTTCATCAGAAAGCGCAAAGACACGTTGGAATTTGGATATCGCGTAGGCCTCAACGCCACGCGTGATCAGCCACTTTCCCCAAGCTGTGAGTCGCCCTATGCCTTTGGCAGCGAGGTATCGGCGTCTCGCCGGCTTTGCCATTACGTCGATTAGAGATATGACGGCAGGTGTATCGCGAGGCACGTTCCAGAAAACACCAGACTCGGTATATTCAACTTGGCACAAGTCGAATTGTTCACGCTCCAAAACTGTGCGAGCCAGCTTAGCTAGGAGCCAATGGGAACCGACTACGCGAGCAAGCATCGTAACGGACGGTCCGGAATATGCACCCGGGCCGGCTACAACCTCCAATCCGGTAACCATCCCCCGAAGCTGTGGCAGATGTACTTCCTCTCCTGGAAATGCCCGAGTTACTAGGTGCACCTCGTGTTGTTCGACAAGGGTGCGCAACAAGTGATAAGCGTACTTGCTGCCGGCATGCCCTGCTCCTGGGTAGGGAAGGAACGGCACAACCAAAAGAATTTTCATTGGGTGCAAGGGGTAGTAAGTGAGCGTCTTCGTTCGAGAAAGTTTGTGAACAATAATGTATTGAAGTCGCAATCGACGCGAACCACGCTAGGATACGCGGAGTCCAAGCATAAGCCGTAATAAGCCGTATATTCAGATTGTCGAACGCGTGAGTGCTTTTGTCTGAAGGAAAGAATGCGTCAGATGACCAACGCGAACGTCAAGCGCAAGGCGCTAGTTGCCGGAATTACCGGCCAGGATGGCGTTCTGGTTTCCAGGTTGCTGATGCAAAAGAACTATGAGGTGGTGGGTTTCGGAAGACGCAAGTCATTGCTACAGCGTACTGACCTCAGGCCATTCTTCAAGAGCATCGAGGTCTTCCATGGCGACTTGAGCGACGCGGTCGACGTCGTCGAGGCGATTCAGCACTATCAGCCTGACGAAATCTACAACCTGGCCTCGCAGTCGGCGCCCGGCCTTTCATGGGCCCTTTCGCTTGAGACTGCGGAAGTTACCGCGATCGGCGCCCATCGGGTGTTTGAAGCGGTTCGGCGCTTCAAGCCGGATTGCCGCGTCTACCAGGCCTCCTCGTCTGAAATGTTCGGTGCCGTGCTCGAATCCCCGCAAAACGAGAAAACGCCGTTCAACCCTAGCAATCCGTATGCGGCCTCCAAGGTCTATGCGCACATGCTGGCCGGCATCTACCGGCGCAGCTATGGCCTGTTCATCAGTTGTGGCATCCTTTTCAATCACGAAAGCCCACTGCGCGGCATGCGTTTCCTCACCCAGAAGGTAGCCTACGGTGCGGCGTGCGCGAAGCTCGGCATCGTGGATTCTGAGGCGCTCAACGAGGAAGGCGAACCCATCGTCCAGGGCGGCAAGCTGGCGTTGGGCAATCTCGATGCTGCGCGCGATTGGGGCAGTGCTGCGGACTATGTCGATGCCATGTGGCGCATGTTGCAGCATCCTGTGGCCGACGACTATGTGATCGGCACCGGGCGCCTGCGGACGGTGCGCGACCTGTGTGCAGTAGCGTACGGCCACGTCGGCAAGAACTGGCAGGACCATGTGGTGTCCGATCCGCGCTTTGTCCGCACCACCGAAACCGGCGCAACCGTGGCTGACCCTTCCAAGGCCGAGCGGGAACTAGGCTGGCACGCCACGACCAACTTCGAGCAGATCATCGCCGAAATGGTCGACACGCATATTGCCGCCATGACAAAGGCATAATCTGCGTCGTAGTGCCGGCTATGCGTGTGCTTCGGCATGTGGGTATGGCGGGGCCGGGCGCTACTGTTTTGGGGCGAATGGCCGATAAGCAGCCTGTTAGCCCTGCTTTTGGTTCCCGAGTGGGCGCCTGACGGGACCTTCCTGATCGTTGTTTTTCGATGAATTTCCGACTGCCGTGACCAAAACCGCCCTCATCACCGGCATCACCGGCCAGGACGGCGCCTACCTCGCCGAACTGCTGCTCGCCAAGGGCTACATCGTCCACGGCATCAAGCGCCGCGCTTCGCTCTTCAATACCGACCGGGTAGACCACCTGTACCAGGATCCGCACGTCAGCCACCGCAACTTCGTGCTGCACTACGGCGACCTCACCGACAGCACCAACCTGATCCGCATCATCCAGCAGGTGCATCCGGACGAGATCTACAACCTGGCGGCCATGAGCCACGTGGCGGTCAGCTTCGAGACCCCCGAATACACCGCCAATGCGGACGGCATCGGCACGCTGCGCATATTGGAAGCCATCCGCATCCTTGGCCTGGAAAAGAAGACCCGCTTCTACCAGGCCTCCACCTCCGAGCTGTACGGCCTGGTGCAGGAAACCCCGCAGAAGGAAACCACGCCCTTCTACCCGCGCAGCCCCTACGCGGTGGCCAAGCTGTACGCCTACTGGATCACCGTCAACTACCGTGAGGCCTACGGCATTTACGCCTGCAACGGCATCCTCTTCAACCACGAAAGCCCGCTGCGCGGCGAAACCTTCGTCACGCGCAAGATCACCCGCGCGCTGGCGCGCATCAAGCTCAACCTGCAGGACTGCCTGTACCTGGGCAACCTGGATTCGCTGCGCGACTGGGGCCACGCCAAGGACTATGTGGAAATGCAGTGGCTGATGCTGCAGCAGGACAAGCCGGAAGATTTTGTCATCGCCACCGGGGTGCAGTACAGCGTGCGCCAGTTCGTCGATGCGGCGGCCAAGGAACTCGGCATTGCCATTACTTGGGCCGGCAAAGGCGTGGATGAAACCGGTACCGACGCCCACGGCAAGGTGATCGTCAAGGTCGATCCGCGCTATTTCCGGCCGACCGAGGTGGAAACCCTGCTGGGCGACGCCTCCAAGGCGAAGCACAAGCTCGGCTGGGTGGCCAAAACCCCGTTTGCCGACCTGGTGGCCGAGATGGTGCGTGAAGACCTGAAGGCTGCCGAGCGCGACGAGCTGGTGAAGAAGCACGGCTTCGCCGCCTACGACTACCACGAGTAAGCGCATGGAAAAAAACGCGAGGATCTACGTAGCCGGCCATCGCGGGCTGGTGGGGTCGGCCATCACGCGCAACCTCCAGGCCAGGGGCTACGTCAACCTGGTCCAGCGCACCCATGCTGAGTTGGACCTCACCGTCCAAACGGCCACCGAAGCGTTCTTCACCACCGAAAAGCCGGACTATGTGTTTCTGGCCGCCGCCAAAGTCGGCGGCATCCACGCCAACAACACTTATCCGGCCGATTTCATCCGCGAAAACCTGGCCGTGCAGAGTAATGTCATCCACGCCGCCTATCTCAACGGCGTCAAGCGAGTGCTGTTCCTTGGGTCCAGCTGCATTTACCCCAAGCTGGCTCCGCAACCGCTCAAAGAGGAGTACCTGCTCACCGGACCGCTGGAACCGACCAACCGGGCCTACGCCCTGGCCAAGATCGCCGGCATCGAGATGTGCTGGAGCTACAACCGCCAATACGGCACCAAATTCCTGGCGGCCATGCCCACCAACCTGTACGGCCCGGGTGACACCTACCATCTGGAAAACAGTCACGTCATTCCGGCGCTGATCCGCAAGTTTCACCAAGCCAAGGTGGCCGGCGCGAAGGCAGTCACGGTGTGGGGCAGTGGCACGCCGCGCCGCGAGTTCATGTATAGCGACGACATGGCCGATGCCTGCGTGTACCTGATGAACCTGCCGGATGAGAAGTACGAAAGCCTGCTCGGCAGCGACGAGACGAAAAGCGGGCGCTTCGAGCCGCCCTTGATCAATGTCGGGGTGGGAACGGACGTGACCATCCGTGAGCTGGCCGGGGCGGTTGGCGAGGTGACCGGCTTCGCCGGCGCGATCGTATTCGACGCTACCAAGCCGGACGGCACACCCAGAAAACTGATGGACGTGGGCAGGCTGCGGTCTCAGGGCTGGCGGGCGACGACATCGCTGCGCGCCGGGCTCGAACTTGCCTACCGTGATTTTCTTGCGGGCGAGCATGCCGGCCGAGCGCATCAATCAAGTGCATTGGCCGTCGAACAAACGCAGTAGAAAGGCATTAAATGCAAGAGGACTTTGAATCCACCTATCACGCGGTTGAAGAACGCCACTGGTGGTTCGTCGGGCGCCGCGCCCTGGTGCGCCAACTGGTACGCCGTGCCACCGGGGATCACACTGCGCGCATTCTTGAAATTGGCTGCTCCGGCGGCCCCTTATTGCAGCAACTCAGGTCCGATGGTTATGCGAACCTGACCGGAATCGACATCAGCAAGGAAGCCATCGCACTCTGCGCTACGCGCGGCGTGCCGAATACTTTTGTCATGGACGCACAACATCTGCAATACCCGGCGGAGAGCTTCGATGTGATCACGGCATCCGACGTTCTGGAGCATCTTGCCGACGCGCCCACGGCATTGCGCGAGTGGCATCGCACCTTGCGGCCGGGGGGCGTGCTTCTGGTGTTCGTTCCCGCGTTCATGTTCCTGTGGAGCGAACATGACGTGGCAAACCAGCACAAGCATCGCTACCACGCGGCGGAACTCAAGGCGGCGCTGGAAGGCGCCGGTTTTGCCGTGGAGCGCCGCGGTTACTGGAATTTCCTGTTGTTCCCGCCGGCGGCGCTGGTGCGGCTTGTGAAAAACCTGTTGTCCGGGCCGGGCAATGCCGGCGGGCAGGGTGATCTGAAGAAAACCTCGAGTGCGGTCAGTTGGATTCTTCAACTGGTCTTGAAGCTTGAAAACCGTATTCTCCTGGCCGGATTCGATTTCCCCTTTGGCATCAGCGCATGGGCGGTGGCCCGCAAGTCATGAATTGGCTCGCCTTTCTCAAGCGCCGGCGCCAGTTTCTGCTCTATTGCCTGATCGGCATCACCGGTGCGACGACGGATTTTTTTGCCTACTCCGCGCTGCTGAAATGGGGTGCCATCCACTATCAGTCAGCCAATGCGATCGGTTACGCGTGCGGTGGCCTGGTCTCGTTCGGATTGAACGCGCGCTTCAACTTCAAGACCGGCGACTTCCTGCTGCTGCGCTTCGCGCTTTTTTGCGTTGCAGCCCTGCTCGGCTGGATCAGTTCGGCGGCGCTTCTTTTTCTGGCGATCGATCACTTCGGGCTCGATCAATACCTGGCCAAAATCGTGACAATTTTTGTCGTGGTCCTTATTCAATATGAATTCAATCGGCGTATCTCCTTCAAACGATTTGGTCCCTTGCGCGATGCCTGAACCCAAAAGACTCCTTGTAGTTGGTGGTGGCTTCACCGGGTTGACGGCCGCCTATAAACTTTGCACGGAACCAAACCTTGAAATCGTGCTGGTCGAGAGTTCCGAAGAATTGGGCGGGCTGGCTGCCGGATTCCCGATTCTCGGCACGACCCTGGAAAAGGCCTACCACTACCTTTTCACCACGGACAACGCGATTGTCGATCTGGTCCGCGAGCTTGGCCTGGAAGACCGGCTGTTCTGGGCCGATACGACCATTGCCATACGTCTGGGCGGCAAGACTTATCCGTTCACCAGCGCGCTGGATGTGCTGCGTTTCGAGCCCTGCAACTGGTTCAACCGGTTGCGCTTTGGTTTCGTGGCCCTTTACCTCAAGTATCGGAAGAACGGGCACACGCTGGTCGGGCATACCGCACAGGAATGGATGACCCGCGCATGCGGCGAGCAGGTCATGAAGACCATCTGGACGCCGCTCTTGAAGGGAAAGTTTCACCGCTACTGGGATTCGGTGTCGATGGCCTGGCTGTGGGCCAGGATCAACACCCGTGCCAATTCCCGACCGCCCACGGGCCGCGAGCAGCTCGGGTACTTCAGGGGTGGTTTCGCGCAAGTGACGCGCAAGCTCGAGACGGAGTTGCGCGGCAATGGGGTGCGCATTCTCGCCGGAACCCGGGTGGAGCAGCTCGACTTCGAGGGGCAGAAGCGCGCGATACTGGCGAATGGCGAATCACTGCCGTTTGACTATTGCCTGTTTACCGGGCCATCCGGGGCGC
>JBEIFV010000094.1:0-22531 GCA_040382235.1 Burkholderiales bacterium
CCATCAGTGCGATCAACAGAGCTTCGGTGCCCGAGGCGACGGTGATGCAGTGCTTCGAGCCGGTGAACTGTGCCAGGCGGCCTTCGAGTTCCGCGACTTCCGGCCCCATGATGAACTGGCCGTGATCAAGCACGGCCTGCATGCGTGCGGCGATCGGCGCGCGAAGCGCCGCGTACTGGGTCTTCAAATCAATGAAATCAATCGGTTTCATCGCAAGTCCTTACTAAGCGGCATCTTCCATGAGGCGGCAAACGCCATCCTGAAGTCGAAATCTGTCTCCGGTATGCGGACAGGTGGCATCACCACTACCGGCCAGGGGAAGGGCCAGGCGTTCCCCGAAACGGCTCATCCAGCCTGCCTGGCGTGCCGGTACGCCAACCATCAGTGCGAAATCCGGTACATCGCGGTTGACCACTGCGCCGGCGCCGACAAATGCATACTGTCCCACGGTGACGCCGCAGACGATTGTGCAGTTGGCACCAAGCGTGGCGCCGCGCCTAACCAGGGTGCGGCGGTATTGATCCTTGCGGGTTACCGCCGAGCGCGGGTTGTAGACATTGGTGAATACCATGCTGGGTCCGCAGAATACATCGTCTTCCAGAGTGACGGCGTCGTACACTGAAACACCATTCTGAATCTTGACATTGTTGCCGATTTTCACGTCATTGCCGACGAAAACGTTCTGGCCAAGCGAGCATTTTTCGCCGATTACCGCTTCGCCGCAAACATGCACCCAATGCCAGATCCGGCTGCCGGACCCGATGGACGCACCCGCATCGACGATCGCGGTGGGATGAACGCTGAACGTCATCAGTAGTCGAGCGGCAGCGGAACCCTGCGCCCGTCACGTGCCGACAGATATGTGGCGATCAGCACTTCGAGTGACTTGAGGCCTTCGCGGCCATCGGTCTCGGGTTCGGCCTCACCGCGCAGCACCTTGATCACGTTGTCGTAGTAAAGCGGATGGCCAAATCCGTAGACCGACGTTGTCTGATAGTTGGCGTCCTTGATCCTCGCGTCTTCCGGATCGGGATCGGCAAATTCCCAATGCTGGATTTCGTTGACGGCAACGCCGCCGACGCGCACGGTCCCTTTTTCCCCAAGGATGGTGATGCTCCCTTCAAGGTTCTTGGGGTAGGTCAACATGGTGACGTTCATCGATCCCAGCGCACCGGAACGCCAGCGTACGCTCACCACGCCAGTGTCTTCCACCTCGATGTTGCGCGCGAGGGTGGCGGTGTAAGCCTGGACGCTTTCGATCGGCCCGATCAGCCAGTCCAGCAGATCGACATAGTGGCTGGCCTGGTTCATGAAGGCGCCGCCGTCGAACTCCCAGGTACCACGCCACTCCGCGCTCTCGTAGTAGCTCTGCGGGCGACTCCAGAACACGTTGATGTTGACCATGTAGATACGTCCGAATCGCCCTGCTTCGACAGCGCGCTTGAGCAATTGCAGGGTGGCGTTGCGGCGGTTCTGCTTTACAACGAATAACCGGGTAGACGCGGCATCGCAGGCGGCAACCATGCGCTTGGCTTCCTGCCAGCGCGTGGCCATCGGCTTCTCGGTCATCACGTGACGGCCGCTTTCGGCGATCTGTATGGTTTGTTCCGGATGCAAGCCCGACGGTGTGGTCAGGATGACGATATCCGCATCCGAGCCGGCCAACAGACTGGTCAACGACGGGAAACCCTTGGCGCCGGTTTCGGCTACCGCGCGCGCCAGCGATTCCGGATTGACGTCGGTGACAGCGACCAGTTCTGCCCGTTCGGCGTGGGTCCGGATGGCGGCGAAATGGTTGTTCGCAATGCGACCGCACCCCACCAACGCGAAGCGAATTTTCCTGTCAGCGATTGGTGAAGCAAATCTGCGCATGATCAAAAAGCCCTTTGTTTGACCGATTCGATCCCTTTGCACCCCGTATCATCGGTAGAAGCACGGAACCAAAGCGGCACGGAACCAAAGCCGATAAAGCCGCTAGTCAATTTTAAAATTGCCGGTCGGAGCCAAGGTTGCAAGGACCTGTCGGAAAAATCGGAGCTGACTCGCAAGGCTGTGCAAACGGTTGAATGCTCTAAAATGTCAACATGAAATTTTATCATGTATGCCGTTGAAACATGGTTTCAAAGGTTCCCGCTCGATGTATGGAATCCGCCATTTTTTGGCGATAAACCAGGATTTTGACTCCGATCGGCGGGATTTCTGCGGAGTCACCCACTGAACTCCTCGAAGAAGTGCCGCGAAAAATGAAAGTTCTTGTAACGGGATGCGCCGGTTTCATAGGCATGAATGCCGCCCGGAGATTGCTCGGAGCGGGGCATGAAGTGGTTGGCGTTGACAACGTCAACGATTATTACGATGTTCGTCTCAAGGAAGACCGACTCTCTGAACTGGCGAGCGCCCCCCGCTTTTCTTTCGAGCGTTTCGACCTGTCCGACCGTGCCCGTCTTGAAGACCTGTTCGTCCGCCACCGCTTCGACCGCGTGCTGCACCTGGCGGCGCAGGCCGGTGTGCGCTATTCGCTCACCAATCCGCATGCGTACATGTCGAGCAATCTGGTGGCGTTTCTCAACATGCTCGAATGCTGCCGTCACCAGCAGGTAGCGCATTTGACGTATGCCAGCAGTTCCAGTGTCTATGGCGCCAACGCCAAGCTGCCGTTCTCGACCAGCGATCCGGTCGACCATCCCGTCAGTCTGTATGCGGCCACCAAGCGGGCCAATGAACTGATGGCTCACAGCTATAGCCATCTATTCAACCTGCCGACCACCGGGCTGCGGTTTTTCACCGTCTACGGGCCGTGGGGCCGCCCCGACATGTCGATGGCATTGTTCACCTCGGCTGTGGTGGAGGGGCGGCCGATCAACGTGTTCAACAATGGCGACATGCGGCGTGATTTCACCTATGTCGACGATATCGTTGAAGGTGTGGTTCGGGTGATGGACAGTATTCCGCAGAGTTCCAGGCCAACGGCTGGCAGCTATGACGATCCGGCACGGAGCGCCGCGCCTTTCCGGGTATTCAATATTGGCAACAGCGACCCGGTGCCCTTGATGGACATGATCGGCCTGATCGAAGCGGCGGTCGGCAAGAAAGCGTTGCTGAACCGCATGCCGATGCAGGCCGGCGACGTAACCGACACCAGTGCTGATACCGATGACCTGTTCGCGACGGTTGGTTTCAAGCCAAGCACCCCGCTGCCAGAAGGCATTCGGCGCTACGTGGCGTGGCATCGTGCTTATCACAAGGTTTGACGCTTTTCTGAAATTGGCGGTCGTTTCGTTCGAGCACTTACTTACGGCGGCTCATGCGGTGCGATACGCGATGCTGGGTAACGGGCAGTTCGAGTGCGGATTTTCTTCAGCGCCCGTCGTGGGTGAAAAGGGAAGCAGTTATGAGTGATTTCGAAACCATCGGCGTGATCGGACTGGGATATGTGGGTTTGCCGCTGGCCATCGCCTTCGGCAAGAAGCGACCGGTGATTGGTTTCGACATGTCGGCTTCCAAGATCGCAAGCTACCGTGGCGGCGTCGACCCGACCGGCGAGGTGGATCCGCAAGACATGCGCGCAGCCAAGCTGCTTCAATACACGGACGACGGAGCCATGTTGGCTGCGGCCGATGTCATCATCGTCGCGGTGCCGACCCCGGTTGACGATGCCCACCAGCCCGACTTCACCCCGCTCATCGGCGCGAGCCAGACTGCCGGCAAGTTCATGAAGCGCGGCGCCACGATCGTATTTGAATCCACTGTGTATCCAGGCGCGACTGAAGAGATATGCGTGCCCGTGATCGAAAAGTTCTCCGGGATGAAGTGGAAGACGGATTTCTGTGTGGGCTACTCGCCGGAGCGCATCAACCCAGGTGACAAGGAGCACACGTTTACCAAGATTCTCAAGGTGGTCGCGGGTGACACTCCGGAGACGCTTGAGCGGATCGCAAGCCTGTACGGAAGTGTGGTGACAGCAGGTGTGCACAAGGCATCGTCGATCAAGGTGGCGGAGGCCGCAAAGGTGATCGAAAACAGCCAACGCGACATCAATATTGCGTTCATGAACGAACTTGCGATCATTTTCGACCGCCTCGGTATAGATACCGCGGAAGTGCTCGCGGCGGCGGGTACCAAGTGGAATTTCCTCCCGTTTCGGCCCGGCTTGGTCGGCGGGCACTGCATTGGCGTTGATCCGTACTATCTGACTCACAAGGCTGAGACCGTCGGCTATCACCCGGAAGTGATCCTGGCGGGGCGGCGCATCAACGATGGCATGGGGAAGTTCATTGCCGAGAAAACCGTCAAGCTGATGATCACCGCCGGCAGTTCAATCAAGGGGGCACGGGTGAATGTGCTCGGCTTGACGTTCAAGGAGGATTGCCCCGATCTGCGCAATTCGAAGGTGATTGACATCATTCGCGAATTGCAGAGTTACGGCATCGAAGTTGGCGTGCATGATCCCTCGGCCGATGCCGCGGAGGCGCGCCACGAGTACGGCGTTGAGCTGCTTGCATGGGACAAGCTGCCGCAGGCCGACGCTGTCGTGCTGGCCGTGGCCCACCAGGAATATCGCGAACTCAAGCTCGACGGCCTTGCGGGGCAACTCAAGCCAGGCGGCGGCGTGGTTGATGTGAAGGCGGTGTTGAACCCCGCAGAAGTGCGCGCCGCGGGTTATGCGTTCTGGCGCTTGTAGGCGTAGTCCGCCGCCCAGACCTCTGCTGCGCAGCCACATGCTGGCTAGCGTGATGCTTGTTGTCGGAAGTTGACGGTTGCGCGGGATCTCGCCCCTTCAATCGTGCTGACGCTGAATTTCGGATCGGAACTTGTTCTAAGGGCGTAGCTCGTAAGTTCGACTGGTGTTCAGTCTTCCACAATCTCGAAGTCATGCGTGATGGCTGCCGTTGACGCCAGCATTGCAGTCGCGGAGCAATATTTCTCATGGCTGCGCTTGATCGCGTGTTCGACCAGTTGCGCCCGCAAGCCCCTGCCGCGCACGATGAAGTGCAGGTGAATCCGCGTGAAAACCTTGGGGTCCTTCTCGGCGCGCTCGGCGCGGAGGGCAACCTCGCAGCCGGTGATCGGCTGCCCGCTGTTTTTGAGGATCAGCACCACATCGTAGGCGGTGCACCCGCCGGTACCCAACAACACCATTTCCATCGGCCGCGGTGCAAGATTGCGACCACCACCTTCGGTCGCGCCGTCCATTACCACGGCATGGCCGCTGCCGGTCTCGGCTACGAAGGTCATTCCGGTGGGGCCGCTCCAACGCACAATACTTTCCATGGATGATTCCTGGCTGCCAAAAGCCCGCATTCTAAGCCGAGCCGCGAGCACGCCGGGTCCTGCCATTGTTCGGATTCGTGGCGGACTGGAAAAAATCGTGACGCAATGCATCATTTTTGCTTTTGTCGTAGTAAACAACTACTTAATTTTAGTGTCGATGCTTTCGATCAGGAGAAAATGAATATTCCTAATATTATGAAAAATAAGGAAAAATATGCGTAAACGGGGATTTGGAAGAATGGGTCAAGGATTCCATTGTCGTAGGGAACATCCTCTTGCGCTGCACCAAAATATTCGGTAATATCGAGTCTGTATTGAGAGCGATGCGAACGCTGGTGCGCTTGGGCAGCAGTTGATTTACCTAGCGGCACAGTGGATTGCTCTCCGGCAAGTTTGTCTCCTCCACCCTCCTCCTTTGGTGGATTAAGCCCAAGCCTTCATGGCTTGGGCTTTTTTTTGGCGCTTTCCACCGGCACTGGGGCCTGAACTGGTTCCAATCCAGCATCAGCGAAGCCATTGACCTGTTGTCGCGCTTATCGTTATAATTGCTGGCTCCGCAAAGTTATCCCGACCTCGACTGCGGTTTCTCTGAGTGGTCGGTTTCCCTGATGTGCCTCTAATCCCCGCCCTGCAAGGCGCGGAGTGCACCGAAATAGAATTTCTTCGAGGTTGAAATGAAAACCTTTTCCGCCAAAGCGCACGAAGTCAAGCGCGACTGGTTTGTGATCGATGCCGATGACAAAGTTCTCGGCCGGATCGCCACTGAAGTCGCACGTCGTCTGCGCGGCAAGCACAAGCCGGAATTCACCCCCCACGTGGACACAGGCGACTACATCATCGTCGTCAACGCAGGCAAATTGCGCGTCACCGGCAACAAGGTGACCGACAAGAAGTACTTTCGGCACAGCGGCTATCCGGGCGGGATCTACGAGACCACCTTTGGAAAAATGCAGGAACGTGCCCCTGGTCGCGCGCTCGAAAAAGCCGTCAAGGGCATGTTTCCCAAAGGCCCGCTGGGTTACGCGATGTTCAAGAAGCTCAAGGTCTATGCCGAAGCTTCACACCCGCATGTGGCGCAACAACCGCAGCCGCTGGCGTTGCAGTAACCATTCATTGTCGAGGTCATCATGATTGATAACAAGAATTACGGAACCGGGCGCCGCAAGAGAGCGGTGGCGCGGGTGTTCATGAAGTCCGGCAAGGGTGCCATCGTCGTCAACGGCAAACCGGTGGACGAGTTTTTCGCACGTGAAACCGGGCGCATGATCGTGCGCCAACCGCTCGAGTTGACCAATCACCTCGAAACCTTCGACATCAAGGTCAACGTTCACGGTGGTGGCGAGTCCGGCCAGGCGGGCGCCGCGCGCCATGGCATTACGCGCGCGCTGATCGACTATGATGCGACCTTGAAGCCGGTGTTGTCCAAAGCAGGTCTGGTCACCCGCGATGCGCGCGAAGTCGAGCGCAAGAAGGTTGGTCTGCACAAGGCGCGTCGCAGGAAGCAATTTTCGAAACGCTGATCGCGGGTCGGTTCAGCGCCTTGCGAAGAAGGGCTGCCCGCGGGGCAGCCTTTTTTTTGGTTCACAATTTTTCCAGCAAATTCATGTCCAGCCCCGGCTTGCGGGCTTTTGCAGGAGACGGCAATGGTAAACATCGGCATCGTTGGCGGTACGGGCTACACCGGGGTCGAACTCCTGCGCTTGCTCGCCCGGCATCCGCAGGCGCGCATCAAGGCGATCACCTCGCGCAAGGAGGCAGGCACGCAGGTGGCGGACATGTTTCCATCGCTGCGCCGCGTCCTTGATATCGCGTTTTCGACGCCCGAAGAAGCGGGGCTGGATCAGTGTGATGTGGTCTTCTTCGCCACCCCGCATGGGGTGGCAATGGATATGGGCCCGGCACTTGTAGCCAAGGGTGTCCGCATCGTCGATCTGGCGGCGGACTTCCGGTTGCGTGATACGGCGGTCTTCGAGAAATGGTACAAGATGCCGCATGGGGCGATTTCCCTGCTTGCCCAAGCGGTATACGGCCTGCCCGAAGTCAACCGTGAAGCCATCCGCAAAGCGCGTGTCGTCGGGCTCCCGGGTTGTTATCCGACCTCGGTGCAGCTGGGATTCAAGCCGGCTTTGGAGGCGGGGTTGATTGATGCCAGTCATCTGATCGCCGACTGCAAATCCGGAGTTTCGGGCGCCGGCCGCAAGGCCGAGGTAAGCATCCTGCATGCCGAGGCCGCAGATAATTTCAAGGCCTATGGCGTAGGCGGGCACCGCCATCATCCTGAAATCGTTCAAGGCCTGACGCAAATGGCAGGCGGGCCGGTCGGCCTGATTTTTACCCCGCACCTGACCCCCATGATTCGCGGCATCCACTCAACCTTGTACGCCAGGATCACGCGCGAAGCGGACTTTCAGCAACTCTACGAAAAAGCCTACGCCGGCGAGCCATTCGTTGACGTGATGCCGTCTGGTTCGACGCCCGATACGCGCTCGGTGCGGGGCGCCAACACCTGCCGCCTGGCTGTTCATCGGGTCGGCACCGGCGATACCCTGATGATTCTGTCGGTCATCGACAACCTGACCAAAGGTGCCGCGGGCCAAGCGGTACAGGTGATGAACCTGATGTTCGGCTTGCCGGAAACCGCTGGGCTCGAAGGCATAGGCCTGGTTCCGTAGTTGGTGCCCACTACCGCCATTAGAGCCTACTGATGCCGAATTTCAGGCTTTTCAGGTTCCTCAGGCGACGCATGACCATCGCCGCGCCAAAGATGGCGGTGCGCACCCATATTCCATGGTATTTGCGCGCATTGTTCCTGATCGTGGTGTTTTCAATCTCCATTGCGTTTGCAGCCTGGATTTACGATGCCGGCCGGCGCTTTGCCGGTTTCGATCGCGACGAAGTGCAGCAGGAGCTGACCGACCTGCGCACCAGGACTCAAAGCCTTACTCGTGAAGCGGAGCGTTTGCGCGCCGAACAGAACGCTGCCGGCAGCAAGCTGGCGATCGAGCAAACCACACAACGGAACTTGGCACTGCAGGTCCAGGGTCTTGAGGCGGAAAATGCCCGCCTGAAGGAAGACTTGGCCATGTTCGAGGGCATGGTGTCGAGCGAGCGCCAGGAGGGGTCATTCTCGATAGCCGGCTCCAAGCTGAGCGTCGAGGCCGGGCAACTCAAGTTCCGCTTGCTGCTCACACGCGGCGCGCGCACCGGAAGCATCATGGGGCGGCAACAGGAGCCCGAATTCGCCGGTCGACTGGAGTTTCAGCTCGATCCGGAAGCCAAGGGCAATGGTGCTATCATCCGCCTCCCTTCGAGCGAGGAAGCCGGGGTGGGAGCAACCCAGGTTCGTTTTCGCTATTTTCAACGGGTCGAGGGCAGCCTGGCCTTGCCCGCCGGCACTGTTCCGAGGCAAGTGCTGGTCCGCTTGCTCGAAGGTGACCGCTTGCGGGCTTCGCAAACCGTCGCGGTCAGCGGCGGTGCCACGGCCGGCAGCGGACCAGCGCGCTAGGGCTTGTGGTCCTCAGGCGGCATTCCAGGAGAAACAAATGTTTGGAATCAAGCGCAGTAAACCGCAAAGCACGATTGACAGCCTGATCGGTGCCACCACTGTCATCGAGGGCAATGTCATATTTTCAGGTGGATTGCGCATCGATGGCACGGTTCGCGGCAACGTGGTGGCCGCCGGCGGGACCGCCGAAACCAACAGTACGCTGGTTGTGAGTGAAAAGGCACGGGTCGAAGGCGAAATCCGTGCGGCCCACGTGGTGGTCAATGGCACGGTGGAAGGCCCGATCTTCGTATCAGAATTTCTTGAATTGCAGCCTAAAGCACGGGTCCGCGGCGACGTGCACTACAAGGCTCTGGAAATCCATCTCGGCGCTACGCTCGACGGCAAGCTGGAGCACAGTGGCGTCGTCGGCGCTGCCGACGCCCAGCGCGCGAACCTTAAATTGGCCGCCAGCAACAGTTAGGAGCCCGGCGTTCCAGCCTGGTTGTTTGGCGGCAGCGGCTACCGTCGACCGCCCAGGCGGGATGCAGGCGGGGTGTGGCCTAAATGGGCCCGCAAGACCCTACTCACGATGCGTTTGAACTTCACCCGATACGGCCCCATAATAGAAACGTTGAATCTCTTAGCCAAGGTGTCGATATGAATGCTCCTGCCGAAATGCCCGTTCCGTTTGTCTTCACCGACAGTGCCGCCAACAAGGTTGCGAAACTGATCGACGAAGAGGGCAACCCCGACCTCAAGCTGCGCGTGTTCGTCACCGGCGGAGGCTGCTCCGGGTTTCAGTACGGATTCACGTTCGACGAAACGGTCAACGAAGACGACTCCATGCTGGAGAAAAACGGCGTCAAGCTGTTGATCGATTCGATGAGCTACCAGTATCTGCTCGGCGCCGAGATCGACTACAAGGAAGATCTTGAAGGCGCGCAGTTCGTGATCAAGAATCCGACCGCACAAACCACCTGTGGCTGCGGCTCGTCTTTTTCCGTATAGATTCCGAACCGACGGCAATCGGGGCGCGTAGCGCCCCTTTTTTTGGGCTAGTCGGGATAGTAGGCGCCCAGCAGGCGCGTCCCCTTGGCCCCCGTGACCGCCGGCAGGTTGGCGGGCGTTTCTTCGATCAGGCACTTGGCCAGCCAGCCGAAAGCGACAGCTTCCACCCAGTCCGGAGGTATGCCCAAGTCGCTGCTATCACTTACCTGCGCGGGCGCACGAATCTCGCCCAAACGTTGCATCAGGCGGGTGTTGCCGGCGCCGCCGCCGCAGACAAACACCGCACTTGCATCCACGTCCGCGAGCGCGTCGCAAATGGTGATGGCTGTGAGGTCAAGCAGGGTCGCCTGCACATCCTGCGCCGGCGTGGCTGCGGCTTGCGGCAAATGCGCCAGATGGCGGTCAAGCCAGCCCGGGTTGAACAGGTCGCGGCCGGTGCTTTTGGGCGCGGGCATGCTGAAGTAAGGTTCGCGCAACATGCGCACGAGCAGTTCGGGCACTACCTGGCCGCCAGAGGCCCAGGCGCCGCCGGCGTCGAACGGCTGGCCGCGATGCTGTGCGCACCAACTGTCCAACAATACGTTGCCCGGCCCGCTATCGAAGCCCTTTACGCTCCCATCGGACGCCAGCACGGTGGCGTTCGCGATGCCACCAATGTTGAGTACCACTCGCGTCTGATCAGGCACAGAGAAAAATGCCTGATGGAATGCTGGCGCCAGGGGGGCTCCCTGGCCACCGGCGGCGATGTCGCGGGAGCGAAAGTCGGCCACCACAGCAATGCCTGTCAGCTCCGCGAGCAAGGCTGGGTTGTTAAGTTGAATCGTGAATCCTGCCTCAGGCCGATGACGCACGGTTTGCCCGTGGGCGCCAATGGCGCGCACACGGTCGGCGCTTACACCGGCTGAAACCAGCACGGCTTGGACCCCCCGTGCGTAGGCCCGGGCCAGTTGGCCGGCGGCCAGCGCCGCGCGTTCGAGTTCATTCTCACCGGCACTTTGCAGAGCCAGCAAGCGGGTCCTGAGGTCGGGGTCGAAAGGCGCGAAGTCGGTCGCCAGGACGCGCGGCCTTTTCGCGGAAAAATCAACCAGTGCCGCGTCGACCCCATCCAGGCTGGTGCCGGACATGAGGCCGATGAAAAAGGGCATGCCGGGACTGCCGTGTTCAGTCCAGGGCGGCGAACTGGGACGTAGTGCGCATCATGGCGATGCGCGTCATCGAAGGCTGAGCCTTCAAGCGGAAGTCCGCCAGATACTTGTCGTCCAGCGGTATCGCGGTCGGCAAGGCGATGGTCAGGGGATTGACCGCCTCGGAAGCCACCCGGAATTCGTAGTGCAAGTGAGGCCCGGTAGCCCACCCGGTCTGACCGACGAAACCGATTGTGTCGCCCTGGCCGACCCGCGCGCCGGTCTTGATGCCGGAGCCAAAGCCGCTCATGTGGCCATACAGGGTGGAGTGCTGACCCTGGTGGCGGATCACCACCACGTTGCCGTAACCGCCTTGCTTGCCGGCAAAATCAATCACGCCGTCGGCGACTGCGCGGATCCGGGTGCCGGACGGTGCCGCGTAGTCGACCCCCTTGTGCTGCTTCCAGGTCTGGAAGATCGGGTGCATGCGTCCGCCGAAGCCGGAGGTGATGCGCGAAAACTCCAACGGTGAGCGCAGGAAGGCCTTGCGCAGGTTCTTGCCTTCCGGGGTGAAGTATCCGGCGGCATGGCGGTTGTCCGGGTGCTCGTACCAAACCGCTGCGAAGGTCTTGCCGTTATTCAGGAATTCCACCGCCAATACCCGGCCGGCACGCACGAACTCGCCGTCGTTGTAGAGCATTTCATAGACCGCGCGAAAGCGATCACCGCGCCGCAAGTCCTTGTGAAAATCGATGTCGCCGGAAAAGATCTCGGCGATCTGGGTGGTCACGCTGTCCGGCAGACCGATCGCGTCAGCCGCCCCAAACAGCGAGTAACGGATTTCCGCGCCTTTCATATGGACCCGGCGCTCCAGCTTGATCTCGGCCTTGGTGGCCGAAAATTGCGCGTCGTCGCGGGCTACCTTGAGTACTTCGGTCGCCGAAAGTGGATACGACAGCGCCACCAATTCGCCATCACTGCCGGTCTCGGCGCGAATCGTACGGCCCGGGCGCAAGTTGCCAGCCAAGGCGCGCGCATCAGGGCTGGTGCGCAAATACTGGAATGCGGCGGGGTCGTCAACACCCAAGCGCCCCAGCACCGAAGCCAGCGTGTCGCCGCGCTGAATGCGCTCCTCGCGGAAAACGCCGCGATCTTCGGCATCAATGCTGACCACTTCGGTCGCGGCAAGGTTGAGGGATTCCGACACCAGCGTGGTTGGCACGCTTTGCGGCCCCACCACACCCAAGGTTGCGAAGGTGGCGCTGGAAAATGCGAGCGCCAGCGCGCCGAATCGCAGTTGGCGTTTCTGTTTCGGGCTCAAGCGGGATAGAATCTCGTTTTTCACGCGATAGGTCTTGTTTTTCAAGGGGTTTGTCGCGCCTCCTGGGATGCTCCGAAGGGGGCGAAGCGCGTGACGGAAATCACAGTATAACAAAAGTGTCACAACCGCGGCCGGGGTTGGCCGGATTGTTAAATTTCATGAACCAGAACGCTTTCGACATACTCAAGCAACGTGGTTTTGTGGCTCAGGTCACCGACGAGTCCGCGGTGCGCAACCTGCTTGCGAGCCAGCAGGTCAACTTCTACATCGGATTCGACCCCACCGCCAGCAGCCTGCACTGTGGCAGCCTGGTCCCGATCATGGCCATGGCGCAACTGCAGCACGCGGGGCACAAGCCGCTGGGCCTGATTGGTGGCGGCACGGCCATGGTGGGCGATCCGTCCGGCAAGACTGAAATGCGTCAAATGCTCTCATTGGAGGCGATTTCCGCAAACGGTGACGGCATTCTCGGGCAACTTCAGCGCTATTTGAAACTTGACGGCGCCGCCGGCATGGCTGCCAACAACGCCGATTGGTTGCTCAAGCTCCATTACATCGAGTTCCTGCGCGACATCGGCCGCCATTTCCGGGTCAATGAAATGGTCCGCGCCGATGCTTATCGCGCCCGGCTTGAGCGCGAGGAAGGCCTTTCGTTCATCGAATTCAATTACCAGTTGCTGCAGGCCTACGATTACCTGATGCTTCATGAGCGCCATGGTTGCCTGCTGCAAATGGGCGGCGACGACCAATGGAGCAACATCCTGGCCGGCTGCGATCTGATCCGCCGCAAGCATGGAAAGCAGGCGCATTGCATCACCTTCCCGTTGCTTACGACTGCGCGTGGCGAGAAGATGGGCAAAACCGCCACCGGTGCGGTGTGGCTCGATGCCGAGCGCACCAGTCCCTACCAGTTCTACCAGTACTGGATCAATACCGACGATCGCGACGTGCGGCGGTTCCTGGCACTGTTTACTTTTCTGCCCATGGATGAGGTTGAGCGTCTGGGCGCGGCCGAGGGCGCGGCGCTCAATGCCGCAAAAGAGGTGCTGGCGTTCGAGGCAACCCGACTGTGCCACGGCGAGGCTGCGGCGGTGGAGGCGCGCTCGGCGTCGCGTGCGGCATTTGGCGGCGGCGGTGACGCCAGTGCGATTCCTTCGACCGTGGTTTCACGCATGCGCCTGCAACCCGGCATCGCACTGATCGACCTGTTGGTCGAAACCGGATTGGTTCCGTCCAAGGCAGAAGCGCGCCGCCTGGTGCAGCAAGGGGGCGCGTATGTAAATGATGCCGCCATCGGCGACATTCAGGCACGGATTGACGAATCCTCGGTCATCGACGGAGCGTTGCTGTTGCGTGCCGGCAAAAAGAAGATTCACCGCCTGGTGATGGAAAACTGAAATCCAATGGGGAAAATGATGACCAAGTTTTCGGCAATTGATGTGGAAAGTACCGCCCGTCGCGCCGGCTGGGCGGTAACGCCGGAACGCGCCGCGCAAATCGCGGCGACAGCCGGCCCGCGGATCGAGGCTTTCGAGCGCGTGCGCGTGCGCCTTACCTTCGAGGACGAGGTGGCCGGCTTCGCCGCGGCACTCATCGAAACCTCGCAAGCGGCCGAAAAATCGTGAGCGGCGTACTTGACATGAGCCTGGCCCAGGCGGCGCAGGCGCTCAAGAGCGGCCGCGTGTCGTCGCTCGAATTGACCCAGGCGGCGCTGGACCGGGCCGTGCAATTGCAGCCCAGGTTCAATGCGTTCGTGCGCATCGATGCCGAAGAGGCGCTGGCCGCGGCACGCGCCTGCGACGCCGACACCGCGCAGGGCAAGTCGCGCGGCCCTTTGCACGGTGTACCACTGGCCCACAAGGACATGTTCTATCGGGCCGGCAAAGTGTCGACCTGCGGCTCGAAGATCCGCGCCGACTGGGTCGCCGACACCACCGCGGCCGTGCTGGAGCGGCTCGATGCCGCCGGCGCGATCCAGATCGGCACCCTCAACATGACCGAATTCGCCTATGGCCCGACCGGCCAGAACGCGTTTCTGGGCGATGCCCGCAATCCCTGGAATCCGGCGCATATCACCGGCGGCTCCTCCGCCGGCTCGGCGGTATCGGTGGCTTCCCGCATCGTGTTCGGCGCGCTCGGCTCCGATACGGCGGGTTCGGTGCGCATGCCGGCGGCGCTGTGCGGCGTGACCGGCATGAAAACCACCTTCGGCCGCGTCTCGCGTGCTGGCTGCATGCCGCTTTCGCAATCGCTTGATACGGTAGGCCCGCTGACGCGGACGGTTGAGGACAACGCCTTGATGCTGTCAGTACTGGCCGGTGCCGACGTGCGTGATGGTTCCACCCTGGCCGTGGCAGTGCCCGATTACCGGAAAATGGCCGTCGCCGGCGCCCTGAATGGCTTCCGCATCGGCGTTCCGCGTGGTTTCTTCGATGCGGACCTGGACCCTCAGGTTGCGCAGCTGATCGGCGCCGCGGCTGGGGTTTTGAAGCAACTGGGCGCCGAGGTCATCGAGGTGCCCATGCCCGATCTGGACGCCATCAACGCCGCCGGCTTTCTCTTGACTTGGGGTGACGTGATCGCTGTGCACGGCGCCTGGATGCGCGAGCGCGCCGCGGATTACACCGCGCAGACGCGTGGCCGCATCGAAATCACCCTGGCCGCCGCCGCCGGCGACTATATCGATGCAGAGCGCGCGCGCGCCCGACTGCTGCGCGAATTCGTGGCCAACGTGTATTCGAAATGCGACGCGCTGATCGCGCCGGTGCTGGCGTTTCCGGTGCCCAAATTGACCGACGTTGACGTCACCGGCGGGCCGGCCATGATGCGCATACTCGACGAGATCACCCGACTGATGCGCCCGGTCAATGTGCTGGGGTTGCCGGCCCTGGCGCTGCCGTGCGGCTTTACCGAGGGCAGCCTGCCATGCGGCATGCAGTTGATCGGGCGGCCGTTTGCCGAGGGCCTCTTGTATCAAATCGGTGCGGCCTACCAAGGGGCGACTGACTGGCACACCCGGAGTCCGGTCAGCGCGTGAGCGCTCCCGCACGGCCGCCCGAAGGGGGCGCCGAATTGAGCAATGCGGCTCCCCCGGGGAGGATGTCACGCAGTGACAGGCGGGTGGTCCAACATTTTCCCTTGGGTAGGATGTCACGTGGTGATAGCTGGGTAGTCAAATGAGCGCAGCCGATCTGTTGCGGCTGGCGGTCCTGGCCGCCTGCTGGGGCCTGGCCTTCGTCTTTATTCGCGTTGCGGTACCGGCGCTCGGGCCCTTCGTGCTGGTGGAGTTGCGCGCCCTGCTGGCGTGTATTGTTTTGCTGGTCTACGCCAGGTTGTGCGGCGTCGCCATCGACTGGGGCCGCAATTGGCGCCAGTTCCTGATCTTCGGCGCCTTGGGCTCGGCGCTGCCGTTCACCTTGATAGCCCTGGCACAAACTGTGTTGTCGGCCTCCTATGCGGTGGTTCTGGTGACTATGGCGCCCTTGTTTTCGGCTCTGATCGCAGCGGTGTGGCTGGGTGATAGTCTCACCCTGCGCAAAACCGCCGGTTTGTTGCTGGGCTTGGGCGGGGTCGCGCTCTTGACCGGTTTCAAGCTGGACAGCGCAAGCGCGGCACCGCCCTGGGCTGTTGCAATGGCATTGGCGGCGGCGACCTTGTACGGGATTGCCGGGGTTTACTCGAAGCGCAAGGCGGCGGGTATTGCGCCGCTTGCGGCTGCCGCCGGCAGTCAGTTTGGTGCGGCCCTGCTGCTGCTTCCGATGGCGCTGGTGTTTCCGCCGAGCGCCGCGCCTTCACTGGTGCAATGGCTCAATGTGCTGGCGCTTGCCGTGTTCTCCAGCGCCTTGGCTTTCATCCTTTATTTTCGCCTGATCGACAGCATCGGGCCAGTCAAGACCGTCAGCGTCAACTACTTGACGCCGCTGTTCGGTGTGGCAGGCGGCGTGCTGGCACTGGGCGAACCGCTCACCGCGAACCTCCTGGCGGGCCTGGCCCTGATCCTGGCGGGCGTGACCCTGGTGGTGGCCCCGGGTCGCCGACCGGCAAGCTGAGTTCGCAGCGGCTGCGGCTCTTGCCTGCCGGCCCCGGTCAGTTTTGCACGTCGCGGCGCGCTGATCGGGCCGGGTCCGATGCTCAGGTCGTGGCTTGCTGGCCCCGATGCGCCCAGCCGGTAACGCGCTTTTCCAGCCACGCGAACACTTCGTACATCGCCATCGCCATCACCGAGATCACGATCACGCCGGCGAACATCAGCGCGGTCTTCAGGCTCGACGACGCCGACATCATCAAGTAACCGATGCCGGCATTCGAGGCGCTGATCTCGGATACGACCGTGCCCACGAACGCCAGGGTGATGGCCACCTTGAGGGATGCGAAAAAGAATGGCATTGAGCGCGGCAGGCCGACCTTGCGCAGGATTTCGACGCGCGATGCGCCCAGAGCGCGCAACACATCCTCCAGTTCTGGCTCCAGGGTCGCCAAGCCGGTCGCCACATTGACCACGATCGGGAAGAATGAAATCAGGAAGGCCGTGATGATCGCCGGGGTGGTGCCGATGCCGAACCACACCACCAGAATCGGCACGAACGCGGCCTTGGGGATCGAATTGAAACCGACCAGGAGGGGATAACAGGCGCGATACACCAGGGCGGAAGAGCCGAGCGCGCAGCCCAGTATGATGCCCACCGCTACCGCGACGGCGAAGCCCACCATGGTGGTCCAGAAGGTCTGCAGGGCGTGGTCGAAAATCGGCTTCTTGTACTCGATCATTGCATCGAAGATCGCCGTGGGCATTGGCAGCACGAACGGATCGATCTTGAAGCCACGACAGATCAGTTCCCACAACAGCAGGAAGGCGATGACGAGGAGCGAGGGCGCGTGCTTTTCCACAAAGGTCTGGTACATGGTTTCTCCGGGTTTCAGGACTTGCGGATGGCGCCGATATGCTCGCGCAGTTCATGCACGATTTTCGAAAACGGCTCGGTGTAGGTCACGTCGATGTCGCGCGGGCGCTGCAGTTCGATTTCGCGCTTGGCCAGTATGCGCCCCGGGCGTTTGCTCATGACATAGACCGTGTCGGCCAGAAAGGTGGCTTCGCGCAGGTCGTGGGTGACCAACACCACGGTGAATGGATCGACGGCATGCAGGTCGCGCAGCACGCACCACAATTCTTCGCGGGTGAAGGCATCGAGCGCGGCGAACGGTTCATCGAGCATCAGGAGCTTGGGTTCATGCACCAAAGCGCGGCAGATCGACGCACGTTGCTGCATGCCGCCTGACAACTCCCAGGGGAATTTGTGTTCCCACCCCGCCAATCCGACCGTGCGAATCAGCTTCATGGCGCGTTCGGCATATTCGTCACGCTTGCTGCGGAAATCCGATTTATAGGGCTCGACGATTTCCAGCGGCAACAGCACATTGTCGAGCGTGGTGCGCCAGGGCAGCAAGTTGGGCGCCTGGAACGCCATTCCGGTGATTTTCAGCGGCCCGGCGACCTCGCGGCCATCGACGATCACCGTACCTTGTGACGGCGGCTTCAGGCCGGTGCATAATTTCATGAAGGTCGACTTGCCGCAACCCGAAGGCCCGACGATGGCGACAAACTCGTGTTCCTTGATCGAGACGGTGATTTCCTCGATCACAAAATCGGCGGTCGGGTTGTATTTGAGCCAAACGCGATCAAATTCAATAAATTGATTGGGCATGAGGGCGATCAGGCGAAAACGCGGTGGCGGGCGCAAAGCGAGGCACTGAAGCCCGCGCTGCGTGCGGATTTTGAAGTTGAGCGGCGCGAAAGTTGCATGTGCCGCGATTGGGATTGATTGTATACAAGGTTCAACATGAGCAAAAACAGACTGAATTTCATGGTTAACGGCGCACCCGTGCAATGCTCGGGTGCGCGCCCGACCCAGACCCTGTTGCAATATCTGCGCCAGGACTGTGCATCGCCCGGCACCAAGGAAGGATGTGCCGAAGGCGATTGCGGCGCATGCACCGTAATGGTTTCCGAAATCGACGCCAAGGGGCAGCTGGTACATCGCGCGGTGAATGCCTGCATCCAGTTTCTGCCGGTCATGCATGGCAAGGCGGTCACCACCGTCGAGGGTATCGCAGGCACGGACGGCCAAGCGCATGCGGTGCAGCAGGCGATGGTTGATTGCCATGCTTCTCAATGCGGGTTCTGCACCCCCGGTTTTGTCATGTCGCTCTATGCCGACTACAGCGCACACCCTGCTCGCACGGTCAGCCGCGACGAAGTCGATCGGTTGCTGGCCGGTAACCTGTGCCGCTGCACCGGCTATCGCCCGATTGCCGATGCGGCGCAGCGGGCACTGGCGGTGACTCGCGATGCCGCGGAGCAGGATCGTATGGACAGCTTGCGGCGCGACTTGCGTGCGCTGGCAAGAGCGACGGACCCGTTGGTCCTCGATGGCGCGGGGGGCAAGTGGTTTTCGCCACGCACCGAGGCGACGCTCGCGCAGTGCCTGGCGGCCCACCCGGACGCCCGTATCGTCGCCGGTCTGACCGATGTCGGCCTGTGGGCGACCAAGCAGTTGAAGAGTTTCGACAAGCTGGTTTATGTCGGTGACATCCGTTCTCTGCAACAGATCAAGACTTCCGCGCGCGGTCTTGAGATCGGCGCTGCCGTGACCTGGACTGATGCGATGCCGGCACTGCTTGCGCATTGGCCGCACATGGACGAATTGCTGACCCGGTTCGCGTCGCCGCCGGTTCGCAACAGCGCTACCGTCGGCGGCAATATCGCCAACGGCTCGCCGATTGGCGATTCGATGCCGGCGTTCATCGCGCTTGACGCGACCATTGTGCTGCGCAGCGCCGCCGGCGAACGGTCGATGCCGCTGGAAGACTTCTATCTGGCCTACCAGAAGACGGCGCTGGCGCCCACGGAATACGTGGCCGCCCTGCGAATTCCGCGTGCCGGCGCCCGCCAACACTTTCGCGCCTACAAACTTTCCAAGCGCTTCGACCAGGATATCTCCACGGTGTGCGTCGGTATTGCACTCGAATTCGAGCTAGGACTGGTGCGCCAGGCGCGCATCGCCTTTGGCGGCATGGCAGCCACGCCCAAACGGGCGCTCGCCACCGAGCGCGCGCTAGTCGGCAGGCGACCCGACGCGGACACCTTGGCCGCGGCGCAGGCCGCATTGCAAGGCGATTTCACGCCGATAGGCGACATGCGCGCCAGCGCCGCCTATCGCACGCTGGCAGCCGGAAACCTGCTCAAGCGCTATTTCCTTGAAGTCAGTGAAGCACCTGCACCATGCATCGTGCGGCTGCACCAATTGGAGGCGACAACATGAAGCGCGATCTGCCCTTGGCCGCCCTGCATGCCGGCGCTGCCGGCGCCGCCATCGCGCACGACAGCGCGCACCTGCATGTGGCGGGCACCGCAACCTACGTCGATGACATTCCCGAGGTCGCCGGCACACTGCATGCGGCAGTCGGCATGAGCACCGTCGCGCGCGGGCGCATTCGCGCCATGCGGCTCACCAAGGTGCGCAGTGCTCCTGGCGTAATCAGGGTGCTGACGCACGCCGACATACCCGGCGAAAAGCTGATCGGCCCGGTGCTGCATGACGAGCCGGTATTCGCGATCGATCGCGTTGAATATGTGGGCCAGCCGCTGTTCGCGGTCATCGCCGATTCTTTCGAGGCGGCACGCCGCGCCGCGCGGCTGGCGCAAGTGGACTATCTCGAGGAGACGCCGATCATCGACTACGACGATGCGATTCGCGCCAACTCGCACGTGTTGCCGGCGCTGACCCTGGCCACCGGCGACGCGCGCTCGGCAATCGACGCGGCGCCGCATCGCCTGGCCAACCGTCTTCACATCGGTGGTCAGGAACAGTTCTACCTGGAAGGCCAGATCGCCTATGCCGTGCCGCGCGAGGACGGGCAGATGCTGGTTTATTCATCGACCCAGCATCCCACCGAAACGCAGTTCACCGTGGCGCATGTGCTGGGCCAGG
This sequence comes from Burkholderiales bacterium, assembly GCA_040382235.1. Taxonomy (GTDB): domain Bacteria; phylum Pseudomonadota; class Gammaproteobacteria; order Burkholderiales; family JAEUOS01; genus JAEUOS01. The sequence continues at coordinate 20,200 of JBEIFV010000094.1, forward strand.
CGCCTGCCAAGGTGGTGGTCGAATGCAGGCGCATGGGGGGCGCGTTCGGCGGCAAGGAGACCCAGGCTTCGTACTTCGCCGCGGTTGCCGCGCTGGGCGCCGCGCTTTTGCAGCGCCCGGTCAAGTTTCGCGCCGATCGCGATGATGATTTCATGTTGACCGGCAAGCGCCATGAGTTTCGCGCCGACTATGAAGTCGGGTTCGATGATACCGGTCGCATCCTGGGGCTCGACATCACGCTGGCATCGCGCTGCGGCTGGTCGGCGGATCTTTCAGGCTCGGTCAACGATCGCGCGGTAATGCATGTATCAAACGCCTACCATCTGGCCAATGTCACGATACGCTCTCTCAGGCTCAAGACCAACCAGCAGTCAGCCAACGCCTTCCGCGGTTTCGGCGGTCCGCAAGGCATTTTGGCCGGCGAGCATGTGATCGACGATATCGCACGCTTTCTCAAGCGCGATGCGCTGGCGGTGCGCAAGGCCAATTTCTATGCGGCCGACCCGTCAAGCCCGCGCGCGATGACGCACTACGGCATGCGGGTCGAAGACAACGTTGTCCACGAGTTGGTGGCCGAGCTCGAACAATCGAGCGGCTACGCCGCGCGCCGCTCCGCGATCACCGAATGGAACGCGCAGCAGGCGGTCATCAAGCGCGGCCTGGCGCTTACACCGGTGATGTTCGGCATTTCGTTCACCGCCTCGTTCCTCAATCAGGCAGGCGCGTTGTTGCACGTCTATCACGACGGCAGCGTGATGATCAACCATGCGGCAACCGAAATGGGCCAGGGCGTCTATATCAAGGTGGCGCAGGTAGTGGCACAGGAGTTCGGCTTGCCGGTTTTGCAGGTGCGCATCACCGCGACCGACACCAGCAAGGTGCCGAACACCTCGCCAACGGCGGCCTCCAGCGGTGCCGACCTCAACGGCAAGGCGGCGCAGGCGGCGGCACGCGAAATCAAGGCGCGCCTGGCCGTTTTTTGCGCGACCACCTACGGTGTGGATGCCGCACAGGTGGTGTTTGCCGGCGCGGTGGTCAGTGCCGGCACCTGGAGCATGCCCTGGGCCGACCTGGTGCGCGCAGCGTATTTCGGTCGTGTGTCGCTTTCCAGCACCGGCTTTTACAAGGTGCCGAAGGTCGACTTCGATGCCAAGACACTCAGGGGCCGCCCGTTCTACTATTTTTCCTACGGTGCCGCCGTGGCCGAGGTGGCCATCGATACATTGACGGGCGAATCGAAACTGCTGCGCGTGGACATCCTGCACGATGTCGGGCGCTCTCTCAATCCGGCCATCGATCTGGGGCAGGTCGAGGGGGGCTTTGTGCAAGGACTGGGCTGGCTGACCTCCGAGGAGCTGGTATGGGATGCCAAGGGCCGGCTACGCACGCACGCGCCGTCGACCTACAAGATCCCGGTTTCGTCCGACGTGCCGCAGGCCTTTCACGTGAAGTTGTGGGAGCGCGGCGAAAACGTTGAAGACTCGATTTTTCGCAGCAAGGCGGTGGGCGAGCCGCCGGTGATGCTGGCAAGCGCCGTGTTTTTCGCGATTCGCGATGCGGTGGCTGCGGTGCGTGGTTCGCGACCAGGCCCGGTTCTGGACGCACCGGCCACGCCCGAGCGGATTCTGTTCGCCTGCGGGCCCGGGCCGCGCGCGTGATCGTGCGCTTGACGCGGCCCGCGCGCACCGCGCTCGCGGTCGCGGCGCGTGATCAACAGTCGTGCGTGCTGGTCTGCGTGGAGCGCATCGAGGGTTCGACGCCACGCGAAGCCGGTGCTGCGATGCTGGTCACACCCGACCATGTGCATGGCACCATTGGCGGTGGCCATCTTGAACTCAAATCGGTGGCGCTTGCACGCGAGCTGATGCAGGCGGGAAGGTCGTACCGGCCTGCCGGTTCGGTGACGCGCCGCTTCCCGCTCGGCCCCGCGCTGGGCCAGTGCTGCGGCGGCGTTGCCCACATTCGCTTCGATGTTTGTGCCGCCGGCGTGGTGCCACCGGCGCTGCAGGTGCAGGCGCCAGCCAGTCTGTTCGAGCTCCATCTTTTTGGCGCCGGACACGTAGGCCAGGCTCTGGTCAACGTGCTGGCCGAGGTTGACTGCGAGGTCAGGTGGATCGATAGCCGTGAACAGCAGTTTCCGACTCGGGTGCCCGCCAATACCCGCATCGTATTCAGCGAGGCGCCCCAGGAAGAGGTGACGGCGGCGCCCCCGGGGGCGTTCTCTCTCGTGCTGACGCCTAGCCCTGCGTGGGACCAGGCGATCGTCGAGCGCATTCTGGCGCGTGCGGACGCCGGGTTGCTTGGCTTGATTGGATCGCATACCAAGCGGATC
>JBEIFV010000095.1:0-22365 GCA_040382235.1 Burkholderiales bacterium
ACCTTGAGCACCTTGTGGTCGCTGGAAGAGTCGGCAGGATGCACGCGCTGGGAACGAGCGGACACTCGACCGATCGGCACCACCTGGGAGGCGCACCGCGCTGACCTCGAAGCGCACCGGCCGTTCGCGCATCTGGTGCTCGAGCTGCTGCCCGAAGATGGTTTGCGCAAGTATGTGGCGGTACGCGGCGAGCCGATTTTTGATGCGGCCGGCGGGTTTACCGGCTATCGCGGTGTCGGCGCGGACATCAGCGAACGCTATCGTAACGACCTGGTGCGCGCCGGCGAGCGCACGCTTTACGAGTTGCTGGCGGCGGATGCCTCGTTGGCGGAACTGATGACCGTCTTGTGTCGCACCATCGACACCGCCCTGGTGCGGCCCGGGATCGCCTCGCTCCTGTTGCTGGAAGACGGCGTGCTGCGCCCGCTCGCGACGCCCGCGGCGCCTGCCGATTATGGCGCGTCGCTGCGCGACGGCGTGGTGCCGGGGCCGCTTGCCGGGTCATGTGGCAGCGCGGCATACCAGGAAGCGATGGTGATCTGCACCGACATCGAAGCCGACCCGCGCTGGGACGACTATCGCGACCTGGCTCATGCATGCGGCTTCGCCTCGAGCTGGTCCACACCGGTGCACAGCGCCGCGGGCCAGGTGCTGGCGACCTTCGCGGTGTATTGCGCACGCAAAGCGGAGCCGGTCGCAGCGGACCTCGAGTTGACGCGCTCGGCGGCGGCGCTGGCCGGGATCCTGATCGAGCGTTTTCGCGCGCAGGCAGCCGAACGCGAGAGCGAGGCACGCTACAAGAGTCTGGTGGAAATGTCGCGCGAGGCGGTGCTGATTCACGATCAGGAGATTGTCGTCTACGCCAATCCGGCGGCGGCGCACATGCTTTCGGCGCCCGACGCAAGCGCTGTGATCGGCTGCAATCTGCATGAACGGCTTGCAGCCGATACAAGCGGTACGGGGCTGCGGCGCAGGCGGCGTGTGCTCGATGCGGATAGCGGCACAGGTTATGCCGAGATGCGTCTCACCCGCTTCGACGACAGCATGATCGACGTGGAGGTTGCCAGCGGCCCGGTCGATTTCGCGGGTCGGCGCATGGTGCAGACATCAGTCCACGACATCAGCGCCCGCAAATGGGCCGAGCGCGAGATGCAGCGCCTGAACGAGGCGCTGGAACAGACCGTGGCCGAGCGTACCGCCGAGTTGACCGCGGCGGTGCATGAACTCGAAGCTTTTTCGTATACGGTCGCCCACGACCTGCGGGCGCCGCTGCGCGCCATCGACGGCTACGCGCACCTGCTGCGCCTGGAGTCCGGTGTCGCAAGCGGATCGCCCGCCAGGCGCGACCTCGACATGATCGTGGCAAGCGCCCGGCGCATGGGGGAACTGATCGACGGGCTGCTGGAATTTTCGCGCCTGGGCCGCGGCGAGGCAGCCTACCAGCGCATCGCCACGGCGGCGCTGGTGGCGGCGGTGGTCGCCGAGGCGCGCGCCGCGTTCGCGCACCAGCCATCAGTCGAGGTGCGCTCCCTGCCCGACGTCTTTGGCGATCCCGCGATGGTGCGCCAGGTCTGGGCCAACCTGATTTTCAACGCGTTCAAGTTCAGTGCGCATGCCGGCACGCCCCGCATCGTCATCGACTGCGTGGTGGGTGCGGGCGAAATCGCCTTCTCGGTTGCCGACAATGGCGCCGGATTCGATGCAAACTATGCGGAAAAGCTGTTCGGCATGTTCCAGCGCCTGCATTCACGCAACGAGTTCGAGGGTACCGGTGTCGGTCTTGCGATCGTCAAGCGAGTCGTGCTGCGTCATCACGGAAGGGTCTGGGCAGCAGGTGTGCCCGGGCGCGGCGCCACCTTCCATTTCAGCTTGCCTGCGACCTCGATGGTGATCGCGGACGGTGCGCCGGGAACAAGCCGGGCCGCCGGCGCCACGGGCTTGACCACCTCGGGCGCGATTGTTGGGTAAAATTGAAGATCCCCGTGGTTGTAGCGGCCATGCGCTCTTTGCCGGCGCAGCGCTCCATTTTTCATATCCTTGCCTGTTTGCATCGAGGTCGCATTGAGCAGCGAGCTGGAACTTGACGCCGACATCCTGCTGGTCGAAGATGACCCGAATGATGCCGAACTGGTGCGCCGCGCCTTGAAGCGCGGCGGCACCCTGGCTTCGATCGTGCATGTCCAGGACGGTGCCGAGGCGCTCGATTACCTGTATGGGCGCGGCGCCTATGCTGCGCGCGGCGGTCCTGCCCATCCCAAGCTGATGTTGCTGGATCTCAAGTTGCCCAAGCTCACCGGCCTGGAAGTACTGCGCGAAATACGTGCGCATGCGGAATTGCGCCGCCAGGTGGTGGTCATGCTGACTTCGTCGCGCGAGGAGCGCGATTTGCAGGAGGCCTATCAGCACGGTGTCAACAGCTACGTGGTGAAGGCGGTCAATTTCGAGGAATTGATGGATTCGCTGTCACGTCTGGCGCACTACTGGCTGCGTGTCAACCAGTTGCCGCAACTGCGCAAAGTGCCGTAGGCCGGCGACGTGCGGACCCTGTGGTCAGGCGGCCACGCCCGGACGATTGCCAGCGTCGCCAAAAGCCTCCCCGATCACCCGCAGCAAACCGTGGGTATCGCGTTTTTCCAGAACGCCGTTGGCGCCACACTCGAGCGCGTCAGCGGCCTGGCTGCGGCTGAAATCACCCGAATAGACGAAAAACGGCAAATGGGCGTTCGTCTGGCGCACCAGTTTCAGGGCGGCGATGGAGTCGAAGCCGGGCATATTGTGGTCGCACAAGACCATATGCCAGGCCTGCTCTTGCAATGCCGACGAAAGGTCGGCGGCGTTGTCGACGCGACGAAAGCGGGCCTCGCGGATCCAGCGTCTGATATACGCCGAAGCCAGCAGCACATCGTCTTCCGAGTCGTCGATGATGAGGATTTGCGGGCCGGACATGTTTGGGGCAGGGGTTTTGGGTAAGCTTGCAGTGCGGACTCAGGCGTTGCCGTAAGCGCCAAAACGGCGGGCGCCACCGGTGAAGCCGTCGGCCTTGTACAAGCCGGCGCTATCAACCGCCGCCCGCGCCATGTATCCGGCTTGCACCAAGCCGGCGAAACGCGCGCGGACATAGGCCAGGCGGGTGGCGACGAATTGTGCATTGATGGCATTGGCGGCAGCGGCCTCGCGCAAGGCGCCAAGCAGCAGCGGGTTGCGCCTGGCCGCCAGGTGATGCTGCAAATCGCGCTCATCGCCCCGGCCGCCAAGCGCGCCCATCAAGTCGCCCAGCAACTGCTCCTTGGCGGCCGTGAAGCGCGCCACGGCCGCGACGTCGTCGGCCACAAGAGCGGCGTGCTCCTCGCGCAGCAGCTCCTTGAGGCGCTCAGCCAACTCCTGCTGCCGCATCTGCGGCTTGGCGGGTGGGGCAATCGGCGTAATGGCCATGGGGGCGCTGCTAGTGAACCTTGCCGAACAAATCGTTGACGTTGGCAATCAGCTTGTCGGCGACGACGCCCGAATCGACCTCGAAGCGGCCGTCGCGTATCGCTTCCTTGATACTGGCAACCTTCGAGGCATCGAACGCCGGACTGCTGTCACCGGCAGCCAACGAGGCCGACAGGCCGGACAGGCGCACCGTCGTGGTCTCATCATTGCCGGCGGGCGCAGTGGCGGCGCTTTTGGCAGCCGGTTTTCCAGTGGCCAGGTCGGGGCGCAGCGAGTCTGTGGATCCGTTGACCTTCATGTGGTGCTCTCCCATCTTGGTTCGGGCCGGTCCGCGGGCATGCAGGCCAAAATGGCGCTGCGAAATGGTGCGGGTGCGCGGAGTGCGGCATATGCCGGGTTTACGTCGCTTGCAGCCAAAACTTTAGCCCCGATCAGAGGGCGAAAAATATGCTTCATCGATGTTTGATCACGTTTAGAGGCGCATTTCCACCAGGCGCCCGCTGCGGGCAACGCCCTGCACCACGCGTCCGGAATCGGTTTGAACGCGCACCGACTGGCCTTCGGCGGCCGCCGACAAGGCGCGGCCGCTGGCGGTGATCGAAAATCCCGCGCCATTCAGTATCAGGCGCACCGTGTCGCCCGCTCCGATGGCAGGCGGGGTACGAAAATGCTCGGCACGCAGAATCTGCCCGGCGGCAATCACGCGGGCGGCGGTCTTGCCTTCAAGGCTTTGCAGGTCGGCCAAGGGTGCGCCGGGCTCGCGGCTGACTTCCACCTCGTCCAGGCGTGTGTCATCCTGGCCTACGACGTTGCCGAAGCCGATGGTGCGCGCGGCGACCAGGGCGGGTGCGAACACGCGGATGTCCACCGGCAGGTAGACGCTCCAGGAGGCCCCTTCAGCGCAGCGCAAGCCGATCTGGGTTTTGCCCCACAGCCGGCTGTTGGCGGGAAGGAATGGCTCGACGCGTGCGCAGGGCGCCAGTTGCAGGCGTTCATCGAGGCGACCAAGCACCACTTCAACCCGGCCCGGCAGGCCGGTGGCAGCACGTTCAAGATAGAGCCTGATGCCGTCCGCAGCGGCGGTCTGGGGCTGGGCACGGGCAGCCTGGCAGCAGAACAACCCTGCGCCAACAAGAGCGGCGAGAGCCAGATAAGCCGCTATTCCAGTTGGCGTGTCCGAACGGCGGAGCGGGACGGGCGAGGGCAGATTCATCGCGGGGTGGCAGGGCAAGTTGTTCAGGGATAGGAACGAGCTTAACCAGCCACCGCTGGCGTGCGGCCTGCGATCAGAGGCGGAAAAGCACGTTTGTTCGCACAATCGGGAAGCTCAAGGTTTTGGTGCAATGCTCGCTATTGAACGTCCTGCGCCATCGCTTTCCACAGCAGGCGGCAAATCTGGTGCTACAGGCACGGACAGGCTGACTTCGCGGACAAACCATGATCGACAAGCTCAACGATGCATTGCAGTTTCACGGCACGGCCCTGCGCCTGCGTTCCGAGCGCCAGCAGGTGCTGGCGGCGAACATCGCCAATGCCGATACGCCGGGATACAAGGCTGCCGACTTCGATTTCGGGCGTGCCCTGGCCGGCGCCATGGGTTCGCACGCCGCGCCCACGGCGGTACTGGCCGCCAGCAACCCGGGTCATCTGGCGCCACGCCCGGGCAGTGCCGCCCAGTCAATCCAGTACCGCACACCGACCCAATCCTCGGTCGATGGCAACAGCGTGGAAATGGATGCCGAACGCGCACATTTTGCCGACAACGCGATCCGTTATGAAGCCTCGCTCAGGTTTCTTAACGGCCAGATCAAGTCGATCATGAGCGCGATCACCGGTTAGCCACACCATGTCCCTGTTTTCCGCGTTTCGCATTGCCGGATCCGGCGCCACCGCGCAGGGCCAGCGCTTGAACGTGGTCGCCTCCAACCTGGCCAACGCCGATTCGGCCGCCGGCCCCGATGGCCAGACCTACAAGGCACGGCATGTGGTTTTCGAGGCAACGCAGGCCCAGGAAGCTGCCGCCACCGGCGCCCAGGGGGTGCGGGTGCGCCAGGTCGTAACCGACGAGTCCGCACCGCGCCGGCTGCACGATCCCAAGCATCCGATGGCGGACGCCCAGGGCTACGTTTCGCTGCCAAACGTCAACGTGGCCGAGGAGATGGTCAACATGATCTCGGCGGCACGCTCGTACGAGAACAACATCGAAGTCATGAATACCGCCAGGTCCTTGCTGCAGAAAACACTGCAGCTGGGCAACAGTTGATCATTTTTCGGGAGTCTTGCACATGGCCAGCGTAAGCAGCAGCGAGAAGGCAGGCAATCCATTCGCCGCCTTGAACGCCGCAAGCACCAAGAGCACGGGGTCGAGCGAGGCGGCCGACAGCGGGCAGGATCGCTTTCTGACCCTGCTTGTCGCGCAGATGAAGAATCAGGATCCCTTGAATCCGCTCGACAACGCCCAGGTGACCAGCCAGCTGGCGCAGATCAACACGGTCAACGGCATCGAAAAGCTCAACCAGACGCTCAACAAACTGCTGGACAGCAACCAGAGTACGCAGGCACTGCAGGCCGCGACGGTGGTCGGACGCGAGGTACTGGCCGAAGGCAACAGCATCGTTTTGGCCGGTGGCAGCGCGCGCGCCGGCTTCGAGCTTCAGGACGGTGCCGATCAGGTCACCGTCAGCGTGTCCTCCCCGAGCGGGCAGGTGGTGCACCGCGCCACGCTTTCCAATCTGGCGGCCGGCATTCACAGCTTCGAATGGGACGGCAAGACCGATGCGGGCGCTGCCGCGAGCGACGGCAAATACAGCTTCGCCGTGAGCGCGAAGCAGGGCGGTAGCGACGCGAAAGCACAGGCGCTGGCGGTGAGCCGGGTCGATGGCGTGTCCAACGGCGGCAACGGGATTTCCGTGCGTACCAGCAACGGCACGCTCGAGTGGACCAAGATCAAGCAGGTCATGTAAGCGTTCTATCCCAGGAGAAACCAGAAATGAGTTTTCAGCAAGGACTATCCGGGCTCAACGCCTCGGCCAAAAATCTGGATGTGATCGGCAACAACATCTCGAACTCCACAACCGTCGGGTTCAAGGCCTCCACCGCGCTGTTCTCCGACGTTTTCGCCAACACCGCGCCCGGTGGCGGCCGCAGCTCGGTGGGTATCGGCACGGCCATCTCGGCGGTGGTGCAGACCTTCTCGCAGGGCAACGTCGAGGTCACCAGCAATCCACTCGATATCGCCATCAACGGCAACGGCTTTTTCCGCATGTCCAACAACGGCACCGTCAGCTATAGCCGCAACGGCCAGTTCCAGGTCGACAAGAACGGCTACCTGATCGCATCGAATGGCTACAACCTGACCGGCTATCCGGCGGCCGCCAATGGGGTCGGTGTGACCCTTGCGCCGCAGCTAGTCAACCTGCAGATTTCGAATCCCGATCTGCCGCCGGGGGCCACCACCGCGGCCACCGTCGCCGCCAATTTCGATTCACGCAATACGCCCTTGACCACGGCCGGTTTCGATCTCACCGATCCGAGCACTTATCACAGCGCGACTTCGATGTCGGCCTATGACTCGCTGGGCAATCCGCATACCCTGTCGCTGTATTTCATGAAGACCGCGGCCAATACCTGGAGCGTGTTTGGCGCCAACGACGGCGTCCAGATCGGCGCCGGCCCGATAGGCGCCATGACATTCAATTCCAGTGGCGCGATCGCCTCGGCGCCCACTATTGCGCTGTCGCTGCCGGTTTCCACCGGCGCTGCTCCGATCGCGATGAATCTGGACATGACCGGAAGCACGCAATTCGGCTCGGTGTTCGGCGTCAATTCGATCACCCAGGACGGTTATGCCTCGGGCAGGTTGACCGGCTTCGCCATCGCCGCCGACGGTATGATCAGCGGGCGCTACTCCAACGGCTTGAGCCGCTCCCAGGGCCAGGTGGTTCTGTCGAACTTCGTCAATCCCCAGGGACTGCAATTGCTGGGTGACAACAAGTGGGCCGAAACCTCGGCCTCCGGTGTGCCTTTGACCGGCGCGCCCATCAGCGGCAGTCTCGGTGCGCTGCAGTCGGGCGCGGTCGAATCCTCGAACGTCGACCTGACCGCCGAACTGGTCAACATGATCATCTCACAGCGGGTGTATCAGGCCAACGCGCAGACCATCAAGACCCAGGATTCGGTGTTGCAGACCCTGGTCAACCTGCGTTGAAACCTCATCACACCTACCGGACGGGGGCGCCATGGACCGCATGATCTACGTTGCCGCCAGCGGCGTGCGCAGCACCATGCAGCGCCAGGAGGTGCTGGCCAACAATCTGGCGAACGTCAACACGCCCGGCTTTCGCGCCGAGACGGTCGCCTTCCGCGTCGCCCCGGTGACCGGTCCCGGGCTGCCGACGCGGGCCTTCGTGGCCGAGTCAACGCCCGGCGCGGACTTCACGCCGGGCGTCATCACAACCACCGGCCGGCCGCTGGATGTGGCGGTGCAGGGGCAGGGCTTTTTCGCCGTGCAGGCCACTGACGGCAACGAAGCCTACACACGCAATGGCGGTTTCCAGGTCAACGACCAGGGTCTCCTGCAGACCCTGGCCGGCCAATTGGTGCTGGGCGACGGCGGACCGATCAGCGTGCCGCCCAACACCACCATTGCGATCGCGGCCGACGGCTCGATTTCCGGCGCGCCGGCCGGCGCTGCCAAAAACGTTTCGCCGATTGGCCGCCTGAAGCTCGTCAACCCGGCCGGCTCGGACATGGCGCGTGGCGGCGATGGCCTGTTTCGCATGAAGGATGGTGCGGAGGCGCCGGTGGATGCACGCGTGCGCGTGGCCCCGGGCGCGATTGAAGGCAGCAACGTCAATGCGGTCGAAACCATGGTCGGCATGATCACCCTGGCGCGGCAGTTCGAGATGCAGATGAAGTTGATGCAGTCCGCCGATGCCGCCGCCCGCAAGGGTACGCAGTTATTGGCCAGCAATGGTTAGCAGTATGCATCCCGTCACCTTCAATAACGGAACCCGCTCATGATTCGCTCGCTTTGGATCGCCAAGACCGGACTGGACGCCCAGCAAACCCAGCTCGACGTCATTTCCAACAATCTGGCCAACGTCAGCACCAACGGTTTCAAGCGTTCACGCGCGGTGTTCGAAGACCTGCTGTACCAGAATCTGCGGCAGCCGGGAGCACAGTCGTCGCAGACCACGCAGGTGCCAACCGGGCTGATGGTCGGCACCGGCGTGCGGCCGGTGGCGACCGCGCGCATGTTCACCCAGGGCAACCTGCAGCAGACCGGCAACAACCTCGATATCGCGATCAACGGCCAGGGATTTTTCCAGGTGCAGATGCCCGACGGCACGGTCGGCTACACCCGCGACGGCAGCTTTCATCGCGACGCCAGCGGCGTCATGGTCACATCCAACGGCCATCCCCTGCAGCCTTCCATCACGGTACCGGCCAATGCGCTGACCATCACCATCGGCCAGGATGGCTCGGTGCAGGCAACCGTGCCCGGCACTGCGGCACCGACCACGCTGGGCTCGATCACGCTGGCCAATTTCGTCAACCCGGGTGGCTTGCAGCCGCTTGGACAAAACATGTTTGCCGAAACCGCGGCATCCGGCACGCCGCAGTCGGGGGCGCCCGGAACCAATGGCCAAGGGGTGCTCAACCAGGGCTATGTCGAGACCTCGAACGTCAACGTGGTCGAGGAGATGGTGTCGATGATCCAGACCCAGCGCGCCTACGAGATCAATTCCAAGGCGATCCAGACCTCCGACCAGATGCTGCAAAAGCTGACCCAGCTATGAGCCCGCGCCTGAACCTTGCCCGCAGTGTCACCGGACCCCGAATGTCAATGAACCTCACACGCGACTTCAACCGCAGGCGCGCAAGCGGACAGCGCACCCTTGCCGATATCCTCGATCGCGCCGCCATGGCCTGGCCATGGGTGCGCGACACGCTGCTGCCGGTCGCGCTGATCCTCGCATTGGCGCTATTGGCTGGTTGCGCGCCGTTTCCCAAGGTCGAGGTCCGTGAACCGACCTCGGCTAAGCCGGTGCCGCCGCCCAGAACCGTGCAACTCAATGGCGCCATCTACCAGCAAGCCGCATTCCGCCCCTTGTTCGAGGACAATCGTGCGCGCTTCGTGGGCGACATCCTGACCATCAACATCAACGAAAACCTGTCGGCCACCCAGGAAAAGAAATCCTCGACCAGCAAGACCGGCACGGTGACCGCCGCCAACCCCGATGTCAAGCTGCCGATCGGCGGCAGCTTCGGCGCCAATGTGATCTCGGTCAATGGTGCATCGTCGAATACCTTCGACGGCAAGGGCTCGACCAACAGTACCAATGCCTTCACCGGCACCATCACGGTCACGGTGGTCGATGTATTGCCCAACGGCAATCTGGTGGTCTCGGGCGAAAAGCAGATCGGCAACAACCGACAGGTGGAGACGGTACGTTTCTCCGGTGTGGTCAATCCGCTCAACCTGGTCAACAACAACACCGTCAGTTCCACCCAGGTGGCCGATGCGCGCATCGAAATGCGCGGTCAAGGCCAGGTGGACGAAGCCCAGGTGATGGGCTGGCTGGCGCGGTTTTTCCTGACTTTCCTACCGTTCTGAGCGGGCAAAAGTGAAACCCTACTTTTGCCCGGATTATGTTTGCGTGAAATCGCTGGCGGAGCCAGACGATTTCACGACTGAAAAGCCTGAGGAAGTAAACCGGAGTGTTGGTCATGCATGAGAAGTTGCGCAGGCTGATGGCTTACAGCGCCTTGCTGTTTTGCGCGGCGATGGTGGCGGCGCCGCAGGTGCGTGCCGAGCGCATCAAGGACATCGCCTCGGTGCAGGGCGTGCGGCCCAACCAGTTGATCGGCTATGGCCTGGTGGTGGGGCTTGACGGCACCGGCGATCAGACTACGCAAACGCCGTTTACGGTGCAGAGCATCACCGCGATGCTGGCGCAGATGGGTGTGAATCTGCCGCCTGGCACCAACCTGCAGCTCAGAAACGTGGCTGCGGTGATGGTCACTTCGCAATTGCCGGCGTTCGCGCAGCCGGGACAGCTGCTCGACGTGACGGTGTCCTCGATGGGCAATGCCAAGTCATTGCGCGGCGGCATGCTGCTGATGACGCCGCTCAAGGGCGCGGACGGGCAGATCTATGCGATGTCGCAGGGCAACCTGGTGGTGGCGGGCGCCGGCGATTCGGCCGGTGGCTCCAAGGCGCAGATCAATCACCTGAACGCGGGGCGGATTCCGGGCGGTGCCACGGTCGAGCGCGCTGTCGCCAGCCCGTTCCTGCTGGGCGAGGTGCTGCGCCTCGAATTGCACAGCATGGACTTCGGCACCGCCGGCCGGGTGGCGGATGCGGTCAACCGTCGCATGGGCGCCGGGGTGGCACAGGCGCTGGATGGCCGGGTGATCCAGGTGCGCGCGCCGCAGGCTCCCAACGACCGGGTTGCCTTCATGGCGCAACTGGAGAACCTCACCGTCGAGGTCGTCGCCGGCGCTGCCAAGGTCATTGTCAATGCCCGCACCGGCTCGGTGGTGATGAACCAGTCGGTCACCCTTGAGCCGGTGGCGGTGGCGCACGGCAACCTGTCGGTCACCATCAATTCGACCCCGGTGGTGAGCCAGCCGTCGCCGCTGTCGCAGGGTGGGCAGACTGTGGTGACCGAGAAGGCCAACATCCAGATCAGCCAGGACGGCGGCAAGCTGGTGATGCTCGAAGCCGGCGCCCGCCTGGCCGACGTGGTCAAGGCGCTCAACTCGCTGGGCGCCACGCCGCAGGACCTGCTGGCGATCCTGCAGGCGATGAAATCCTCGGGTGCGCTGCGCGCCGAGCTGGAAATAATATAGGTCGAAAAAAGTGAACCCCTACTTTTTTCGAGTTCATGCTTGCGTCAAATCGCCGGCGAAGCCGGTCGATTCGACGACGAAAAAGCTACGCAAGGGCCAAGCTGCCTTGCGGGCGGGCCGTAGTCACGAGGTAACGACATGAGTAACGCTACGCTTGCCTCCACTTCCGCATCCGGCGCCTTTGCGCTGGATGCCAATGCGCTGGAGTCGCTCAAGCGCAAGTCGCGCGAGGTCGGGGGCGACGGCCAGAAGCAGGCGGTCAAGCAGGCCGCGGCGCAGTTCGAGGCGGTGTTCATGAACATGCTCATGAAGAGCATGCGCGACACCCTGCCCAAGGACGGCATGCTCGAATCCGACAGCACGCGCAGCTATACCGGCATGTTCGACCAGCAGTTGACGCAAAAGCTGTCCGACAAGGGCATGGGCTTAGCCGACATGATCGTGCGCCAGCTGGAGCGTCGTACGGTCGATCCGGCCACCCTGACCGAGGGCGGGCGCCGCGATGCCGCCAGCACGCTCGTGCGCTTGCGTTCGGCCACCGCTGTTGCCGGGTTGGAGGGCGGTGCGGCCGGGGTCGGGCAGCCGGCTGTGGCGGCGCGCGATTTCGTGCGCGCGCGCTGGAACGATGCGCAGTCGGCGGCCCAGGCCACGGGTGTGCCGGCGCAATTCATCCTGGGCCAGGCGGCGCTCGAATCCGGTTGGGGCCGGCGCGAAATCAAGGGCGCCGACGGCAGTCCCAGCCACAATCTTTTCGGCATCAAGGCCAGCGGCGGCTGGAAGGGCGCCACCGTTGAAGCGGTGACTACGGAGTATGTCGGCGGCGTCGCACGCAAGGTGACTGAAAAATTTCGCGCTTACGCTTCGCACGCCGAGAGCTTCGCCGACTACGCACGGCTGATCGGCAACAATCCGCGCTATGCGGACAGCCTCAAAGCGGGCGACGCCGGGCAATTCGCGCAGAGCCTGCAGCAAGCGGGCTATGCCACCGATCCCAACTACGCGAAAAAGCTGACCTCGGTGATCGCGCAGACCCTGCGCGCGGTTGCCTGAAACGGAGAATCCGGACATGTCCCTGATCGGCGCCGGCATGGCCGGATTGAAAGCGGCGCAAACCGCGCTTTCGACCACGTCTCACAACATCAGCAACGTCAATACCCCGGGCTTTTCGCGCCAGCGCACGGTACAGGGCACCAATACGCCGCAGTTCACCGGCGCCGGCTACATCGGGCAGGGCGCGAATGTGAACACCATCGAACGCGCCTACAACCGCTTTCTCGACCTGCAGGCGCGTGAAGCGCAGTCGCAGGCCAGCCACTTTGATGCCTTGTCACGGCAACTGAACAACGTCGACCAGATTTTTTCCGACCAGTCCGCGGGCTTGTCGCCGGCGCTTGACGATTTCTTCAAATCCATCGGTACGGTGGCAGCCAACCCGGCCGACGGCGCCGCGCGCCAGACCATGGTGTCGGGGGCCGAGGTGCTGGCGGCACGCTTTCGCGACATGTCGAGCCAACTCGATGCGCTGCGCTCCGGCGTCAATGAGCAGGTCACCTTGTCGGTGGCGGCCATCAACTTCGCGGCCAAGCAAATTGCCGACCTCAACGACAAGATCTCGCTCTCTACCGGCGCAGGAGCACAACCGCCCAATGATTTGCTGGATCGGCGCGATGCGCTGTTGCGCGATCTGGCCAAGGAAGTACGTGTGACCACGGTAGCGGGTACCAATGGTGCGATCAATGTGTTCCTGTCGAACGGTCAGCCACTGGTGCTCGATGCGCGCACCCTCGACTTGAGCGTCGAGGCCGACCCGGCGGATGCCACCAATCTGATGGTAGGTCTCATAACCGGCAGCAACTTTCGCGCCTTCGAAGACGCCACGGTGACCGGTGGTGTGCTGGGCGGCGCGCTGGCCTTCCGCAGCCAGACCCTGAATACGGCCCAAAACGCGCT
Source organism: Burkholderiales bacterium (assembly GCA_040382235.1). Taxonomy (GTDB): domain Bacteria; phylum Pseudomonadota; class Gammaproteobacteria; order Burkholderiales; family JAEUOS01; genus JAEUOS01. The sequence goes on from JBEIFV010000095.1 coordinate 13,240, forward strand.
GGGGCGCATTGCCGGCGCACTCGCGACTGCCTTCAACGCCCAGCACGCCACCGGGCAGGATCGCACCGGCGCCCTGGGAACTGCCTTTTTCGCTTTTGCTGGGCCGCTATCACAGTCCAATGCGCAAAACAGCGGTAACGGCCTGCTGGCCGCAAGCATCACCGACTACCAGGCGGTGTCCACCAGCGATTACCGTGTGAACTACGACGGTACCAACTACATAGTGACGCGTCTGTCGGACAACAACCAGCAGAGCTTTGCCAGCCTGCCGCAGACCATTGACGGTTTCAGTCTCTCCCTGGCAAGCGGCACGCCGGCGGCCGGCGACAGTTTCAGGGTCATGCCCACGCGCGCGGCTGCCGCCGGCATTACTTCCTTGATCTCCGACCCGTCACGGATTGCGGCGGGCTTGCCGGTACGCGCAGCGGTCAACTCGGCCAACCTGGGCAACGGCGGCTTGCGGGTCAGCGGCGTGACGCCGCCTGCCGGGCCCAACCTGACGCAGCCGGTGACCATCACTTTTACCAGCGCCACTACCTTCAACGTAGCGGGCACCGGTACCGGCAATCCGACCGGGCTGGCCTATGCCCCGGGCATGACGCTTTCGTACAACGGCTGGAACGCCCAGTTGCAGGGCACGATGTCCGCAGGCGACAGTTTCAGCGTCAATGTGAACACCAACGGTGCCGGCGACAACGGCAATCTGCTGGCCTTGGCTGGTCTGAATACGGCCCGCCTGTTGGGCAGCGGCAATCTGAGCGTCGGCGAGGCCTATGCCCAGGCGGTCAGCGATGCCGGCATCCAGTCGCGTGCGGCCCAGGCCGGAGCGAAAGCGCAGGGCGCGGTTCTGAGCCAGGCCAATGGTGCGCAGCAGGCGGTATCCGGCGTGAACCTCGACGAGGAAGCGGGCAGCCTGCTCAAGTACCAGCAGGCCTACCAGGCCGCCGGGCGTGTGATCTCGACGGCCAATACCCTGTTCGATGAAATCCTGGGGCTGATGCGATGAGGAAACACAGAATGGGTCCGTGGCTAACGAGGGGCGCTATTGCGGTGCATCGATTTGATTGAACACCGTGGTTCGAAAGTCCGCGATACGGGAGCTTGCCCAGTGTCGTCATAACCGGAATCAAACATGCGAATCAGCACAACCATGATGTATGAAATGGGCGTCGGCGCGCTGACCGCCCAGCAGGGCGAACTATTGCGCACGCAGCAGCAAATGGCCTCGCAACGCCGCCTGCTCTCTGCCGCCGACGACCCGGCCGCTGCATCCACCGCCTTGCGTGTATCGCAATCGCTGGCGCGCAACCAGCTGATCGAAGCCAACCAGGAAGCGGCGGCGAATCGCCTGACGATCGGCGAATCGGCCCTGAGTTCAGTGGGCGATGTGTTGCAAAGCGTGCGGGAGCGGCTCCTGCAGGCGCAGAACGGCACGCTTTCCGGTACCGAGCGCTCGATGCTCGCCGCAGACGTCGACAACATGCTGAGCCAGCTGCTGACGCTGGCCAACTCGAAGGACGGTACCGGCGCCTATCTGTTCGCGGGCTACGCCGAAACCACGACGCCGTTTGTGGCCGGCGCCGGCGGTGTTGCCTATCAGGGTGACGACGGCGCGCGCACGCTGGAGGTCGCCAGCGGGCGCAACCTCGCCGTGTCGGCCTCCGGCAACGATATCTTCATGCGCGTCAAGACCGGCAACGGTGTGTTCGCCACCGCCGTCAATCCCGCCAATACAGGCGCGGGGCGTATCGACTCGGGCAGTGTCGCCAACCCCCCGGCGTTGACCGGGCGTGCCTATGAGCTGACTTTCAACGTCGTCGGCGGGGTCACCACCTACGATGTTTTTGACGTGACCGCCGGTGCCAGCGTGTCGAGCGGCAACGCATTCACCCCCGGGCAGTCGATCACGGTGGCCGGCATGCAGTTCAGCATCACCGGCGGCCCCGCCAGCGGCGATCGCTTCACCACGGCGCCGTCGACCAATCAAAGCGTTTTCAGGACCATCGCCGATGCCAGCGCGGCGCTGCGCTCGGGCGGCAACGATGCGCTGCGCCAGACACAGGTCAACGCGGCGCTGGCCGGCCTCGATCAATCGATGAATCGCGCACTCACCGTGCGTGCCGAATTCGGTTCACGCATGAACGAGATTTTGGCACATCAAAACGTGTCCGGTGCGGTGGTGCTGGAGCACCAGCGCCGGCTTTCCGAACTGCAGGATGTCGACTACACCGAAGCGGCCACGCGCCTGATGCGCCAGCAGACCGCGACCCAGGCGGCGCAGCAATCGTTCGCCAGGGTTGCACAGCTGTCGTTGTTCAATTACCTCGGATAGCAATGCTCGCTCATCGGCCGCGTCGCGGCTGTTGTCAGGCGGCGTGCGCGACGCGCGCGCCCGGTACCAGGCTGACGACCCGGGCCGCCTCGCTCAGCATCCATTCAGAGCGCGGGCCCCCGACCTGAAGGTCGAACAACAGCTCGGAGACGCCGGCCTGAGGCAATGGACGGCTGAAGTAGTAGCCCTGCATCAGCGGGCAACCGCGCTTTTGCAACAGCAGCATCTGTTCACGGGTTTCCACACCTTCGGCGACGACTTCGAGATTGAGGGCGCTTGCCATGGCGATGATGGCCGCGGTGATGGCCTCGTTGTCGCTGCCTGGTTTGAGGTCGTTGACAAACGAACGGTCGATCTTGAGCTGCCCGATGTCGAAACGCTTCAGGTAGGACAGCGAGGAGTAGCCGGTACCGAAATCATCGATCGACAAACGCACATTGAGCAAGTTGAGCTCTTTCAAGGTCGCAAGCGTGGCGGCGATGTCGGTCATCAGCATGGTTTCGGTGATTTCCAGCTCGATCAGGTGGCCGGGCAGGGCGGTATCTTCGAGCACCTTGCGCACCATGCCGACAAATCCCGGGCGCTGGAAATGTGAGCCGGGAATGTTGACGGCGATGCGCACCGGATCGAGACCGTCGCGTATCCAGCGAGCGGCCTGTCTGGCGGCGGTGGTCAGCGCCCATTCGCCGAAGGGCACGATCAGGCCGGTTTCCTCGGCGATCGGGATGAAATCGCCGGGTGCGATCAGGCGGCCGGCATGTTTCCAGCGCATCAGCGCCTCCACCCCGGGCACCAGCCCGCTGCGCACGTCGATCTGCGGCTGATAATGCAGCACCAGTTCGTCCTTCTCCAGCGCCTTGTGCAATGCCTGTTCCAGTTCCCAACGCTTGCGGTCGGCCATATTGAGTTCCGGCCGGTAGGCGGCAATCGCGTTGCGTCCCTTTGCCTTGACCGAATACATCGCCGCATCGGCGTTGCGCAGCAGGTTGTCGATATCGGCGCCGTCTTCGGGGTAGCGTGCGATGCCGACCGAGGCACTGATGAAATTCTCGCGCCCGGCCACCATGAATGGCTTGCGCATCACCGCCAATACACGCTCGGCGACGCTTTGCACCTGTTGCGGGTGCGCCACTTCGGTGATCAGAACGGCGAATTCGTCGCCGCCCAAGCGCGCCACCACGTCGGCCTCGCCTTCGCCGGATCGGATGCAGCCGCTAAGCCTGCGGGCGACTTCGCGCAGCACGGCGTCGCCCGCACTGTGTCCCTGGGTATCGTTGATCTGCTTGAAGCGGTCGAGGTCGACGAACAGGGCCGCCATCGGCGCCTGGCGCCTGCCCGCCGCCTCGATGGCCGCACCGAAGCGTTCGCCGAACATGCGGCGGTTGGGCAGCCCTGTCAGGTTGTCGTAGTCGGCCAGCGCGCGGATTTGCGCTTCCGCCTCGCGCCTTTGCGTGATGTCCTGTGCGGTGCCGCTCACAAGGGTCGCGACGCCGGCGCTGTCGTATTCGATTTCAGCTTCGAAGCGCACGAAGTTCACCTCACCGTTGCCCGATTGCAGGCGGGCTTCGCTTTGCAGGCTGCCACCTTCCCGGATCAGGCGTTTGAAGCTCGTGGTCAGATCCATGCGGTCGTCGTCATGCACCAGCGCAAGAAACGCATTGACCGAAAGCGAGACATTGGTCTGGGCGATGCCCAGGATCGACAGGCACAGCTCCGAGCCTATCAGGAGGCCGCTGCGCAAATCCCATTCCCAGGTGCCCAGGCGCGCGATGCGCTGCGCGCGCGCCAGCTTGGCGCGGCTGGTCTCGAGTTCGCCGCGCATGCGCGCGGCGCGCAGCAGATAGCGCGTGCGCTGCACCAGCAGGGTCCATTGGTGGGACTTGATAAAGAAATCGGTGGCGCCGGCCTCATAGGCCTGGGCCACCGACTCCTCGTCGTCCAGGCCGGTCAGCATCAGCACCGGCACCTGGGCGCCGCCGGGCAGCAGGCGCAGGGCACGGCAGGTATCGAAACCGTCCATGCCGGGCATCAGGGCATCGAGCAGAACGCAATCCGGAACGGCGCTGAATCTCTCCAGTGCTTCGCGCCCGCTACCGGCTTCGCTGACGATGAAGCCATGCCGCGTGAGGATCGAGGCGGTGAGCAGGCGGGCGACCGGATCGTCGTCAACCAGCAATACGTGTTCAGGCGACGGCTGCTGGGGTTTCATTGCTCTTCTCCAGGGGGTATTTGAGTGCCTCGATAGCGCCCAGGATGCTTTCGAAGTGTGCTTCCAGCGATTCGAGGCGATCGCACAAGTCCTGGCTTGCTCCTCTCCTGGCGGCCGCCTCGATGCCGGCGAACAGCGCGGAAACATCGAGCGCACCCAGATTGGCATGGCTTGACTTGAGGGTGTGGGCGGCCTGGCGCGCCGCGCCCAGGTCACAAGTGGCGGCGGCACGACGCAATTCGGCCATCAGGGCCGGCGCACTTGCGACGTAGGCATCCACCAGACGTGCGATCAGACCGGGACATTCATCATCCATGGCGCGCAGACCGGCTACAACCTTGGTGTCGAGAAGCTCGCCCGGGATTCCGGTTTTTGCGCCCGAAGGCAGCGCTGCAGGGGCAGCGGCGTGCTCGGCGAGCGTCCCGCCGCAGTCCGCCGGCAGGACCTTGAGCAGGCTGGTTCGCGCCATCGGCAGCAGCAGCGCGTCGTCGCGCTGCGGCGCGGCGCCAAGCGGGTTGGGCTTTTCGAGCAGCCAGTTGAACAGGATGCCGCGCAACTCGCTCTCGGCGAAGGGTTTCGACAAATAGTCGGTGAATCCGGCTGCCAGGCATTTGTCGCGGTCGCCTGTCAATGCGTTGGCGGTCAGGGCGATCACCGGTATATCGTGGCGCACCGCCAGCGGGCCGTAGGGCCCGCCGCCGGCGCGAATGTGGCGCACCGTTTCGTAACCATCCATCTCTGGCATCTGGCAATCCAGCAGGACCACGTCAAAGGCGGAGTTTCCAAGGATTTCCAGTGCCTGGCGGCCGTTCTCGGCGATTTCGTGGACACAGCCGATTTTCTCCAGCATGGTGGTGGCGATTTGGCAATTGACCGGATTGTCCTCGACCACCAGTACGCGGCCGGCCAGGAGCGGCGCCAATCGATGCGCCGTGGCGCGGCTGCGGCCGCGTTGTGCCAGCAGCGCGTCGGCGATAGCGCGGCGCAGCTCACCTTGGCGCACCGGCTTTTCGATCAGGTTATCGATGCCGCAGGCGCGCGCGCGCGTTTCATCGGTGTCGCCCGCGCTCGAGGCCAGCATCAGCATGCGCAAGGCTGCCACGCGCGGATTGGCGCGGATGCGCTCGGCCAGCTCGACGCCGCTCATGCCAGGCATTTTCATGTCGATCAAGGCCACCTCGAACGGGCGCCCTGCACTCAGCGCGGCCTCAAGCATTTCGAGTGCCCGGGCACCGCCGGAGGCCGCACCGCAGCCGATGCCCCAATGTTCGAGCTGATGCACGAGGATGTCCAGGTTGGTCGGGTTGTCCTCGACCACCAGCACGCGCCGCCCAATCAGCATGCCGGGCGGATTGACAAGCTGTGGCGCCCATTCGTGGCGACTGCCAAGGGCAAGATTTATGCAGAAACTGAAGGTGGAGCCGCGGCCGGGGCGACTGGTTACGCTGATGGTGCCGCCCATCTTGCGCACCAGTTGCTGGCTGATCGCCAGGCCCAGGCCGGTACCGCCGTAGCGTTTGGTGGTGGCATTGCTGCCTTGCTCGAACTCGTGGAACAACCGCGCTTGCACTTCCTCCGACATGCCGATACCGGTATCACGAACCGAGAACTGCAGTCGGATCGTCTTGTCGGTGTCGTCTGCACGGCCGTCGACGGCGACGGCGAGCATCACTTCGCCTTTCTCGGTGAACTTGATCGCATTGCCGGCCAGATTCAAGATCACCTGGCGCAGTCGGCCTGCGTCGCCCTTAAGCCAAGTCGGCACCTGGGTTGCGACATCATGCAGCAGTTCGATGCGCTTCTGGTGGGCGCGCGGCGCCAGCAACTGCGCAACCTCCTCGATCAGGGTGGCCAGTTCGAACTCTTCCTCGAACAGTTCCAGCTTGCCCGCCTCGATCTTCGAAAAATCGAGAATGTCGTTGATGATCGAGAGCAGGGCCTGCCCCGAGCGATAGACGGTTTCGGCGAAGCGTCGCTGCCGGTCGTCCATGCTGGTGCCCAGCAGCAGTTCGGTCATGCCGAGCACGCCGTTCATCGGTGTGCGGATTTCGTGGCTCATGTTGGCCAGGAATTGCGATTTCGCCTGGCTGGCGGCCTCGGCCTGCTCCTTGGCCTGGGTCAGTGCCTCCTGTTGCATTCGATGCCGGGTCACGTCCTTGCATATGCCGTGCACACGGATCTGTCCATTTTTCAGGCGAATCGCCTGGGTTTGCAGCGACAACCAGCGCTGTCCGCGGCTGGCGTGTGCGATGCGAAACTCGATGTAGACCGGTTCCAGCGCCAGCTCCATGCGTTGCCGCATTTCGAACAGCTCGAGATCTTCCGCATGGATCATCGACATGATCGAGCCAGGATTGGCGATTACCTGCTCTGGCGTCAGGCCCCAGATATGCTCGGTGGCTGGATTGACGTAATGCACGCACGAGTTTTCCGGATTGGTGATGAACACCTGGTCGGCCATGCTGTCGGCGAACAGGCGGAAGCCCTGCTCGGAGTCGTCATCCGCGCGCCGCAGGCTTGGCGTTGTATCGGCAGCTTCCGCGCTTTCGTGGAGCGGGGTATCCGGAGCGGACGGTGCCCGCGCAAACATTGGCATCCGGTTCGCCTGCGCATCGGTAACCAGGACCAGGGCGGGGTCGCGGCGCCTTGAAAACAGTGTGCGTGCCATTCCAATCCATGCCGACGGTGTGCCGGTGCGTGACCGGTCGTGCATGAAGCCGATGGCGGCCAGCACCATCACGGCCGTGGCCAGGGCCGCGAACAGGATGGCATGGTCAGCCGGTGCGCTGCCGGGCTGCGGGCCTGTCAAGTTCTTAAGTTCGGTCACCAGCACCACCTTCTCGCCGGCGATGTACAGAGGGTTGTAGGCGGTGACCGTGGCGTTGCCGCTGTCATGGGCGAATGCCGGACCTTGCGACATCAGGGCGTGCGCCACCCGTGCGCGCGAAAGGCGCTGCCGTGTCGCGGGCTGCGAGGCGCTCCATACGCCTTCGGCACTGGCCAACGCGATTTGCGCGCTGTTGGCCGCCGCCAGCGTCCGCGCCAGGGCATCGTCCCAGCGGATCGCGGCGCCGAGCGCGCCGATGATTTCACCCTTGTGCACCACCGGGGCCCAGGCGCGGATCACCATCGCCGTGGCCGACGGTAGAGCGATCACCACTGGCGCGCCGCGCATGGCGCGCGCACCGGCGCGACGCGGGTCGGCGTCGGCGTCGGCGGATGCATCGGCGGCGCCAAACAGCAGATTGCCGCGCGCGTCGATGGCATGCAGCAGATCAGTGCCGTGGCGCTCACGCAAGTCGGCATGCCAGGCTTCGCGCTCAGCCGACGGGCGAGCCCGCATGCGAGCGAACTCCTGGGTGAATCCGCGGCTGCCCGCAAGCGCCTCCGCACGTGATTGCAACTGCGTTGTTTCGCGCAGGAGCATGTCGGACACCATGCGCGTCACACCCTGGTTGCGCCGCTCCGCATCACCCATTGCAAGGTAGTCGATGCCGCGTGCTTCGAGCCTGTGCCCGACCAGGGCCGGGATCGCCATCACCGCAAAGAGCGCGGCGATCAAGGGCCAGGCGATCGGCAGGCGCGGCAGCCAGCGTTGCAGTCTCAAGGCGAGCGCCTCGCGACCAAGCAGGCCGGGCCGCCACAACACCGATGCCAGCACGATGTCGGGGTCTTGCCGGCACGACCTTGGAGTTTGATTTTCATGAACCTGTGATCACGCATGCGCAGCCGGCAAACGGGCTGCTTTCAAGCTTGACGGCGCACTGGCGGCAAACTTGAGACGCCGGCTGCAAGACAGGCTGCAAGACAGGCTGCTAGCGGGCCTGAACCAAGTGGGCGCGCGGGCGCCTTCGGTGACCAGGGGCGCGTACCGATCCGGCCTAGCCGCCAGCGGGCGCAGCAGCCTGGCGTTCTTCAGTGAACGTGGGTCGGTGCCACCGGGCGAACCGGCGCGGTGCGCCAATCTTTAAGGCCCTGATCGCCCGCCAGGCGGGCTTGACGCAAGGCCTGCAGATTACGGGCGCGCGCCACGAATTCAGTGGGGTCAACCGGTTTGGCGAGAAAATCGGTCGCACCCTGTTGCCAGGCTGCGGCTGTTACCGATTCAAAGCCGTGCGGCAGCATCAGCACCAGTGGCACCCCGGCCAACGCGGGATTGGCGCGCATGCGCCGGATCACTTCCAGACCGTCGCTGGCGCGCATCAGAAAATCCACCATGACCAGATCGGGAACATTGCTTTCGCACCAATCCAGTGCGCTGGCTGGATGACCGAAACCGATCACATCGCTCAGCCCTGCAGAGGCGGCCAGTTGCAGCATCGCATCAAGTTCAGCCGGCTGGTCGCAGACAACAAGCATGGACATGGGGTGTTTTTCCGGCAATGGTTCAGGCAATGTGTGAGTTACGGCAGCTCGCGGCAAAACATTAGGGTCCCGAAGTGGCGAATTGACCGCGGAATGTCCGTTTGATTGCCGCCTTGGACGACGCAGCAGCCTCTTATTCTTCCGAGACAAACCGGGCTTGCCATTCTTCGATGGTCGGTGCCGGCATTTATATGAGGTCGGTGCCCGCCATGTCCAATAC
>JBEIFV010000096.1:0-22296 GCA_040382235.1 Burkholderiales bacterium
AGCGCGCGGCGATCGAGGCGCGGATGGCCGGCGGATGGTTTGCGTTTCAAGCGCTTGTGCCCAATGCGACCTCGTGCACCGACGGGGAACTCGCACGCGTCGGGTTCATGACGCCGGATGATGTCGAGGCCTTCGTCAGCGCGCTGGTCATGGGCGGCATGCGGTTTCGCGATGAAGGGCAGGCCGCCGACATTGCAGTAGTCGATCAGCTACGTGGCGCGACCCTGCCGTGTGCCTGGCTGGATATCCGAAGGGTCGGCGCGGAGGGCGGCCAAGTGGTCGCCGCGTCCCTGCTCGGCGGCGCGATGCCTGCGCTGGCAGTGCCGGAAGGCTGGACATTTATGGGCTCCCTTTCCTGCACCCACGGATTTGTGCCCGACGGTGCCATGGACAAGGCGCTCGACTTCCTGCGTCATGAGAATGGCGTGGATGTCTATCGCTCCCGGCTCACCGGCGAGGAGGTCTACGTAGGCCGTAGCGGTACCGCGGGCGGGGAGCTGGACGATACGGAAACTGGCGAGGCGATGGAAGAGATCGCCAGTCGCGCCCTGGCGCTGGAGGGCGAGGCAGAGACTGCACGCGCGAACGCAGACGATGCCACCGCCGCGCGGATATTCTCCGAGCTGCACGATGACCTGTTGCCACGGGCCCGAGATCTGGCAGTCAAGCCTGGCCGCCACGGCGCGTTCGCCGCGTTTTGCGTCGGGCTGGTACTCAGAATTCTCTGGGAGTACGAGGAGGCCATCGTCTGGCAGGAGCGCGCCCTGCAATTGCAGGCAGACTCGCTCAACGCATTGCTTGAACTCACCGCATGCCTCGGCCAACTTGGCCGCGACGAGGCGGCGCTCTCTGTGGCGCAGCGGGCGGTTCAGTCAGGCCCGGATTCGGCCGCCGCATGGGGCAACCTCGCCATGTGCCTGATTCAGGCCACCGAATGGAATGCGGCTCGGGCCGCCATCGACCGTGCCCTTGAACTGGACCCCGCAGATGCAAAGAATCAGGCTATTCGGGAGGCATATCGTGAGCAACTCGGCTGACACCGCGCCACCGGACGGGTGTTTGGGCAGCTGCCAAATCAAGAGGCAAACAGATTGAACTACGACATCATCGGCGACATTCATGGCCGCCTAGACAAGCTCGACGCGCTGCTCAGACGGCTGGGCTACAGAGAACATCGGGGCGCATGGCGCCACCCAGACCGCACGGCAGTGTTCGTGGGAGACCTGATCGATCGCGGTCCGGATCAGGTGGCTACCGTCGACCGGGTGCGGCGCATGGTCGATGCAGGTGCCGCCCTGTGCGTGATGGGCAACCACGAGTTCAACGCTATCGCATGGGTGACGCCCGACCCGCAGCGTCCGGGCGAATTCATGCGTCCGCACGGCAAGGTCGGCAACCTGGCGCAGCACCGCGCCTTTCTGGCGGAAGTGGAAGGCAAGCCGTTGCACCGGGAACTCATCGATTGGTTCCGGACACTGCCCCTGTGGCTGGACCTGGACGGCATCCGCGTGGTGCATGCCTGTTGGAACGAGACGTACATGGCGTCCATTGCCACGTACCCAAGTGCCGGACGCCTTCTTGCGGATGAATTCATCCAGAGCGCGGCGCGCAAGGGCACGCCCCTTTATGCGGCGGTCGATGCTGTCTGCAAGGGTCTGGAGGTCGACCTGCCGGCCGGGCACTCTTTCACCGACCACGGCGGCCAGCGCCGCACCAGCATGCGCGTGCGCTGGTGGAACGGGCAACTCCCTACCTGGCGCTCGGCAGCGCTGGTGCCGCCGGGCGACCTGGCGCAGATCCCGGAGTCGCCCATGCCCGTCGATCCGCGCATCCGCACCTACGGCGGCCCGCCGGTGTTCTTCGGGCACTACTGGTTCTCCGGCACCCCCGATGTGCTGGCGCCAAACGTTGCATGCGTCGACTACAGCGCCGCGGCGGAGGGGCCGCTGGTGGCGTATCGGTGGGAGGGCGAGCCGACGCTAAGTGCGCGAGGATTCTGGATGCACTCAGCTTAGCGCGGGATGCCGAAGGAAGTGCCGGGCGTCATGCCCCTGGCCTCTCCGCTTTCTGAAACCGGTACATCGCATCCCATACCTCCATGTAAGTGTCGTGCCGCTCGGGCTCCTTCACCCCAGACTTGAAGTTGCCGTAGCGGATGTCTTGCACGGCTTGTGCGAGGCGTTCGGCCACTTCGGACCGGTCGATGCGCGCCCGGTAGCGGTAGTCCGTGCCGGCCCCGGCCACGATGTCGGCGGCCGGAAACGCCCGCTCCAGATCCACCCGGCGGCGCGAACGCACCAGCAGCGTCTTGCCGGTCGGGTCGCCCTTGTCGACGACGGAAACAAACGCGTTGTTAAGAAATATCCACATAAAAACCTCCGATGCAAAGTTTGCCTTTGATGGGTTGCTGCCGCGGGCGCCGTCTTCTAAACCGGCGCCCGCATGCTGACCTACCGCCCTGGCGCCACCCTGAGGATGACCGAGGCCACCAGCTTGATGCGTTCGGCGGCCGGTTCCGGCGTCTCGTCGACGTCGATATCGTCCATTTCCTCGCGGTAGGCCCCCTTGGCGTTGCGGTACTCCGGCTGCAGCGAACTGACGCCGAACTCGATGTCGCCGATCTGCCAGTTGAGCCCGCTCAATTGCGAGAAGCTCTGCGCCTGCGCGATGGCGTCCTTCATGATGCCGAGCCTGAGTTCCTGCACGGTGTGCGCCACGCGGGCGGCGGGCAGGCGGTGGTTCACCACCGGCTCGGTGAGCGTCAGGCCCTCGCTGCTGGCCAGGCGCGCCCGTTCGGCCAGGTTGTAGTTCTCCGCCAGTGGGGCGCGTGCGTTGGCCTCGACCATCACGCGCTCAAAGCCGCTGGTATCGGCCTGGCGGCGCGGCGCTGTCAGCACCCATTCCACTGGAATGAAGCGCTGCAGGGTTTCGCGGATGCGGGCCTGCAGTTTCGCGTGGTCTCGATCGGCGCTGCTGATGAGCGCGTTGACGGTGATGCCCACGCGTACGGTGTCGCGCGGCACGTTCTTGGTGGCGGCGGTGCGGTAGCGCAGGGTTTGCGCATCGCGAAACTGGATTGGGGATTCGGACATGGTGGGGCTCCTTGAAGCAGGTGAAGGTGGAGGGCGTGGGCAAGGTGGCGAGGCAGGGTGCATCCGCACCGCACGACTACACGATGGCGCCGTCCGGCTGGCCTTGCGGCTCTGCCGGAGCGTCCTCGCTGGGGTCGAAATAGGCCTCGATGCAGGCCCGCATAGTGTTGGCGTGGATACGCACCACCTTGCCGACCGGATCCTGGTAGCCGCCGGCCAGGTTCCACGCCACCGGAATGCCATGCAGCGCCGTGGAACGGAATACGATGCGGTCGCGCTCCATCAGCTGCTCGGTGGTCAGAAAGCCGCCCAGCGGGTCGTTCACATGCGGATCGGCGCCGGCCTGGTAGATCAGCAGGTCGCAATCGGCAAAGCCCGCCACCAGCCGCGGCAATTGCGCCAGAAAGGCTTCGGCGCGCATCGGGTAGCCATGCCCGGCGGTGGCGTGGCGCACATGGTCGCGCAGGCTAAGGCGATGGATGATGTCGTCGGTGCCGTTGCCGTAATGGAAGTCGCAGTCCAGGATGCCGATGCGTCGCACCGCACCGTCGCGCAGCAGGGCCACGGCTGCCACCATCAGGCCATTGAAGGTGCAGTAGCCGCCCGAGCGCGAGTAACAGGCGTGATGGAACCCGGAGGTGGGCGAAACGGCCACCTGCCGGTTGTCGACCGCCTCGCGCGCCGCACAGAGCAGCGATCCGCTGGTCCAGGGCAACGATGCAGCCACTTTCTCACTGCGGTTGCCGAAGCCGTTGTCGATGGCCAGATCCAGAACACCATCGACGAACCTGCGTTCATGGGCAAGCGCGAACTGGTCGCGGGACACCGGTGACGGCGCCTCGACGCGCATCGGGAATCCGCGCGCCTGCCAGTCGGTGACCACCAGGCCGGGTTTGTAGGGGCTTGGCGACGCGGGTTCGGCCGGGGCCACCTGGTTGGGGTGATAGAAAACGGGGATTTGCGTGAACATGGGGTCTCCTTCGATAGGATTTGCCGAAAAAGGGGTGCAGGCACCCTCCGCCCCCGCAATGGGGGCTTGGGGTGCATCTGGGTTCAGGGAAGGCCGGGCGGCGTTTCAGGTGCCGCCCGGCCAATTGGGCTTACCGCATGCCGCTACCCGCCGATTGCCGCGCGCGCACCTTGCGGGCGCGCCAGGAGGTCGACTCTTCTTCAAGACCTTCGGTGCGGAACCCGGCCAGGTGCCTGACCTTGCCATCGGCCACCAGCGCCCCGGCGACCACGCCTGCGCCCTGCAGCCTCAGGTCTTCGCCATCGCCCAGGGCAGCGAACGTTTCCGCAGAAGCAGCTGCCAGGTGCTCAAGGAAGGCACGGGCGATCTCCGCGGCAGGCACGCTCGTCACCGGCGCCTCCGCATCAATCGCATCGAGGGCGAAGCTCTTCAACAGCTTCTGGAAAAACCGTACGAAGGTGGTCGGTGAATCGAAGAGCTCTAGGCCCACCACCTTGCCATCGAGCGCCACGACGGCACCAGCCTGCCCCGGAACGAGCGTGAAGGCCGATACGAAGTCATCGAGCCGCCCGCGATGCTGGGTGTACACGTCGGCCATGGCGCCGGTGCTGGTTTCCACGTTTAGACGCGTACTTTTCATGGCGATGTCAGCCCAGATCTCGCTCTGGTCGGATCGGCGATCACCATGGCTTCGCATGGATTCCGATACCCGCAACATCTTCTTGGCCTTCGCCCGTGCGAACAAGGCGCTGTCTGAAGCGGAAAAGCCCCGCGCACCGGTGTAGCCCCAGCGGCCCTGCTCGCAACAGGAAACCGGGATAGTGAGCTTCTTGCCCGCCGGCACCAGGATGCTGATGTTGAGGATGCGGTTCTGCCGCGCGCCGATCAGTTCCTCCCCATCAACCAGCAGCACGCGGGCCGGGGCGTTGTTCTCGAAGGCCAGTTCCGGCACGCTGCCGCCTTCGGAAATCTCGGTGATGTGGCCGACGTCGCTCTTGAGCGCCTCCTCCAGCACCAGATAGTCGGGTGCCTCGGCGTGCGAGGCGATGAGCGGGAACACGGCCATGTTGGCGAAGGCTTGTGGTTGCCCCAGACTTAGCTGGGAGAGGGCGGATTGGATGTGGTTCATGAAAGTCTCCTGACATGTTGACTAATGGCCGCAAGGCGGCCGGCGGATCCGGATCGTGGTTGCGTGACGCTGCGCTCTGCAGGATCATGGATTTCAGGCAAAAGGGGGCCGTGAACGCGTCTGGCGTTCAATTCCTGATCCGATGGCAAGCTGCGGGCGAAGCACCGGCAAGGCGCGCCAAAATGCAGGGCGAGCAGCACCAGTTGATCAGCGCGAGGCGCGATCCGGGTTAAAGCGCGAAGGGGGCGCCCGAAGGCGCAAGGCCGCTAGAAAGCAGCAGAACGCAGCCGGCGAGGATGCGTTCCCGGTTGCCGCAACAGTGCAGCGCAAGCATTGCGCCGCATGGCGGCGCCAAAACCGGAAGAGTTTGTGGTGGTTGCTGCGGCCCGTTCGCAATTGCGCATCAGCGGCAACAGCAAGGGGTGGAGCACGAAGTCAAAACCGCGCGCCGGATGGGCGGGGGAGACGGATTCGAGAGCCGAATTCAGGCGACCGAAAGCACTGTTTTTGGAAACATTTTCAAGTGCAATTTCGATGCGATTCGACATCTGAAAATTGTACCAAAATGCCCCTGAAAAAGCAAGAAAAATTGCAGCCAAATGCACGGCATTTCTCCTCTGAAAATGATGCTTTTCGACACGCGCAAAAGCCCCCATGAAAAGAGTCTGAAATGGCTTCAAATTTGAATGCGAGAACGCAGTGCGCCTGCGTTGTTCAATACCGGCATACTGACTTGGCGCGAACGTGCTCATGCGTGCTCCACATAACAACGTACGTCGTTGAAAGTTAAGACCCAATTGAGTTGCCCGTCCGGCGCAGCGGGGTTGCCCCATTCGGTGATGATGATGCCTTCGTCATCTGCCAGGTGACGCTGCAACATTCCAATCCAGCCGTCCCGGTCATCAATTTCGGGATCATCATCGCGACGTTCCGAGATCACCAATTCGGAGGGCTGGCGCATGATGAAAAACGGTGGGCGCGGATCGATACCCCTTGCGATAGCAAAGCAGGGGACCGGATCGCCATCCATTTGCCCTTCGAGAACGCTGGCAATTGCCTGGAACGCAATGACCTGCGGGTCTGCATTGAAGGCACCGACATCGCGGACATGAAACGCCGTGCAATTGAACCGCCCCTGCAACGGCCTTGCAAACTTTCCAGTCATGCTGAGAACTCCTGCACCAAGGGTATTGGAGGAGTATCCACGCGCTGGGGCTCGCAGGATGAGCCTGTCGACGTCACGAACCCGCGCTAGAGCACCTATATTCAACTATCGGAGCAGTAGGAGGTGCGGCACCGCATCCTCGCTGGCAAAGACGATCGCGTTCTGGTCGTAGCGCCGACCCAGGTCGATCGCGGCCTGACGTGTCAATCCGATCGCCAGAAAGGAAGCCTCCGGCGCCCATATCTGGTCGGAACCGTGACCTTCGCCATGAAAATAAGGGTGCCCCCGCGTCTTCAGAACGCCTTCCAGTGCTGCGTTTGCGGCGGCGTTCTCCTGGTCGCAGCAGTCCTCGCTGAACGGGTTCCAACCGGTGATGAAGGTCGCGGAACGTGGCGCGCTCGCGTTGGATGTCTGCCAATCATAGAGGTCGAGCAGCACGTTGGATCTGGTGCCAATGCGCAAATCCACCAGGTCATTCCCTGCTTTGGCGCGATAGGCCGTTCCTCGGTATGCGACGATCAGCGGGCGCGGCAGGCAGGAATCAACATCGGCCACATCCGGCCGGGGCTCCAACCAATGGGGTGCCAAACCGAGTGCCTGGTTGTCGCGAATGCGGTCGCCAACGATGCGACCTTGATCGACCCAGAAGCGTCTTTCGCGCGCCGGGAATGAGAAATAGCCACCACCGGTTTGGTGAATAACATCGCCAAATGGGCAAATCAGAGGGCCGGAATACCAGTCGGCGAATACCGGTCCATTTGCGTCAGGGAAAACGGCCTGCAACATGGGGAAGATGGCCGCCGGCGGGGACTGCAGCACCGTGAACGCGGGCACGCTCGCCAGAAGAGTCGCGCCGTAGCCGTCGGAATTGCATGCGTCCTGGAAGGATCGCAGCTGATCCAGGTAGAGGCGGCTGTCGTCAATACGCCAGGAGCCGACGTATCCGCGCAAGCAGCAGGTCGCGACCGCGCGCCAGTCGGGGGCGGTGTCGCGCTGGGCCAAAAGCAGGCTGAGCGGCAGTTCCTTCAGCAAGAGGATATTGCCGTCAACCTGCAGAATGTCTGGGACTTGTTCTGTCATCTAATGAGTCTATATTCTGCCGGGCTCGCAGCGTGAGCCACAAACGTCTCAGAATTGTGTGTTGCGATTGACTGCATGGCGGGACGCTGGTTGAGGCAAACTGGCGAAGAGTCGAGGCGGAACGACAATGCCAGCACCCAGCAACCACGACCGCGATGGAGGAAGAATGCTTGACCAATTGGGATTAATCGTTTCACGGAGCATTCCGCCTGAAACCATGGCTGGCCTCTTGACCGGCGCGTACAAGCTACATGGGGGAGTGGTGCGCGGCGCAGGTGGAAGGATAGTGAGTCACCTATCGACCCCGGCAGCCGACGCAGCCTTCAGCCTAGTTCCCGGTGGCAACCTGGTTTCCGGACTCATCGCGAATGTTCAACTGGGTTCAATTTCCGCCGACCTTCAACAGGTTTTGAACCTATCGCTTGTCAACACTGCCTTGTCAGGACTAACGCTGGCGACATCACTTGCAGGATTTAGCTATCTGGCGTTCAAGATTCGACAAATAGATCGCCGGCTTGAGACAGTGGTAAAGCAAACCAAGGAACTCAAGCATATCCTGCAGTCTCAGCAACGCGCGCAGTTGCTCGCGGCAGTCGACAATCTTCGACTCGCTGACCAAGCTCCGCACGAAGAGACTCGACGCCAATTGCTTGTGCAAAGCAAAGGTGCGTTCGCGCAATCAGCGCATCACTATTTGTCCCAAATGCAAGAATTGTCCGAACTGAGCCAGATTGAGGCCGCGGAGGAGTTTTATACCGTTGCATTTCTTGGCAGCGCATTGTGTACGAGTGATCTGGGAATGCACGAACCGGCTCGCGAGGAGATGTCGCGGCACATCGCGCAGTGGACCAATACGACACGCACCATGAGCCGCTCCTTGCTCCAACTCGATGATGCTGCGCGGTTGCTTGATGCCCGTTACGTGGACGCGCTACCAGCCGACCGGCTTGTCGATTTGATGGATTTCGCGAACGACACTCATCGGGGCATTCATTGGATAGACGACTTGCGACGATCCTTGGGCAAAGGGACCCTTTTCACATCTGCGGTGCGTGTAATCGACAATGCCGGAATCGATTGCGTCAAGAAGTGGCGGGCGCGAAGTGATGTATTGGGTGGGTATGGGGCGCACTTCGACTTCCTGGCGGAGAAGCGCATTTCGGCATCAGGCTTCGCCGGACTGCTGGCGGACGCTGGCAAGTCGGACAGTACGGGTCTGATTTGGGTTACGCAACGGACGTAGAACGGACTCACCGGCTAGGATGAATAGGGAGAGAGCGTGAACGCGCATTATCGAATTGTGGAGACCAAACGCAGCATGTCTGCCGTGTTTTCCAGCCTATGGCCCAGATTCAAAACGGGCTTCTTTCTGACGGTGATTGCAGGACTCGTGCTGCTCAATATCGCGACACTTATCAACGATACCGTGCATCGCATAGACTATGGCGTCATCGCGGCGGTTGCAACGACAGCGATGGCTGAGGCGATCGCGCGGGCGTTCTCGGCAGAGCCCATCCTTGGGAGCAGTCCTACCGCCAAGAGAGCCGCAGCCGAATCGCGCCGCGCGGCGCTCGAAAGCGAAAACAAGAACCTTAAATTGGCCGAAGTCCGGCGCAAGAAGGCTCTACAAGGGGTGTCGCATCGTATAGCCCAGCGCACAGCCGCAAGCGCGGTGCGTGGCGCTCGCAGCCTGGCAGGTCGATCCCTTCCTTACGTTGGAATTGCCTTGAGCACGACACTGACAACTCTGGACATCCGAGATGCCTGTGAAACGATAAAGGACCTTAACCAATTGAGCGCTGACTCAGGAGGCGAAGCGATCTCAACGGAAATGAATGTATGCGGTATGCGCATTCCGGACTCAAGCGACATAGCTTCTGCAGCTCAAGAAAACGCCAGGGCCGCGTATCGCGGCGCTGCGGCAATGGCGCAAGAGGCCGGTGGAACGATCTCAAGTGTCGAACTCCCATCGGTCTCGTGGGCGCAACTGCGAGATTTCCTCGCGCCGATTTTTCCTGTACTTGGGCGATGAACGAACAATCCTCGCCATCCAGGAAGAAGCCGCGATCACTCGATATTTTCGAGAGAGATCAACACTAAGCGGTGGCGATCGCCTTCTGTAAGATGCCTGTCGAAGCGCGTGCTCGATATCGCGTAAGTGGGAACCAAAATTTTGCCTTTGCTATCCGAAACCCGTCTGATCGTCGATCAGGTCGAACAGCTCACCGAACGCTCGATTCGTTTCACGGAAGATCCGGCGCTGCCAGTCATGGCCAGTCTGCGGATAGCGCGCCATGGTGCGACGGAGCATGTAATGACCATTCGCCCGGGAGGTGAATCACTGGACTATGTGATTTCCTACCAGTGCGGGTTCGTATTGCGCCTGTACCAGATGCCGCCCGATCGCCGTTTCGATTTCGCTGCCAATCCGGGCGGCGCGGCCGACCGCATGGCGTCCCTGCTCCAGGCCTTGATTCCGCCTGGCGAGCAGGCGCCAGGCCTGCGTGCGGTTGCCGAAAGGATGTCCCATTGGTTGCTGCTGACCTTGCGCTCCTTGCCGGTGGGGCTGCGTATCGATCAGTGGATCCGGGAGGATTACCCCGCGTTGCGGACCCAACAAGCGGCGGCACTGGCGCGCCAACAGGAAGAAAATGCCGGACACATCGGCTGGCGTTCCGGCAAGCTGCGATTCCCGCCCCAGTTCCTGGCGCTGGATGCGGTGCACGCGCTTTTCGCCGATCGGCTGCTTGGCACCACGTATCTTGCGACGCCTTTCGAGGCTGTCGGCCTGGTCGAAGATGGGCGCCGACTGCTTTCAATTCTGGACAGCACTCCATCGGATCCGATGTCGGATCGCGCATTGGTGGAATCTTGGGGTGAGGCGCTGGGCATCCGCGATTGGTTCGACTGGACGCCGTTTCGCGCCTGAGTGGCGAAACGATTGCCTCGCGCCGCTAAAATGGCGCCATGCCCACCGACCGTCCACTTACCTTCGAAATCCCGGTTTCCGACTTCGATCTCGCATTGTTGCCGCCGGCGGCGCGGACCATAGGGTCGCAGGCGTTCGAAGAGGCGGTACTCGCGTTTTTCATCCAACAGTATGCGGACAAGGAGATCAGCGCCGGCGTCGCTTTGAGCGAAAACGTCATCCGCGTCACTCTGTTTCCCGACCATCCGCGCAGCTTGTTAGACCACGCCTGCGCGTTGATGCGCGAAGGAAAACTGGCCGAAGGCACCGAGATTCTCGCCTGGCTGCGCGAAACCGCCGCGCCGGACGCCGACGTGCTCTATAACCTGGGAATTGCGCATTCCGAGCGGGGAAGATTTCAGGAGGCGATCGAAGCGCTCTCAGCGTGTACGGACATCGATGCCGGCTATGTCAATGCATGGACGGGGTTGGGGGTGGCGTACCAGCGCCTGCACCAGTCGACCCAAGCCGAGCAGGCTCTGCGCCGCTCCATCGAGCTGGACCCCGGCGACGGCTATGCGCATCGCAATCTCGGGGGCGTGTTGCTGGCAACTGGGCGGCCTGCCGACGCGGTGGAGCATTTCCGGGAGGCGGTGCACCAGTTGCCCAACGATCCTGGCGTGATGTACGGCCTCACGCAGGCGCTTCAAGGAACCGGTGACGCGACACATCAGAAAGAATGCGGTGACCTGCTGCGAATGATCATCGAGCGCTTTCCGGGTCATTCGGTGGCCGAAATGGCGCGCGCCGACCAGACGCGCCTGGCGCACGACGTGCTGCGTTCGCGCACCAATGGATTGCGGATGGATGTGGTGACGTATATCGTCGATGCCCTGCGCCGCTTCGCGGCCATGAGCAAACAGGACGTGGGGCAGATGACACTTGAAATCGCTACGCTGGGCCAAACCGGACTTGAGATCAACAATCCGCGGCGCACGTATCGGATAAAGTCCGCGCCCGACGAGGAGTTCACTGGCCTGCAATTGCTTTCGATGATGCATGCCGGTGTACGGCAGTTTCAGAAAGATGCGGAAACAGGGGCTGATTTTGATGCCGAGTACGCCATGGCGCTGAGCATGACCGACGACCGTATGCAGGGGGCGACTTGAAGCCGATTCCTGCGCGCTTCGCGCCACTCGTTGAATCCATGATGAACACGGCGCGTGGCATTCTGGAGCGCGGCGAGAAGCTCGCGCCGCTCGCCTTCGTGGGCCGATCCGCGACCGGCGAGCTATTCCCGGTTTCCATCGATACCGATGGCCCGGAAAACAAAGAGCTTTCGGCAAACCAGATCCGCTTGACGGCGGACATGGTCAAGGCGGATTTCATATTCAGCGTGATGGAGGCCTGGGCGCTGCCGAAGCGGCTGCTCACGCGCCACCAGGAGATCCTGGATCGTTACGGGTCGATCGGCGCATCGCCGCACAAGGAGGACGTGGTGTCCTTCTCCCTGGAGTCGCGGGACGGCGTGTGGGTCGGTTCGGCGGCGATCAAGCCAAAGCCGCCTTCGAAGAAGAAGCGCACATTCGGCCAGGTGGACTTCATCTTTGCCGATGGTGTGGAAGGGCGCTTCGTTGGGTTGCTGCCGGTGCCGACCGTGGCCGAACAGACCGTGCATTGACGCGCTGCCGGCGCAGTCAATTCTTCACGAGTCCATCGCAGTGAGACTTGCCACCCCGGATATTGGGCTACGACCTTTCTCGTAGAAATATCCATGGCATATACATTCAATGCATATTTTATGGATATGACTTGCCGGGAGAGTACGCCATGACCATGCACGTGAACCTGTCGCCGGAGATGGAAGGATTCATCAAGGGCAAGGTCGCCAGCGGCTTTTATGGCAACGCCACCGAGGTGATCCACGATGAGATCCGCCGCATGCAGGCCGAGGAGAGTCGTGTCGCCGCCTGGCAGGCGGCGATCAAGAAGGATGACGAACAACTCGATCGCGGCGAGGGCGTTGCCTATAGTCGCGACACTCTTGAGTCGATGACCAAAACCGCCATCGACGCCATGCACAGCGGCCGGCCTGCGGACCCGGATGTCCTCCCGTAAGGGGCTGCCGCTCAGGCTTTTCCCGATCGCGAGACGACTTCATCGGTATCCTGCGTTACACCGGCGGAACTTGGGGCCACGACCAATTGGTCGCGTACCGCGACAAGCTGGGATCGTGGCGAGCACAGTGCAGGAAAGATTTTTCTTGCTGAAATCTCGCGCGGATTGGCGTAACATTTTTCGACTACGCGAACTAATTGACGTGCGTCCATGAACACCGATCTCACCCCACTGCGCAATTCCCTTAGCGATTTTTTCGGCAGCGTTGTCACGCAAG
Source organism: Burkholderiales bacterium (assembly GCA_040382235.1). Lineage (GTDB taxonomy): Bacteria > Pseudomonadota > Gammaproteobacteria > Burkholderiales > JAEUOS01 > JAEUOS01. The sequence continues at coordinate 12,740 of JBEIFV010000096.1, forward strand.
TTCGCGCCGCGTTCGCTGTTGGCGTCGTTTCGGAAGAGGATGCCCGGGAGGCCGAGCATCTGATCGATCCGGATTTCAAGAGCTGGCTCCATGGCGATCCGATGGTGACCAATAGCGGGACCAGTCGATACGGCAAGCGGTCGGCTGGCTACATGACCGCCAACGGTCTGGGCAGCATGGAGATCGGCGCTTCGGACGACTGAATCCGGGCGTTTCTACCTGGATTCGCCATTACCCTTCGGGTGACTCGCGTTCTCCGAGGTCTCCGGCCGCGCTGTCTGTTTGGAATTTCTTTCCGGCAGCGTTGATGCCGGCTTCGGCCCGGCTCTCGGTACTCCGTCTTTGTCGTGATGCCATTCGCCGACGGTTGGGGTTGCAGGTGGCTTGCCTACGTTCGCACGGTTTTCAGTCTGCGCCCCAACGGCGTCCCAGACGGCCCGATTGCCACTGTGATGAGGACTCAATTTGCCGGTCTGTACCGTGGCGTTGTAATCCTCGCTCAAGTTGCCTTGAGCCTGTGAAACGTCGCGCCGATGGCTTTCCACCGTTTCCGAGGCCTGGCTGGTGGCCGAACTGATCCTTGTTGCCAAGTCATTTCCGATCGCTTGTTGCGGTGTCACGCGCTGCTGAGATTGGCGCTCGCTGAGCCTGGCGTCGTTCGTGACCGACTGGGTGCGCACCACGTCCGCGTTGCCCGACCGGCTTTCCCGATTGAAGTCATCGCGCAGTGCCGAAGGCGTCCAACCCAGTGATTGCGGTGGCGAGTGATTCGGCACCAGAGGGCTGTCGGCAGGGACGAAATTCTCTCCAACGCTTCCACCCTTCGCGTATCCGTGAGCGATCTCGGTGACAGCACGCTGCAACCTGATCGGATCTTCTTCACGAAGGAGGCCGCGCTCTGAGAGCCGGCGCGCGGCATAGTTGGTGAAATCGGTCTGGGCGCCACTGCTCCATTCGCGCATGAACTGAGCGGTACGTGCAAGTTCCTTGGCCCGACCGTACGCGCTCTCACTTGCTGATTGATGGTCAGCGGCCTCGCGATAGGAGGAGTCCAGCCCTGACGTGCCGGCGACCCGACTGCTGCGTGCCCACTGATAGGTGTCCGAAGACCGGAAGTCCTTGACCAGTGCACTTGCATCGGACAATTGCGCCGTTTCTGCTGCTTTTCGTGCGTAGTCGTAGGCGCTCTGAAGCCGTTGTTGATCCATTTGGCGGCCTTCTTTCAACATTTGACCGCCAATCTCCGTGAGCGGTATCCGCGCGCCCGCAGATGCGGATGCGACGACGCTCTTGCCGACAATCGAATCCTCGCCCATCCCGAGACGCCGGTTGACCTCGCGCGCCACCGAATTCAATGTCTGTAGCTGCGTCGACGTCGACCCGCCGTCGGAGGTGCTGCTCGCACCTGAGCGCTGCTGGGATCGATCGAAGCTCTCCTGGATGCCCAGTGCCCGGGTGAGCGCAGTAGCCTGGCTGCGTTGCATCGATTCACGCTCGGTCCGGCCGAGGGTTTCCGCCTCCCGTGCGCTGTCCGAGAGCGTATTGGCTTGGCGCTCGGTGAAGGTGAACGTGGTGGCCAGTCGGCTCATGGTGGCCTGATAGCGGAATACTCCCGCATCCGGCCCGCTGCCCTGAATCGTGCTGCCGTGCGCGTCGCTGGTGGTGGACATAAACGCGGAAGTCCGGGTCGGGGCGATTTGTTGCTGGTCGATGGCCACCGCATCCTGGGTAACGTTGCCTTTGGAGGTGCTGGCGGCTTCACTCGATACGGCAGACTGCATCGGCCCGACGCCAGTCACCGCCTGGAAGGCGACCTCGCCGCCTTTGATGATGGCGGTCGCGATGATCGGGATCGAAATCACCATGTAGCCGGCCACTGCCTGGTCGGAAATCGCGCCGTGATAGATGCTGGCCGCGGTATCCAGGGCCAACCCTTGCGTCGCCGCACCCATGCGCGCCGCGGCTTCGAGGTTCTTGGCGCTGGCCAGGGTGGCCACGTAGTTGAGGATGGCGTACAGCGGCGGCCAGAGCTGGATCCACACCAGGCTCAGCACGAAGCTCTTGAGTGCGAGCCCGAGGCCGCGCCCCTGGGCCAGCAGGAACAGCAGAAATACGAACGGGAACACTGCGTAGATGATCGCCTCGATCACGTTGCGCACCAGCGGCAGTGCCTGTTCGGCCACTTTGCCCATGGTCAGGAACGACGAGTTGATCGACGCAGTGGCGCTGGCACGCGCGGTCGCGATCATGACGGAGGCCGGATCGTTGATTTTCTGGCCGACGATGCTGCTGGTGTCCTGCACCAGGTTGATCATGATGTTCTGCCGCAGCAGGTCGGCCGCGCCTTGCGCGGCGGTGGCGATTTTGGTCTTGAAGTAGGCCTGCTCGATCTGGCTGTCGATCACGCCTTGTGCGGTAGCCGTATCGAGTGAGGGATTCAGCTGAAACGCCAAAACCGCGCGGGCGCGGGCCACCTCGGCGGGCAGGCGGTTGGCAAGGTAGGCGTACACGGCCGGGCAGGGCTGTACCTGCACCGGGTTGCCGTAGGTCGAGAAACGCGCCGGGTTCGGGGTTCCCATCAGTGCCCATATGTCGGTGCTTTGGGCGAAGGTGGCGGGGTCGATGGTGCCGTCCTGCAGGTCGTACATCGTGCAGTTGTAGACGAAGGCGATCATGTCGGTACGCAATTGTGGGTCGGCGACGTTGATCGAGCGCGACGCCTGGATCAGTCGGTTGCCGAACAGGACGCCGTTCTTCTGGTACGCCAGTTCGCTGGGAAGCTGGGCGTTGGTGGCCGGAATCACCTGGAACGCGGTTTCGAAGAAGCGCGTCATCACGTCGCCTACCAGGCTGGTGTAGTGCCCGAAGAACGCCACGCCGACCGGAACGTTGCCGACCGCGACCGGCGCCTGGCCGCCCAGCTTGTCGACGATCACCACGTCCGCCTTCGGCACGAACAGGGCGTAGTAGATGAACAGGAACCCCATCAGCCAGCCCCACCCGTGAAACTTTCCCGGCGAGAAAAGGCCGGAGAAGGCCGCCACCAGCACGCCGGTGAACGCCACGGTCTTAATCAGGCCGAAATAGCCTGCCCCGCCCATGATGGCGGCAATGGCGTTGAAGACCCCGGTCAGGGAATCGACGTTGCCGTAGGCGTAGATCTCGAACACGGGAGGGGACTATGGCCGCCCGCCGCGGGGTGGCGGGCGGGCTGGGGTGAGGATTGGAGACTCAGGAGCCGCGCGCGCCGGAACTGACGCTGAAATCGAGCATGGCCTTCACCGCTGGCGGCATCGAGCTCCACAATTGCCGCTCCAGGGTTTGCAGGTCCTGCGTCATGGAGGAGACCGAACGCACCTTGGCGTAGGCCGTCTGCTTTTCGGCGAGGAGCTGGCGTTGCGCGTCCTGCGCGTTCTGCCTCAGGGTGTCCACGTACTGCTGCTCGACCCCGCTGCGTTTCAAGGCCTGCGACAGCGCGCTCAGGGCCTGGCGGATCGCCCGGTTGAGGAAGGTTTCCGCATAGTCGAGCGCCACTACGTCCTTGTAGGTCTCGATCAGGGTCTCCGCGGTGTTCGAGCCGGGAACGGCATTGGCGACCGCCAGCATCTTGTAGACAGGCTCGGTGGTGTTGTTGATGAAGCCGATGTCGGCGCTGGTTTGCGGCGTGCGCGTGGCGATGTTACCGGACATGCGGCGCAGCCTTTCGGCGACTAAGCGGGTGAAGGGTTTGGCGGAGACGGTGGTGCGGGTCGGGTTGAGGCACTCGGTCGGTTCGTCACATACATAGACCTCGATGTCGACATTGCCCTCGGTGGCGGAGGCGCCGCGCCCGAGCAGCAGGTCGTGAAGGCCGATGATGCTGGGCTCGACGTACTGCGGCATGGCACCACTGCCATCGTCCGCCGGTGGGGTCAGGATCACGGTGCCGATCACGCTCATGATCAGTTCCTTCTCCTGGCGGCTGATGCTGCCGCCCACCTGGTTCAGGGCCATCCAGGTGACGTTGCCCTTGACGAAGGTGACGTTGCGCACGTTCGGATCGGAGGAGTCGGCCGCGTTCCTGACCACTGATGGGGCGCCCGTTGCGCAGGCGAAGCGTGCGTCGGCACGGTCGGAGACGCTGCCCAGGTACTGGGAGATGTTGGCGCAGCCGCTTTGCACCGAATTGTCGAATTCCCCGACCACGCCATTGACCAGTGACTGCGCGGCCTCGCAGGAATTGATGTTCATCGCGTTGATCTTGTTGACCTGGTCCTGCAGTTCGGTCAGGAGCTTGTCGATATCGGGCGAGATCGATTGCAGGGCCAGCTTGAAGGCATAGCCCACTGCGTTCGAGCCGATGTTCTGCAGCAGCGCGACGAACTGCTGCTTGTTGATGAACGAGAACGCTCCGCCGAACAGGTCGATGCCGCCGCAGCCGGCACGCAGGCTGGGCAGCCGGGCATTGATGAGCGGGTAATTCTTGCCCGGCGCGCGCATCATCAGGCTGCCGCCGGTGTACAGGTTCATGGCCTGGCCGCGGAACGCCCCCGGGGAGGTCACATTGCCCAGCACGCCCAGGTCGTTGAACATCGCCTGCATTTCGGCGTTGAGATCGGCCGGGTGGCCGGCGGTTGGAGCAGTCAATATGGCCAGCGAGAGCAGGCCGGCGATGAAACGTTTGGGGCGGGAGGTCATGGAAGCTCCTTTGGGCCGTTACAGCGAATCCGGGCGTGTGTCCTGCGCGAGCGCGGCGATACGCTCGATGAGCTCATTCATCGCCATCACGCCGAAGCCGATGGGGCGAATCTGGCGTTTGGACGGTGCCGAGAGGTACAGCGCCGGCACCATCGAGGCGTTGAGACGCGTGGCGATGCCGTTGTCGGGTTGGGGATTCGGGTATTCCGGCAGGCCGCGGCCGTCCAGGCTCACCGGAAACACAGTCATGCCGTATTCCTGCTCGAAGCGCTTCAGGATCGGCGCCAGCCGGTGGCAGTAGGGGCAGTCGCTGCGAAAGATGAACAGCAGCCCGTGCGTGGAAGCGAGATTCCGAACCGCCTGCGCCTGCTTGTCGCGTTGCTGGTCATCAAAAACCCCGATGGCCATCGCGTTGGTGGGCCGGCCGGTCAGGCCGTAGTCGAGGTCCGGGACGGACCACACCAGGCGTTGCCAGCGCTCTGCGAAGAACTCGGACTTGTCCATCACGAAGCGCTGGTAGCGCATGTAGGACAGCAGGTTCGCGTCGGTGGGGTTCATCACGGCCACGCGCTTCAGGTCGTCGAGACGCTTCTGCATCGCTTCGAACTCGACCAGCTCCGCCGGGCGGCTCTGTGGCGCCGCCGACTTGGGCGGGCGAACGGTTTCGGGCGGGTCGCGGTACCAGAACCATCCTTCGCCGTTGCGGCGCCAGTAGGTGCCGTCGCCGCTGGTTCCCAGGCTGGTTTGGGCGTTGGCAGCGTTGATTGACGATGCCGGATCGTCGGCGGGAAGGGCGCCGATAGGCAAAGTGGCGAGGACCAGCGCAGTCAGGAGAATGGATTTGTGCATGGCGATCTATCGCTTGTCGGGAACACTGCCGTCACGGCAATAGCTCACCTGGTAGACGAGTTCGCCGTCGCCCTTCTGGCCGCGTTCCACCACGTCCTTTTGGCGGGTGGTGACTTCCAGCCGGGCGCAGCCTGGGTTTGGTAGCGCCTGCAGGCGCCGGACGTCTATTTCGATCGGGCTGGTGGTGCCGAACTTGCGCTGGGTATAGGCCGCGGCAACGCCTACCAGTACACCTTGCGCCGACCCTCGCTCGATCGCGCGAAGCAGTAGCGGCTTGATGTCTGGCACCTGCATGCGGGCCGATGGTTGGGCCTCCACCCAGCGTGAGGCGAGCAGGGCGAGCAGGGAGCCAGTGAGAAGAATGGAAAGATCGTTCATTTGGCGAAGTAGCTGTTGACCTTCTGTTGCGCGTTCGCGCGGATGGCGCCCGTGTCGGGCAGCGTGGGGGCAATTTCGGCGTAGAACTCCGCCAGGTTCATGCGCGAGAAGTCGAGCGCCTGCAGTTGCGTGATGGTGAAGCCGCTGCAATTGGGGTTCTCCGCGCCGCCCCAGCCCTTGCCGAGCTGGCCGCGCCCCTGCTCGTTGATGATGCGCGACAAGCGTGAGTTGAAGCAGCAGTAGGACTCGGTGGTCTCGATGCACAACCTGATGATCGGCACTCGGGCGGAGCAGTAGCTGCCGACCCCGTGGCAGAGCCGGTTGTCGCGCTTCATGGCGAGGATCTGTTCGGCCTGGTCGCAATTGAGAATGCCGGAGAGCTGGATCGCCAGCATGGCGATGCTCCAGGGGCCGGGCACCAGGGTTTCGATGAATGACACCACCGACACGTCGCCGGCGAGCAGACCCGCCAGCGCAGAGGAACCGCCGCCGGCGCCGAACAGGGCCTCGAAGCCGGCGATCACCAGGTCCGGCGCGTCGGAGGTGAACAAGGCGTCGTAGGTGTAGCTCGACCCCAGCACGCCGGCCGCCTGGCTGCCGGCACCCATGATCATGTTCAGGTTGCTGAACAGGGAACCGCTGGAACCGGCACCCTTGCAGCAATTGACCAGGCCGAAGAGCTTCTTGCGGCATCGGTTGTCGTAGCCCTGGAACACCACCAGGCTGTTCGGGTCCATGTACTTGCCGGCTTCGCGCTGCGCTTCCAGCCCGGCTACCACTTTGGCGAAATCCGCGTCGGGCGCGTGGGCGGTGTCGAAGCACTTGCCGTTCAGGCAGAACTGCTGGCTGCCGCAGTTGGTGATGGTCGAGGTCGATCCGCTCGATACCTTGCACTGCCAGGATTGTTCGTAGAGCATGCAGGCGCCCTGCGGGCTGGTGTCGATGCAGCGCGAGCCCACCTGGCTGCAGCCGCGGTCGCGCAGGGGCTGGCAATCATCGGTCATGGTCTGCGAGACGCAGCTGAACTGGGAACGGGTGCGCCAGCACTCGCGATACACCGGGTACCCGGCGATGCTGCGGGTGGCCGGACCTTCGACGCAGGCTTCCGAGAGCTTCTGGCAATCGGCGGCGGGGCTTGTCGGGCTGGCCAGGCAGGCCGCCGCAAGCCCTAAACATCCCAAAGCGCGCCGTATCATTGTGCGCGCGCCTCCAGCGCCGCGCATTGGTTGTCCCAGGAATCCCGGAAACTCACGGTGGTGGGCATGGCGAAGGTGCTCACGCCGTAGTAGCTGGTGCCCGCGCAGGGGTTGTAGAACCAGGCACCGATCGAACAGTTGGCGCCGGAGCAGGACTGGCTGTAGTAGGTCTGGTAGCAGTAGTAGCCGTCGATCTGCGAGGGGCCGAGGGTCTGGCCGATCTGGGTGTTGAGCGTGCCGGGCACATATTGCGAGCCCAGTTCCATGTAGACGCCGCCACTCGACTTGTAGATGGTGAAGGCGTGCATCAGGTAGTTGTTCGCGCCGCAGGAGAAGTCGAAGGCGATGTAGTCGATGCAACCCGGGCACGGGTCGGCGACGACCCGCGTCAAGAATTGTCCGGGTGAGCATCCGGGCACCTGGATCGGCGTGACGATCAGCACCTTGTCGCAGGTGGTGTTCTCGATGGTGCGGTACTGGTTGCAGATGAGCGTCTCGAAAACGTCCGGCTTGGTCACGGTCTGCACGGTGCAGCCGCTGTAGGTGCCGCTCAGGCTGCCGGCGATAGCCTGCGGGTCGGCGGTGATCGCCTTGGCGCGGGTGAGCATTGGATCGGTCGGGCCGATGCTGTAGGTCGGGCGGCGCGACGGGTTGGTCTGCGAGAAGCCAACCGCGTTGCAGGCCTGGTCGCCGAATCCGCCCGCCGGGCTGTTTCCGGTGGGTGGCACGCAGGCAGCGGCCTTGGCAGAGGCGGGTGTGCCCAGGCCTGGATTGCCGAAATAGGACGCCTCCGGCGGAGTGGAAGTGAAGTACGGAACGGTCGACTGGGCCGAGCTTCCTGATATCTGACCGCGCCCCGCGGCGTTGCCTGCTTTGCCGAAGGTGGAGCCTTGACTGAATGCGTCGGAGGCAGGGTCGGCGTGCGAGGGGAGCACGACCGCCGCGAACAGCATGGGCAGGAATGTGCGGATCATTGGGGAGCCCGCAAGCGTTTGAGAATCGGACTGGCGCGCGGTGCGGCTTCCGGTTTGCGGCGCAGGATTGTCTCCAGCGCGTAGTCGACGCTGACGTCGCCGGCGACGCTAACGAAGCCCGTAGGCGCCACGCAGCCGGCGCCGCAAGTGCGCGGCGCTTCGTTGACCGGGTCGCTCAGCGTGAGGACGAAGGTCGGTGCCTGACGCACGGCATGGCGCGTGAATGCTTCCGGGTCGATGACCCAGGTTGCCTTGGTGTCGCCGATGAGTTCGCCAACCGCGCTGACGGTTTCGCGCATCGACTGGGATTTCAGGCCACGCAGAACCAGCACGGCGCCCGATCGTGCTGCCTGGTCGGTAAGCAGCTTCAGGCTGGCGCGCGGCATGTCTAGCGTGACGAAGATGCGTAGCGGCGCCGACGCGGGTGCGGCAGTCGAACCGGGCACGACGACCTTGCCCCTCGCCAGCGCCTCGATGTCGATGCCGCCGGGTTGAGCGTCGACCCGCGGTGGCCGGGGGAGGGGGTGTGAGCCGATCCGTCCCGGTTCAGGGAACGGGTGGGCCTTGAGTGCGCGGTCGATGTCCTGTGGCGTCGGCCATTGAGGCGCTTGTGCCAGGGCAATGCACGGTAGGAGGCAGGCCAGCGCGGCGCCTGCGATCCGATCAATACGCGCCGGCACAGCAGTTCCTTTTGCGGAAGATCTGATACGAAAAGTCTTCACCCGTTACCGGGAATGACTTTCCTGCGCCCCAGATCATGGTAGTGCGCCCGAAAGGCTGGCAGCACTGGCCGGCGTCCTTCTGCGTGTTGGGCACCGGATAGACCATCTGCATCTTGTAGTGGGTCTTGTCCATGATCGGCTGCATGTAGTAGCCGCACAGCCCGGCCGCGCCGGCGCCGTCGAAGGTGGCAAGCTGGCGGTGCATCTTGGCGGCCATGCGCTGGGTGATCAGCGTGGAGGCCTGCACGCCGCCGATGTGGGTGGCGACGTGGCCGGTCATCGGGTAAATCGACCCCTGGCAGCCCGCGCACCAGAACAGGCTCGCGATCGGGAAGCCGGCGCTCGCGGCGACGCAATCGGCGGCGCAGGCCGCTTTGGCCGGGGCGTTGGCGAACAGCACCGCCTCCGGGTTGAGGATCGCGGTCAACTCGTCGTCCGCCCACAAGGGATCGACTTCGGTGAGGTAGACCAGATCGAGCGAACCCTTTTCCAGGCAGGGGAAGTCGAGCAGCACCTGTAGCCAGTACAGGATGGGGTTGGCGTACCAGTGGGCGTGATAGAAGCTGTTGCGGGTCTGGCTATCGTGGCCGACCTGCGCGCCGCGCGGGGCGTCGAAGCCCGGATCGATGGTGATACCACCCAGGCCGACCATGCAGAACGGCGTGCGGGTCACATCGACCAGGCGCACCGGTTCCCAGAAACCGATGGTCACGCCGATGCGTGGCGGGTTGCTGCAATAGCAGACCGGGGTGGACGGATTG
>JBEIFV010000097.1:0-22230 GCA_040382235.1 Burkholderiales bacterium
ACGCCGGAGGAGTACGGCGCGTACATCCGCGCGGAGCTGGTGAAGTGGAACAAGGCGGTCAAGGACGCGAAGATCACCGTGAATTGACGGCTTCGTGCCGCGGGTACTGCGGTACGGGAGAGGATGGTGGGGACACGTGGTCGACGAACATTTTCTGGAAAGCGAGCAGTCGTAATGAAAACCAGATCGGGGACAGAAAAGGGCTGGACCGGGAAATTCGATGTGGCGGCGATCGACATCATCGTCAATCTGTGGACGCCCGAAGCCAATCGTGTGCGGCCCAGGCGCGACGCCTTTTACCAGGGCAAGATGAAGGTCAGGCGCGAGACCGTGGAAGGGATATCGATCGCCGAAATGCTGCGCCGCATGGACGGCGCCGGCATCGAGCGCGCCTTTCTGGCGGCGACCAAGGTCGGGCGTCTCGGCCACCCGGCCTGTTACCACCTTCCGTACGCGATGGTAGCGAAGGCGGTCAAGCAGCATCCCGACCGTTTCCACGCGCTGGCGGGGCTCGATCCCTGGGAGGGAATGAAGGGCGTGCGCGAACTCGAGCATGCGGTCAAGGACCTGGGATTCATCGGCGCGCACTTTTATCCGCACTGGTTTGAGCTCGCGCCCGACCATGCGAAGTGGTATCCGTTCTACGCGAAATGCTGTGAACTCGACATCCCGGTGCAGTTCCAGGTCGGGCAGTCGATGGTCTACGACCCGAGTTACCCGGTGCGCAGCGTCGGCCGGCCGATCACCCTCGACGCGGTGGCCTGCGATTTTCCCGAACTCAAATTGATCGGCATTCACGTCGGCATTCCCTGGACCGACGAAATGATCGCCATGGCCTGGAAGCACAAGAACATCTACATCGGCTGCGACGCCCACAGCCCGAAATACTGGCCCGATTCATTCAAGCACTACATCAACAGCTTCGGCCAGGACAAGGTGCTGTTCGGCACCGATTTCCCGATCCTCGATTTCGAACGCACACGCGGCGAGATCGAGGCTTTGGACTTCAAGCCCGAGGTGCGCAGGAAGCTGTTCCGCGACAACGCGCTGCGGGTTTACAAACTCAGCGGAGGCTGATCATGAAACGCAACATGACGGCAGGGGCATTGCTGCTGGCATTTGCCACGCTTGCCCTCGGGCAGACCTACCCGGATCGACCGCTGAAGATGCTGGTCGGCTTCGCTCCCGGCGGATCAGCGGACCTTTCGGCGCGTGCCATTTCGGAAGGTCTTGCGCAAGCTTTGGGCAGGCCGGTCCTGATTGAAAATCGCCCCGGCGCGGGAAGCATCATCGCCGCCACAGCGGTGGCGCGCGCCGAACCGGATGGCTATACGCTTCTCTACGGCGGCATCTCGCTGTCGGTGCAGATGGCGATCGACCCCGGCATTCCAATCGATCCGCCGAACGATTTCATCACTGTCGGCCTGATAGCCGAGGCACCCAACGTGCTGGTGATCGGGGCGCAATTGCCGGTGCGTACCGTCACGGAACTGGTCGGCTATGCCAAGGCCAACCGTATCGGGTTTGGATCGGTGGGTGTCGGATCGAGCCTGCATTTCCTGGGCGAGATGCTCAAGGAGCGCGCCAGGATCGACATCGCGCATATCCCCTACAAGGGCAGCGTCCCCGCTCTGGCCGATATGATGGGCGGGCGTCTGGAGATGATGTTCGACAACCTGATCACCGCCTTGCCGCACATCAAGGCGGGCAAGATCCGCGCCCTCGCTGTAACCGCGCCGAAACGTACGCCCCATCTTCCGGATGTCCCGACCATGGCCGAGGCCGGATACGACAATTTCGAGACCAGCGTCTGGTTCGCCGTCTTCGCGCCGCGCAAGACGCCACGTCCGGTCGTCGACCGCCTTGCCGCGGCGATCGCCGCCAGCCTTGCCGATCCGAAAATCACCGCGCGCTTCGTGCCCTTGAGCATGGATGTCCTCAAGAGCGACACGCCCGAGATTGCGGACGCGTATTTTCGCCGCGATATCAGCAACTGGAAGTCGACGGTGCTGAAGTCCGGTATCAAGGTGGAGAAGAACTAGCCATGTGCAGAATTTTCGCAGTTGTCCTTGCCCTGCTTTTCTCGATTGGCGCTGTTTCCGCGCAGGTGGTAGGCGACAAGCCGATACGGATGATGGTGGGGTTCACTCCCGGCGGTTCCGCCGACCTGGCCGCGCGCGCTGTGGTCGAAGGCATGGGCGCCGCGCTTGGCAGGCCGATCGTGGTCGAGAATCGGCCCGGAGCGGGAAGTATCGTCGCAGCCGTTGCGGTTGCACGGTCCGATCCGGACGGCAGCACGCTCCTGTTCGGCTCCATCTCCCTTTCCGTGCAGGCCGCGATCGACCCGGCACTTCCGCTCGACATGTTGAACGACCTGATTCCGGTCGGGCTGGTTTCCGAGGCGCCGAACGTTCTGGTGGTCAATCCGCAGATTCCGGTGCGCACGGTGCGCGATCTGGTCGCCTATGCAAAAGGCCAGTCGCTCAGCTTTTCCTCGGGCGGGATTGCGACCACGCAGCATCTGGCCGGCGAAATGTTCAAGGAAGCCGCAGGTGTCGACATCGTTCACGTGCCTTACAAGGGCAGCGGCCCCGCATTGAACGACCTGATGGGCGGCCGCGTGCATCTGATGTTCGACAACCTGTCGACATCCATGCAACTGATCAAGGCGGGAAAGCTGCGCGTGCTCGCGGTGACCACGCCACGACGGACACGGCAGTTGCCGGATGTGCCGACGATGGTCGAAGCGGGCTTCGAGAATTTCGAGAACAGCGTCTGGTTCGGGGTCTTCGCGCCAAAGAATACGCAGCGCGACGTGGTCAATCGGGTCGCCGCCGCGATCTCGACCGCCCTCGCCGATCCAAGGGCAGTGGCCCGGTATGAGGCGCTCAGCATGGACGTCTTGCGCAGCGAGTCGCCGCAACGGTTCGCGGAATTCTTTCGCCGCGACGTTGAGCGGTGGAAGGCCACGGTGATCAAGACCGGGATCAAGGTCGAGAAGAATTGATCCGCGGGCGCGCAAAAAATCCATGTTTAGCGAAGACGAAAACGTTGCGGATGCGCTGGCATATCACGCCATATCGCGCGCCGATCATCCTGCGATCGTGCATTGTGGCGAAACGATCGGTTATCACGAGCTGCACCAGCGCGTCCTGCGGATGGCGGCATGGATCGCAGGGCTGGGACTGCGGCGGCACGAGGCCGTCGGCCTCGCGCTGCGCGACAGCATCGATCATCTGCTTGCCTTGTTCGCGATTCCACGTGCCGGCATGGTTCTATTGCCGATGGACTGGCGCTGGACTGCGGAAGAGCAGGCGCGGGTCGCGAAGCATTTTGGCGCGCGCGTCATGCTGGTCGAACCTGACGCCGTCGGTCCGGACGGGTTCAAATGCATCGCGGTGGATGACCTTTGGCGGCGCGCGGTCGCGGCGACCGTACCCGCCTGCCCTTACCGTGGTGGCGGGCCGCTGCTGATGTCGCTTTCCTCGGGAACGACAGGGCGACCCAAGGGACCACGCCTGACCCATAGTCAGTTCATGCGCCGCTTCCTCGTGTACTGGATGAATCTGGGCGTGAACAGCCAGGATGTTTACCTGTCGGCGACGCCTCTTTATTTCGGCGCGAGCAGGACATTTGCAATGGCGGTTTTGACCTGCGGAGCGACAGTGCGCCTGTTTCCGCCTCCGTTTGACGCGACGGCTCTGTGCGAGGAAGTTGCGCGATCCGGCGCGACGGCGACGTTTCTGGTACCGACCATGCTGCGACGGCTGCTTGCGCTGCCTGATGGCGAGCTCGCCGCGTTTCGCGGAGTCAGGCGGCTTGTATCCATCGGCGCCTCCCTGTTTCCCGGCGAGCGCGATGCCATTTCCAGGCGCCTGTCGGATGGCTTCGTGGACTATTACGGGTCAACCGAGGGCGGTGGAACCACGTATCTCACGCGCCACGACCCGGCGGAGTTCTCGAGCTCCGTCGGTCGAGCGGTTTTCGGCATCGAGGTGCAATGCGTGGATCAAGAGCACCGGCCGGTGGAGCAGGGCGTGGCAGGCAGGGTTCGAGTGCGAGGCGCGGTGGTTGCCACCGAGTTCTGGAACGATCCGGAGGCAAGCCGCGACGCTTTCCGCGACGGCTGGTACTACCCAGGCGACTTGGGCGCACTCGACGCGCACGGCTATCTTCACCTGAAGGGGCGTGCCAAGGACATGATCATCCGGGGCGGGGTCAACATCTATCCAGTCGACATCGAGGAATTGCTCCTGGCCCACCCTGACGTGGTCGACTGCGCGGTGGTCGGTTGGCCGTCGGAAGAATTCAATGAAGAGGTGGCCGCATTCGTGATGCTCCGCGGCCAGGCAAGTGCCGCAGAACTGCGCGAGTATTGTCGCCCTCGAGTTGCGCCATACAAGTTGCCGCGCGAGGTTTTCGTGGTCGACGAGTTTCCCAGGAATACGCTTGGAAAGGTCGTCAAGGCGGAATTGGTTGCGCGACTGCCGTTCATCGCAACGGACGGCACGAAAACACTACAGAAGGAGACGCAATGAACCCAGCATTCGCCGTTCGCGCCATCGATATCGTGGTCAACATCTGGACTCCCGAGGCCTTGCGTGTGCGGCCGCGGCGTGAAGCGTTTTTCGGCGGCAAGATGCGGGTCAAGAAAGAGACCATCGCGGGTGTGACCCACAAGGAAATGCTGCGCCGGATGGACGCGGCCGGCATCGAAAGGGCGTTCCTGGTGGCCGCGAAGATCGGCCGGCTCGGCCATCCGGCGTGCAGCCATATTCCTTACGCGATGGTCGCCCGTGCGGTCAAGCAGCATCCCGACCGGTTCCACGGCTTGGCCGGCCTCGACCCCTGGGAGGGCATGCAGGGCGTGCGTGACCTGGAGCACGCCGTGAAAAACCTTGGTTTCGTCGGCGCGCACTTTTATCCGCACTGGTATGAACTCGCGCCCGACCACGCCAAGTGGTACCCGTTTTACGCCAAGTGTTGCGAACTCGACGTTCCGGTGCAGATGCAGGTCGGGCAGTCGATGATCTACGATCCCGACTATCGCTTGAAGAGCGTCGGGACGCCGATATCGCTGGACGCTGTCGCCTGCGATTTTCCGGAACTCAAGCTCATCGGCATCCACGTCGGGATTCCCTGGACCGACGAGATGATCGCCATGGCATGGAAGCACAAAAACATCTATATCGGTTGCGATGCGCACAGCCCGAAGTACTGGCCGGATTCGTTCAAGCGCTACATCAACAGCTACGGCCAGGACAAGGTCATGTTCGGCACGGATTTTCCAGTGCTCGATTTCGAGCGTACGCGCGGCGAGATCGAGGCGCTGGGCCTCAAGTCCGAAGTGAAAAGGAAGTTGTTCCGTGACAATGCGCTACGGGTCTACAAGCTCAAGGGCTAAGGTGATGCGCCGGATACTGCACACGCTGCCACTCGGAGCGAAACCGATCGCCGGGCGGAGGGCCTGAACTTGAATCGCCGGGTTTTGCTCGCCGCGCGCCCGTCCGGTGTGCCTGTGCTTGCCGACTTCGCCGTTGCCGAGGATGCGGTGCCGGACCCGGTCGCCGGGGAATTTCTGCTGGCGGGGCGCTACCTTTCGGCAGACCCTCTGCAACGCTGGCGCATGGACGCAGCCAGCGGCTACGGCAACACCATGCGCCTGGGCGAAACAGTGTGGGGGCGCATGGTGGGTCAAGTGGTGCGTTCGCGCCATCCGGACTGGCACGAGGGCGATTTTGCCGAAGGCATGCTGGGCTGGCAGGAATACGCCATGTCGCGCGGCGAAAGCGGCAGGGTGGCCTATGCGCAGGGCGTGATGCGTGTCGATGCGTCACGGGCGCCGATCTCGACTGCCTTGGGTGTGCTTGGCATGCCGGGGCTCACCGCGTATTTCGCCCTGCTTGACATCTGTGCCCCGCGGCCCGGCCAGACGGTGGTGGTCAGTGCCGCCGCAGGTACCGTCGGTTCGTTGGCCGGGCAGATCGCGCGGCTCTCAGGCTGCCGGGTGGTCGGCATCGCCGGCGGTGCGGCCAAGGTCAGCCACCTGCTCACCGACCTGGGCTTCGACGCGGCGATCGACTACCGCGCAAGCCCCGACCTGGATGCGGCCTTGCGCCAGGCCTGCCCGGATCGCATCGACGCCTATTTCGACAACGTCGGCGGCAGGGTTTCGGATGCAGTGATGCGCCACCTGGCCGACCATGCGCGCATCGCGGTAGTCGGCCGCGTTGCGCAACTGGCCGGGCCTGCCACGCGAGCCGATGCGCAGGCGCACATCATCAGCGCACGTGCGCGCCTGCAGGGCTTCATCGTCTACGACTACGCACACCGTGCCGCTGAAGCGCAGGCCGCGATCGGCGCCTGGCTGGCGAGCGGCGACGTGCGTTATCACGAGACCGTGCATGAAGGCATTGAAGCCGCACCGCAGGCGCTGATCGACGTGTTGCGGGGAACCGGCATCGGCAAGCACGTCATCCGGCTGGAGGCGCCGTGAGCGCCCCGGCCTGGGACTCCGAAGTCGATGTGATCGTCGTCGGCGCCGGCGCGGCCGGCTTGGAGGCGGCGCTCGAAGCTGCACAGGCCGGTGCCAGCGCCATCGTGTTCGAGAAGCAGCTGCGCCTGTGGGAATCGTCGACCGCGATTTCGGTGGGCCGCGTAAGCTTTGCCGGCACCGAGGTACAGAAGCGCAGTGGCGTCGAAGACAGCAACGAACTGATGGCGCATGACGTCCTTGAGACCGGCCGGCATCTCAACGATGCGGCGCTGGTGCAGGCCTACATTGAGCATCAGCTCGACACTTTTCAGCAACTCTGCGCGCTGGGCGTCACCTGGTCGCCGACGGTCACTGCGGTGGCGGGGATGAGCGTGCCGCGCGGCCATCTCACCGACCCGCTGGACCTGGTACGCAAGCTCAAAGCCGCGGTCGAGGCGCGCGGTGTCGCGGTGTTGTTCGGCACACCTGTGACCGGGCTTGTGAGTGACGCCGATGGAGGGGTGGCTGGAGTCACGCTGCGCGAGCGCAGCGGCCTGGTTTCACGGGTGCGCGCGCGCCGCGGTGTGGTGCTGGCGAGCGGCGGTTTCGCGCGTGACGCAAAGCGCCTGGGCGAAATCGAGCCGCGCTTTGCCGCGGTGCTTGCCACGTCCGGCGTCGGCCACACCGGCGATGCCTTGCGCATGGCCGAAGCGCTGGAGGCGGATACCCGCGATATCGAGCATGTACAACCGAGTTTCGAACTGCATGCAAGCGGCGCGACTTCCGACGACATACTTTTGCTTTACTACCAGGGCGGCATCATCGTCAACCAACGCGCGCAACGATTCGTCAACGAATCGCTTTCGTACAAGGACATCGCGCGGATTTGCCTGGACCAGCCCGGCATGATGGGTTTCCAGGTGTTCGATCAGAGCGTGTACGAGCGCGCGGTGGCGGCGCAGGCCGCCGCCGGGCAGGGTTCGCCGATGACGCTCGATGCCGCCAGGATCCGCATGCTGCTGCGTGGCGAGACCCTTGACGAACTGGCGCACAAGGCGGCTTTGCCGGCACCGAGCTTGCGGCAGACTGTGGAACGCTACAACCAAGGCGTCGATGCTGGTATCGATGCCGATTTTGGCCGCAAGACTCTGGCCGGCAAATACGGCCTGCCACAGCGCGTGGAACGGCCGCCGTTCTACGCCTTTGCCACCATCGGGCACCTGCTGGCAACCTACGCCGGCATCGCTGTCGATGCGCACATGCGGGTATTGCGACGTGGCCAGCCGATCGCAGGTCTGTACGCGGCGGGCGAGGCGGTGGGCGGCTTTCACGGTGCCAGCTACCACTCGGGCACCGGTATCGGCAAAGCACTGGTATTCGGGCGCATCGCAGGCAAGAGTGCGGCCTTGCGCAAGGTTTGAGACTGCATCAATAAAGGAGCTTTGAAATGAACCTGATTCGATCCGCCGCGACTTTGGCCGCTGCCGCCCTGATGCTGGGCACCGGCGCCCTGCAGGCGCAGGGCTTTCCGCTGGACAAGCCGTTTCGCCTGGTGGTGCCCTATCCGGCCGGCGGCAGTGCGGACGCGCTCGGGCGCCTGATCGCCAACGGCTTGGCGCCGCGCCTGGGCAAGCCGGTGGTGGTTGACAACGTCGCCGGCGCCAGCGGCAACATCGGCACCAATCAGGTGGCGCGCGCGGCGCCGGACGGGCACACGCTGGTGCTGGCGGCAACGCCGCTGTCGACCAATCCGAGCTTCTACAAGGACATTCCGTTCGACGTTTTGAAAGACCTGTCGGCGATCACCCATCTCACGCGGCAGGCCTTCGTGCTGGTGGTGCATCCGAGCGTGTCTGCCAGCACCGTGCCGGAACTGATCGCGCTGGCGAAAACGCAGCCGGGGAAACTCACTTATGCCTCGCACAGTGCCGGCGGCGCCACCCATCTTGCAGGCGAATTGTTCAAGATACTGGCCGGCATCGACATGCTGCATGTGCCCTACAAGGGCCAGGCACCGGCCTCAGCCGATTTGGTCGGTGGCCGCGTGTCGATGCTGTTCGACAGCGCCTCGACCGCGATGCCGCAGGTCGCCGGCGGCCGCCTCAAGGCGCTGGCCACCACCGGCCCGAACCGCACGCCCCTGGTCGCCAACGGCAGCCTGCCGACCATGGCCGAATTCAAGGGCATGGAAAGCTTCAACGTGATCGCCTGGTACGGCATCATGGCGCCGGCAGGCGTGCCCGCAGCGGTGCAGGAACGCCTGGCCAGCGAGATCAACGCCGCGGTGCGGGCGCCCGAGCTGACCCAGAAACTCAACGGCATGGGGTTCGAGGTGGTCGGCACCACGCCGAAGGAATTCAGCGCGCATGTGCGCAGCGAGGTCGAGAAATGGGCGCGTGTGGTGGCGCAGTCCGGGGCGAAACTCGAATGAGCATGCGCCGCGGCTACGCCGCCATCCGCTCGGGCCAAGTCCACTATGTCGAAGCAGGGCGGGGGCCGGTGCTGTTGCTGATGCACTCGGCACCGCGCTCCTCGCGCGCGTACCGCTTCCTGCTGCCGCAGCTGGCACCGCACTTTCGCTGCATCGCGCCCGATCTTCCCGGCTTCGGCCAGTCCGATCCGCTCGCCGGCACGGTGAGCATGGAGGCGCTGGCCGACGCAATGGTCGAGTTCCTGGCCAGCATGGGGATCGCGCGCGCCCATGTGTTCGGCTATCACACCGGCAACAAGGTCGCTGCGGCGATGGCCGCCAATCACCCCGGGGCGGTCGAGCGGGTGATCCTGTGCGGCCAGATCCACAGCATCATCCCCGACCGCGATGCGCGCAATGCGGCAATTCACCACATCGTCGACAAATACTTCACCCGCTACCCGGATTCGCCCGGCGGAGACCAGCACTTGAGACGCTGGGCGGCGGACTGGAACGACATCAGCGGCTTCGGCATGCCGCGAAGCATGTTTGCCAAACCGGTGGTGACAGCCGCGGACATCGAGGAACTGAAAATCCGCGTGCTCGACCATGTGCAGGCGGTGGCGGCGATCGGCGCCACCTACGGCGCCAATTTCGAGTTCGATTTCGCGGGCGCCATCGCGCGCATCGTCGCGCCGACGCTGCTGCTCGAACTGGTGATGGCCGATGAAGAGCATTACGGGCGCCAACTCGAAGCGGTATGCGGCTTGAACCCGCGCATCGAGGGCGCCACCATTCTCAATGCGGGGCGGGTCGCCCTGGAATCGCATACGCAGGAACTTGCCGGCCAGATCGCTCGCTTTCTCCTCGGAGCCCGCGACGCCACGTTGACCCATCAATCTGAATCAAAGGAGACACGATGATCCCGACTCGGTTTGGACGAAGATTCGCAGCAGCCTTGTTTGCCTTGACAGCGCTTACCCTGAGTGGCGCGGCGGTCGCTCAGGACTACCCGAACAAGCCGATCCGCCTGATCAGCCCGTGGACGCCGGCCGGACCGGCCGAACTGCTGGCGCGCCTGGTCGGCACCAAGATCGGCGAACAACTCGGGCAGCCGGTGGTGATCGAGAGCCGGCCTGGCGCCAACGGCACCATCGGCGCAACCTTTGTCGCCAAGGCGGCGCCGGATGGTTACACGCTGCTGTTTTCCCATGTCGGGCCGATGGCCATCAGTCCGGCGGTAGTCGACAAGATGCCCTACGACTCGGTGAAGGATTTCGAGGCGATCACCCAGGTGGCGGCCGGTGCCCTGGTATTGCTGGTGCGCAACGATATCCCGGCCCGTTCGGTGAAGGAGCTGATCGAGCATGCGAAGGCCAATGCCGGCAAGCTCAGCTGCGGCTCGGTCGGCCCGGCCAGCACCACGCACCTCGCTTGCGAACAGTTCAACATGCTGGCGGGGGTCAACACCATCCACGTGCCCTACAAGGGATCGGCGCCGGTGGTCACCGACATGATCGGCGGTTCGATTTCAATTTCGTTCCTCAACATCGCCGGCGTGATGCCGCAGATCAAGGCCGGGCAATTGCGTCCGCTGGCGGTGACCACGCTGAAGCGCTCGGCCGTGCTGGCCGATTTGCCGGCCTTGAACGACATCCTGCCGGGCTTCGAAGTCAACTCCTGGTACGGCATGATGGCGCCGGCCGGCACGCCAAAGCCGATCGTCAACCAGCTGCAGCAGGCGGTCGCCAGAGCCCTGCGCGCACCGGATGTGGCGGACAGGCTGGCGCAACTGGGGCTCGATGGCAGCGGTTCGACGCCGGAAGAACATGCGGCGCAAATCAGGTCCGACCTGGCGCGCTGGGCGCGCATCGCCAAAGCGGCCAATCTCAAGATCGACTAGTACCGTGACGCGGAAGTTTCGACACAGAATGAAAGCGATGGATTCGGCCTCAGGGCTAGGCGCAAACCGCAGCCATGGCCGTAGCTATGGCGAGGATTTGCAACGACGCCATGGGGTCGAAGGCGCGCTTTCATGTGTCGAAATTTTCGGGTCACGGTACTAGGTGTCTGCGATGCGCGCAGCTTCTCCGGCGGGCCTGCCGCCGCGGTTCGACAGCGCCTTGACCCGTCGAACCCTGTGTGTCGGACCGCGGGACTTTTTTTACTACAGCCTGGCGCTGGCCGAGGCGCAGGGCCTGGCAGGCATCTCGCGCTTGCCGTTTTCGCTCAAGGTGGTGCTGGAAAACCTGCTGCGCCAGCATGGAGAAGGACGCTCCGACGGCGGCGATGTCGCGGCGCTGCAGGCCTGGCTGACGGACCGCCGCTCAGAGAGCGAAATAGACTTTCGTTTCACCCGCGTGCTGATGCCCGATTCGTCCGGCGTGCCGATGCTTGGCGACTTGGCGGCGATGCGTGACGCCTTGCTGCGCCTGGGGGGCGATCCGCAACGCCTCAACCCGGTAGTGCCTGTCGACCTGGTGGTCGATCACTCGGTGATGGTTGATGAAGCGGCCATGCCCGGGGCGGTCGGGCGCAATATCGCGCAGGAATTCCGGCGCAATGCCGAACGCTACGCTTTTCTGCGTTGGGGCGCCCAGGCCTTCGACAATGTGCGCGTGGTTCCGCCCGGCAGCGGCATCCTGCACAGCATCAACCTCGAGTATCTGGCGCGGGTGGTGTGGACTGGCCAGGCCGATGGGCAGACGCTTGCCTACCCCGATTCGGTGCTTGGCATGGATAGCCACACGCCGATGGTCAACGCGCTGGGGGTACTCGGCTGGGGCGTTGGCGGGCTCGAAGGCGGCGCGGGGGCCCTGGGTGAGGCCGTATCGATGCTGATCCCCGAGGTGGCGGGCGTGAGAATCGTCGGCAAGCTGCGTCCGGGCGTGACCTCGACCGACGTGGTGCTGTCGATCACGCAGATCCTGCGCCGGCACCAGTTGGTCGGCAAGTTCGTCGAGTATTTCGGAGCGGGCTTAGATGAACTGAGCTTGCCGGACCGCGCAACGATTGCCAACATGAGCCCGGAGAACGGCGCGACCATGGGCTTTTTTCCGGTCGATGCCGAAACCTTGCGCTATCTGCGCCAGACCGGCCGCAGGGAAGCCGAGGTGGCGCTGGTGGAAGCCTATTGCAAGGCCCAGGGCATGTGGCGTGACGAGCACACACCGGCGCCGGATTTCAGCGAGATCATCGAGATCGACCTCGGGGCGATGGAGCCCAGCGTGTCGGGTCCGAGCCGACCGCAGGACCGGGTGCCGCTTGCTGCCGCAGGCGCGGCGTTTCGCCAGGCATTTCCGCCGGCTAAGCCGGACGGCCATGAGGCGCCCGGCCTCAAGGATGGCGATGTGGTGATTGCGGCCATCACCAGTTGCACCAACACCACCCATCCGTCGGTCATGATTGCCGCCGGCCTGCTGGCGCGCAACGCGCTTGCCCGCGGCCTCTCCAGGCGCGACTGGGTCAAGACCTCGCTGTCGCCGGGGTCGCGGGTGGTGGCCGACTACCTTGCACGGAGCGGCCTGCAGGCCTCGCTTGATCGGCTGGGTTTCCATCTTGCCGGGTTTGGCTGCATGACCTGCATGGGAAGTTCCGGGCCATTGGCGGACCCGATCAATCAGGCGATTGCAGCGCGCGGCCTGACCGCGGTGGCGGTACTGTCGGGCAACCGCAATTTCGAAGGCCGCATTCATCCGGCGGTGCGCGCGAATTTTCTCGCCTCGCCTCCATTGGTGGTGGCCTATGCGCTTGCAGGCAGCGTGCTGACCGACCTGGCGCACGATCCGTTGGGCGAGGACGGTGAGGGAAACCCGGTGTTCCTGCGCGACATCTGGCCCGATCCC
This sequence comes from Burkholderiales bacterium, assembly GCA_040382235.1. Lineage (GTDB taxonomy): Bacteria > Pseudomonadota > Gammaproteobacteria > Burkholderiales > JAEUOS01 > JAEUOS01. Next base: position 12,731 of record JBEIFV010000097.1, read on the forward strand.
GCGGAGGTGCGCCGCATCATCGATGCCACCATCACACCGGAGATGTTCCGTAGTAATTACGCGACGATCGGCGACGGCACCGCCGAGTGGCAGGCATTGCCCGGCCAGACCGGTGGCCTGTTTCCGTGGAGTGCCGGCAGCACTTTCATCCGCCGCCCGCCGTTTCTCGATGGCATGGCGCCGCAAGCGGTGCCGCCTGCGGATATCCGCGCCGCGCGGGTACTGGCGATATTCGGCGACATGTTCACCACCGACCACATTTCGCCGATCGGCACCATCTCCGCCGATACCCCGGCGGCCGACTATCTTGCCGTGCTCGGCGTGGCGCCGCGCGATTTCGTCAACTATGGAGCACGCAGGCTCAACCACGATGTGATGGCACGTGGCACCTTCGCCAACGTGCGGGTGCGCAATGAAATGACGCCCGGCATCGAAGGCAGCAGCACCCGCCATCAGCCCAGCGGCCTGCAGATGTCGATACATGCGGCAGCGGAGCGCTACCGGGCAGAGCAGGTGCCGCTGGTGGTGATTGCCGGCGCCGACTATGGGGCCGGTTCCTCACGCGACTGGGCGGCCAAGGGGGCCTTGCTGCTTGGCGTGCGCGCGGTGATCGCCGAATCGTTCGAGCGCATCCATCGTTCCAACCTGGTCGGCATGGGCGTGCTGCCGCTGCAGTTTGCGCCCGGCGTCACTCGCAAGACGCTCGCTCTGGACGGCAGCGAGTCGCTGGACATCAGCGGCATCGGCACGGCGGAACTGGCGCCGCGCTGCGAATTCGAATGCGCCATCACCCGTAGCGACGGCCGTGTACAAACCATCCGCTTGCTCTCGCGCCTGGACACGGCGCGCGATGTCGAGTATTTCGTAAACGGCGGTCTGATGCCCCAAGTGGTGCGCCAGCGCCTCACCCCCGAGGTTTCATGATGAATCCAAGACAAAAGCTGCGTGCCCTGCTGGCCAAACCAGGCTATGCCATCGTTCCCGGCGCCCATGACACCCTGACGGCCAAGCTGGTGGAACTGGCCGGCTTTGAAGGCGTCTACCTGACCGGTGGCGGCTATTCGCGTGCCTGCGGGTATCCCGACATCGGCTTGCTGACCCTGACCGAAATCACCCAGTACATTTCACGTACGGTCGACGCCCTGGAGATACCGGTGATCGCCGACATGGACGCCGGCTACGGCAATGCGTTGAATGTGATTCGCGCCGTGCGCGAGTACGAAAAAACCGGGGTCGCCGCGTTTCACCTGGAGGATCAGGTGTCGCCCAAGAAGTGCGGGCACTACGAAGGCAAGCAACTGGTGAGCCGGCAGGAGATGATAGGCAAGATCAAGGCGGCGGTCGATACCCGGCGCGATGCCGACATGGTGATCATCGCGCGCTCGGATGCGCGCGCGGTCGAAGGTCTGCAGGCCTCGATCGACCGTGTCAATGCCTACCTCGAGGCCGGTGCCGATGTCGGCTTTGTCGAGGCGCCGCAATCGGCCGAAGAGCTTGCCAGCGCCGCCCGCCAACTGACCAAGCCGGCACTGGCGAATATTTTCGAAGGCGGCAAGACGCCCACGCTGCCGGCCAGGGAACTCGAGGCGATGGGCTACCGCATCGGCATCTATCCATCGCAAACCCATCGCGCGGCGATCGCAGCCGCCAAGCGGGTGCTGGCGGTGTTGAAGCGCGATGGCGATACCGTGGCGATCGAAGCCGAGCTGGCCACCTTCAACGACCGCGAGGATGCGGTCAATGCGGCCAAGTGGCGTGAGCTCGAAACCCGCTATCTGAAGGATGTCTGAAATCTTGCTGGTCCGCGCGTCACCGGCGAGCGCGGGCAGCTTGCCACCGTTAGAATCGCAGGCGGCACACCGCCATGCGTAGAGGATCCTGAAAATGCGAATCTGGTACCAGAGCTTAGTCGATGGCGGCCGCATGCCGGCGTATTTCGACGGCCTGGCCGAGCGCGCTGGCCGGATCGCGCGCCCGGGCGTCGAGGTGCGCTTCGCCAGCATGCCCGAAGGTGCCTATGGCAAGCATGTGCCGGCCGACGTGGTGATCTACCCCTACCTGATGTCGCTGCAGATCCAGTACATCCTCGACAATGCACTCAAGGCCGAGGCCGAAGGCTATGACGTATTCGCCATCGGTTCGGTGCAGGATCCGGCGCTGGAAGAAGCGCGCTCGCTGCTCGATATCCCGGTGGTGGGCTATGGCGAGGCGGCGATGCATTTCGCCTGCACCCTGGCCAGCCGCTTCGTGGTGGTCGTGTTCCAGTCCGGATTCGAGCAGATGATGGATCTGCGGGTACGCCGCCTCGGGCTTGCCGAGCGCGCTCTGCCGACCGTGCTGATGGACGCCACCACGTTCAACGATGTCGGGCAGGCGCTGTCGACCCCGGCGCAGCTGGTGGAGCGCTTCTGTGAAACCGCGCGGGGAGCGATCCGCCAGGGGGCGGAAGCGATCATTCCCGGCCAGCTGTATTTGAGCGAGGCGATCGCGCGCGCCGGGGTGACGCGTATCGACGACGCGCCGATCATGGATGCGCTGGCCTGCACGCTCAAGATGGCCGAGGTGATGGCCGACTTGAAGGCGTTGGGCATCGGCGTCACGCGGCGCGGCTACACCCACGCGCGGCCGCCGCGCGAGATGGTCGATCAGGTGCGTGCGCTGCACGGGCGGGCGCCGCTTGCGCCCGGCAAATGACAGTGGACTGCGAAAGGGTGCTGTGATGCCGACAATACGGGTATGTCTGGCAGTATCGATGTTGCTGCTGCTTGGGGGCCAGGTGTTGGCACAGGTGCCAGCATTTCCGGCCCGGCCGGTGCATATCGTGGTCGGTTTTCCGCCCGGCGGTGGCGCGGACGTGGTGGCGCGCAGCGTCGCCGCCCGCATGGGGGAAATGCTCGGCCAGCCGGTAGTGGTGGAAAACCGCGCCGGTGCATCGGGCAACATCGCCGGCGCGGCCGTGGCGAAAAGCGCGCCGGACGGCTATCTGGTGTACCTGGCGACCGCATCGAACGCGATCAACGCCGGTGCCGCCGCCAATGGCAGTCTCAAGCTCGACTACGACGTGCAGAAGGATCTGCGTCCGGTGGTCCTCTTGGTGCGCAACCAGAATGTGCTGGTCGCCAATCCGGCGCTGCAGGCGGCAAGCTTGCGCGAACTGATCGCACTGGCGCGCGACAAGCCGGGCAAGCTCAACTTCGGCGTGATGGCGCCGAGTTCGCAACTGGCGGGCGAACTGTTTCGCCAGATGGCCGGCGTGTCGATCATCGACATCCTCTACAAGGGGGCCGCACCGGTGGTCACCGACCTGGTCGGTGGCCAGGTTGAATTGGCGATTCTCGATGTGGTGGCGGTGCTGCCGCATATCCGCTCTGGCAAGCTGCGGGCACTGGCGGTGACCAGCGCACGCCGCTTCGAAGGGCTGCCTGAGGTGCCGACCTTTGCCGAAGCCGGGGTACCGGGTTACGAGGCGATCGGCTGGCTCGGTCTGATGGTGCCGGCGGCGACGCCGAATGAAGCGGTGGCGCGCCTGCGTGATGCGGCGACCAGGGCGTTGGCGGGCGGCGAACTGCGCGAGCGACTCTCGGGCCTGGCGGTGACACCGGCGGCTGGAGGCAGCGACGAATTCGGCGCCTTTCTGCGCGCTGAGATCGAAAAATGGGCGCGCGTGCTGCGCGCCGGTGGCATTGTGCTGGGTGGTTGATCCGGCATCAAACGGAGGTAGCTGGAAATGGTCTTGAATCGAATTCTCGGAGTGATGCTCGCTGCCTTTCTTTCCGGCAGCGCATTTTCATTTCCCGACAAACCGATCCGTATCGTCAACGGTTTCGCCGCCGGCGGTGGCTCGGACATCCTGCTGCGCGCCTTGTTGCCGGCGTTTTCCGAGAAGCTGGGTCAGCCGCTGGTGGTGGACTACCGTGTGGGCGCCGGCGGCAATGTGGCGATCGAGGCCGTCACCAAGGCGGCACCCGATGGTTACACCCTCCTGATGGGCTTTGCCGGCCTGGCGACCGCGCCTTTCCTCAATGCCAAACTGCCTTTTGATCCGCTCAAGGACTTGGCGCCGGTGACCCTGGTCGGCATCGTGCCCAACGTGCTGATGGTGCATCCGGCGGTGCCGATCAAAACCGTGCGCGAATTTGTAGCCTACGCGCGCGCCCATCCGGGCAAGCTCAATTTCACTTCGCCAGGTGCGGGTACCACCCAGCATCTGGTGGGCGAACTGTTCAAGGTCGCCGCCGGCATCGACATGGTGCACATTCCCTACAAGGGCGGTGGCCAGGCGCAGGCCGATGTGGTCGGCGGGCAGGCGCAGAGCCTCTTCAATGTGGTGCCGACGGCCTTGCCGATGATCCGTGCCGACAAACTGCGCGCCATCGCCGTCACCGGCAAGACCCGCTCGGAGACCCTGCCCGAGGTGCCGACCATGATCGAGGCCGGCTTCCCCGCGGTCACCGCGGTGACCTGGAACGGCATTCTGGCGCCGGCCGGCACGCCACGCGAAATCGTGGCGAAATTGAACGAGGCGATGGTCAGCGTGCTGCGCACACCGGAGATGAAGGAACAATTGGCCAGGCTCGGTCAGGAAGTGGCGTGGAGCACGCCTGAGGAGTTCGCCGCGTTTTTGCGCGAGGAGACCGAGAAATGGCGCAAGGTGATTTCAGCCTCCGGGCTCAAGGCGCAGTGAGTCGGGCGCGCGCACTGCGCCACCGAAGCCTGCGGACTATCCGCAGGCGGTGGCCAACAACGCCATGTCGGGCAGGGCGCACATATCGCGCATCAGCTTGAGGGCGCTTTCGGCGCGCGCGCTGCCGATGCCGCGGCGCGCGTTGTCGATGAATTTCGCTTCGTACTCGGCGACCGTGACCGGGTTTTCCTCGCAGCCGGCCACCTTGGGTGCGAATCGTTCGAGCACCTGGCCATTGTTCAGCTGGACACGCACGCCGGCGGGATAATCGCCTGGGAATGCCATTCCCGCGTCTTCGTGCGCAACCACCCGGTCCATCACGGCGTGCAGGCGCGGGTCAAGCGCGCGCGCATCGGCATAGGAATCCACTGACACAGCGCCATCGGCAAAGGCGACGGCCATGTTGAACGGCATGCTCCAGCGCGCCGACCATGCGTTGTCGGGCCGATACCGCATGGCGTGCGGCGTGAACATGATGGCCGCGGCCAGCGGATGGACCACGCAGGTGATGCGCTCGATATCGGCCGGCTTGATGCCGGTGCGCGCGATTGCAAGTGCGCAATCGATGTAGCCTTGTGCGATGTGATCGCAGGGGTAGCGTTTGGGGTAGAGCTTGAGGAGTTGCCAGTCTTCTCCCAGCGCCACGGTGATGCCGCTGGTGTCGTAATTCCCGTCCCTGGCGTAGGCACGGAAATAGCCGTGGCGACCCTCGAATATGGTGCGTGGCCCCTTGAAGCCATGCGCCGCGGCACGCGTTGCGAGAATCGCGCTCTGTCCGGCGTGGCCGATCTGGATGCGCTTGGACCAGGGTTCCGGATCACCCAGAAATTCAGTGGTACCGGAGGCGAAACTGCCACTGATGCCGAGCGCATTGGCGAGCTGCGCGGCGTCCAGATGCATCAGCCTGCCGACCGCGATGGCGGCCGCGAACACGCCGGCCGTCCCGGTGGAGTGAAAGCCGAGGCTCACCAGGGTCGGCGCGGCGCGTGTCAGGCGGCAGCCGATCTCCAGGCCGGCGGCCAGCGCACTGATGAAGCTTGGCCCGTCGCGGTGCAGGGTCTCGGCGATCGCCAGTGCCGGTGGCACCGTGGGGGCGCTACCGTGCCAGCGGCCAGGGGCATAGGTGTCATCGAATTCGTTGCCGTGCGCCAGTCCGCCGTTGTACAGCGTTGCCGCGCCCGCTGGCAGCTTGATGCCGCCGCTACCAAGGAGGGAGCTTTCAGCCTGACCGCCATCGGCGCTGGCGATCGTCCGCAGGATGGCGGCAAACGGCATCGGTGCGCCCAAGAGGCACACGCCGATCAAGTCCATCGCGTGCAGGCGCACGCGTTCGATCACCGCTTCGGGCAGGGATTCGAAGCGCAGGTTCGCGGCAAAGCCTGCAAGCTGCTCCGACAGCGTGCCGCCAACCAGTGTCACGGGGTCGCCTTCGTGTTAATGCGTGACATCCGTCCTGAGGGAGGATGAGCGCCCCCTGCGGGCGGGCGGGTGCGAGCGTTCATGGGGTCTGCTGGATGTTGGCTTCCTTGATGAGCCGACCCCATTTGTTGAAGTCATCGCGGATCATGGCGGCGAATTCCGCGCTTGACATGCTGGCTGGAACGAGTCCCTGCGAAGCGAGTTGTGCCTGCAGTTCCGGCGCCGCCAGGGCCTTGCGGGTTTCTGCATGCAAGCGGCTGATGATCGGCGCCGGCACGCCTGCCGGCGCCACCAGGCCATACCAGGTTTCCGCACGGTAGCCCTGAACCCCGGACTCCATGATCGTCGGCACCGCCGGCAGGGCGGTGAAGCGCTGCGGGCCGGTGACGGCAAGCGGGCGCAGTTTGCCGGCCTCGATTTGCTTCAGGGCCAGGCCGATATCGGCGAAAACCGCCTGGATCTGGCCGCCCAGCAGGTCGGTCAGCGCTGGCGCCAGGCCCTTGTAGGGCACATGCACGATATCGATGCCTGCCATGCGCTTATAGAGTTCGCCGGCAAGATGGGGCGAACCGCCGGTGCCGGACGAGCCGAAATTGATGCTCCCCGGCTTGGCTTTCGCAGCCGCATTGAATTCCGCAAGGGTCTTGAACGGAAGCGCCGGATTGACCACCAGCACGAACGGGCTGGTGACCACCAGCGCTACCGGTTCGAAGTCCTTGAAGGTGTCGTAAGGCAGCTTGGATAAGAAATTGGGCGCAACCGTCATCGGACCTGCCGCCGCCGCAAGCAGGGTATAGCCGTCCGGTGCCGACTTGGCCACCAGTTCGTTGCCGAGCGTGCCGGCGGCACCTGGCTTGTTCTCGATGATGAAAGGCTGGCCCAGTGCCTCACCCAGCTTCGGCGCGATCGCGCGGGCAACGTAATCGGTGCCACCGCCGGCGGCGAAACCGACCACCAGGCGGATCGGCTTTGCCGGGTAGGTCTGCGCCTGGGCAGGCGATATCGCGGCCAGCCATGCACAGATGAATGCCGTAAAAATCGTTCCGGTTGTCAGCGGTTTCATTGTCTTGATCTTTCCGTGGTTGAAAATCGTGTGGATTCCTCAGACCAGCCGGCCGACGCGATGACCTTCAGCCATCGCTTCCTGGGCGCCGCGCGGCGCCGAGCAATCGCCGATCACATGGACGTTGGGCAGGCGCGCACGCAAGGCGATGGCGAGGGTCTTGTCAGGCAGCGGCAGGCGGGCGTGGACCAGAAGGTCGATGCTTTCGATCAGCACCTCGGCGTCACGCAGGGCGGCGCGCAGTCGAATGCCTACGCCGTCGATGGCGGCGATGGTCGAGCCGACATGAATGTTCACGCCTGCGCGGCGCAGGCGCTTTTGCAGGGGAATCACGCTGATCTGCGGCATCTGCCAGGCGATGCCCGGCTTGGCGCAAACCAGGTCCACCTGGCAGCCTTTGGCGGCCAATGCCTCGGCCAGGCCGTAGGCGTGGTACTGGCCGTTCTCGTCGACGATCACGACATGGCCAGGCGCCTGCAATGTGCCGGCGGCCAGCTGGCGCTGCGCGTTGACCACGTCGAGGGTGGGCAGTGCTGCGGGCTTCGACAGCGGCTGCAGCCCGCCGGTGGCGACCACCACGGCGTCGGGCGCGAGCGCGGCGATCATGTCGCTGGTGGCCGCGGTCGAAAGCTTGATCGTCACGCCGAGGCGCAGGACCTCGCGCGAAAGGTAGCCCACAAGCTTGCCGAAGTCCTGTCTTCCTGGCGCCAGGATCGCATCGTTGACCTGGCCACCCATCTGCGCGGCTTGTTCGAACAGGGTCACGCGGTGACCGCGCTGTGCGGCAACGCGCGCGGCCTCGAGCCCGGCCGGGCCGGCGCCAACCACCACCACATGGCCGGGCCGGGCTGCCGCTTCGACCGTCCACGAGCCCCACTCCTTTTCGCGGCCGGCAGTCGGATTGACCACGCAGCGGATCGACATCGACTGCGACAGGCGGCCGACGCAACCCTGGTTGCAGGCGATACACGCGCGAATCTCGCCCAGGCGGTTTTGCGCCACCTTGTTGGGCCATTGGGGGTCGGCGATCAGCTGACGCGCCATCGCCACCATGTCGGCCTTGCCTTCGGCGATGACCGATTCGGCGAGATGCGGGTCGTGGATGCGGCCCACCGCGAAGATCGCCACCGGGGTGCCGCGCACCGCCTGTTTCAGCGCGGCGGCATGCTCGACGAACGCGCCCATGGGCATGTGCATGTCGGGAATCTGGTTGGACCAACTGTCGGGATGGTAGGTGGAAGTGCTGACGTGGATATAGTCGACGCCGCCGCCGGCGGCGAGCCGGCGCGCCACCTCGGCCATCTCTTCCACATGGATGCCTTCGTCGATCCATTCCTCGGCGGACAGGCGGATGCCGACCACCTTGCTGCGCGGCACCGCGGCGCGCACCGCCTGCACCACTTCAAGGGTAAACCGCAGGCGATTCTCGAAGGACCCCCCGTATTCGTCGGTGCGCTGGTTGCACCAGGGAGAGAGGAACTGCTGCAGAAGGTAGCCATGGGCGCCGTGAATCTCGACGCCGTCGAAGCCGGCGGCGATGGCGTTCGCTGCGCTTTCCGCATAGCCGCGCGTGACCTCCGCGATGTCGCCTGCGTCCATCTCGTGCGCTACCTCGCCATGCAGGGGCGAGGCCAAGGGTGAGGCCGACCATAGTACGCGCCCGGTGTAGCCGGGCTTCATGTTGCGTCCGGCGTGGTTGAGCTGTGCGAACACCAGGCCGCCCTCTGCATGCACCACCTCGGGGATGCGCCGCAGACGTTCCTTGTTGCGCGGGTCATAAAGGGCGATCGCGCCGGCATACGGCAGTCCGGTCGGATGCACGCGCATCGATTCGGTGATGATGATCGCCGAACCGCCGCGCGCCTTCTCGCGGTAATAGGCGACATTTGAATCCGACACCAGATTGTCTTCGCCCAGGCTGGTGCCATGCGGTGCGCCGACGATGCGGTTGCGTACCTCAAGCGGACCGATGCGGAACCGGCTCATCAGATGCGGACATGGCGTGGAGGTGTGCATCGTGTTTGTCATCTGTTTCGGATTCCGGAAGGTTGTAGCGCTACTCGACACGCTTCATCGATGCTACGATCAGGTCGGACTTGCGTCAAGCACGGCGGCCACCCGGGCGCCATGTGCCGATTCAATACACCCTATCCATTCCGTGGATCGCCGCTTGCGGGGGTGACGCAACTTTTCGAGAGGAATCATAGATGGACGCCATTCATTTTCGCTTCCGGCCGGTGCTGGAACCTTCCACCTCGCGCGCAGCGAGGCGTTGCAACGACCGCGTGTCTTTTCCGATCTCCTGTGCGGCGATGTCCACTGCCTGCCTGCTCT
>JBEIFV010000098.1:0-22054 GCA_040382235.1 Burkholderiales bacterium
GAGAAACCTGCGCTGACCGACAGTTGGTCGGTGCCGTCATGGGAATGGCGGCGCTCTCGTACATGAAATCCCCATCCATCATTTTCAATCTCAGCACAATGGAGGCAAGGTTGCCAAAGTAGAGCATAGGACACACGCGCTTATTGATTAATGTCAACTCAAAAGCGAACGGCGGCCTTTTGAAACTTTTCAGTTCACCTCGTAGAAGAAACTTGGCATGGCGAGATTGGTTGTCTGATCTCGCTGCATTGGAGCCGCAAAGCCCGAGATGCCGAAGGACCGCAGAGGGTCGCATGCCGTCCCATGGCGATATTTGAGTCGTACGGCCGGTGTCGACTAGGAAGCTGCCACAGGTCCGGAAGTCATGCGATGTCGTGCCTCGACCCGCGGACTCATACCGAGGAATATTTCCTTCGATTCGCGATTGAGGCCGCGTCGCCCAAAGCAGACGCAGCTACTCGCAGATGTACCTGGTCAGTGCCTCGAATTCCTGTGCAGTCGCTGGTTTCGCAAACACCCGAAAGCTGCTCAAGTTGGTTTGGCCGGCGCTGGGTGCCTGAAGGTATCCGCTGACGACGACGGCGGAACGCAGGGAGGACCGCAGTCCCACAATTGTCTTGGCGATGTCGATCCCGCTCGGCCCGGACATCCACAGCTCCATGATGACTACATCCCATGCGTCGGGGGTTGCCAGAATTGCGTCTTTCGCTTCGGCGGAGTCGCTGAATGTGGTCGCGCCGTGGCCAAGATTTTCAAGTATCTCCTTCGCTGCCAAACCCTGTATTTTGTCGTCATCGATGTACATGATCTGCTTGTCGCTGGCCTGCTGGACTACTGCATGCATTGTCCATCCTCTGATATGTGACTCCTACATTCCCCCCGGCGGATTAGATGCCTTGCTGCGACACAAAATCTGTTCGCTATCGAACATAGCGACGCACCGCCAGCCTCTCCTTTCTGGTTATGGCGCCGGCCTGGGGGGCTGATTGGACGGAAGCTAAGGCCGCGAACGGCAGCTATCGCTGATCAATCCGTGGGGCGACCCGGCACCTTGAGTCGGGTTCAGGTCGGGGCCAAGCCTCGGGTGAAACGTCCAGCGGCAGATGGCGCCGGAGGCGCGGGAACGGGGTGACGCAAGAACGCAGGCTTGAATTCCCTGTACTCTCGCCCGCCATGCCTCCCCCTTTGAAGTCGCACCTCACGTGAACCACCTCCTGCTCGCCCTGGGAACCATGTTCCTGCAGCAGACCTTCGTGGTGTTCGGCCGCTCGCTGCCGGCGGTGATCGCGCCGGCGATCATCGCCGACCTGCTGCTCGACCCGGCCTGGATCGGCATTTATTTCGGCCTGACCGCCGTGGCATCGCTGTTCGTGCAGCTTGGCTGCGGCGGCTTCATCGTGCGCTACGGCGCCCTGCGCATGAGCCAGGTTTCGCTCGGCATGATCTTCGCCGGCTGCGCGCTGGCCACGCTTGGCACACCGCTGATGCTGGTGTTGTCGGCGATCGCAAGCGGTGCCGGCACCGCCATCTCCACACCGGCGAGCTCGCATCTGCTGGGCCGCTTTGCACCGCCGCTGCACCTGCCGCTGGTGTTCTCGATCAAGCAGACAGCGGTGCCGGCCGGCATGTTGTTGTGCGGCGTGCTGGGGCCGCAGCTGAGCCAATCGACCGGCTGGCGCGGCGCCATGCTGATCGCGGCGGTGGCGTGCGCGGTATTCGCTTTTGCCCTGCAACCGCTGCGCCGCGTGTTCGACGACGACCGCGTGCCGGAACGGGCGATCCGCTTGTCGGATTTGCGCGAGACGCTGATCACGGTGTTGCGCATTCCCGCACTGCGCGGCCTTTCCCTGGCCTGCCTGGCCTTCAACGGCCTGCAGGCGGTGGTGACTGCGTACTTCGTGGTGTTCCTCACTAGCATCGGCTATACGCCGGTGGCCGCCGGCTTTGCCTTCTCTGTCGCCGTGATGGTGGCGGTGCCCGGGCGCATCCTGTGGGGCTGGCTTGGCAGCGGAATCATCGCGCCCCGCGTGATGCTGGCTGCGCTGGCGCTCGGCATGGCCGCCAGCACCGCCTTGTTTGGCCTCTCCGACTCCGATTGGCCAAGATTGCTCATTGGCGTGGTGGCCGGCGTGCTGAGCGCGACAGCCCTCTCCTGGCATGGTGTGCTGCTGTCCGAGGCCGCGCGCGCGGCGCCCGCGGGCAAGCGCGGTGCGGTCACCGGCGGGGTACTGTCATTCGGCCAGTTGGGCGCGCTGACCGAGCCGCTGCTGTTTTCAGCCTTGCTGGGCCTGACCGGCAACTATGGCGCCGGCTTCATCGCCTGCGGCCTGCCGGCGCTGGTGGTGGGGATCATCCTGTTGCGGCAGGGTCCGGCCGCCGGCGAAACACAAGGCCGGCGGCGCTGAGCGCGGCGCACTGATGCGCCGGCCCGCTAGGCCGGCGCCACCTCGACTGCGGCATCGAAACTTGCTTGGCCCGCGGAAAACGCGAACAAGTCGACCGCGGCATCGGGCAACACCGCCGCCCCCGCCGTGAGCCCGTTCAAGCCCGGCCAGCCATCGCGCATCCATACCGTGCCGGGCGCGATCTTGTCGGTCACGCGCGCGCGGGCCGCCAATTCACCACGCTGGTTGAAAATGCGGATGGCCGCGCCATCGGCCACCTGCCGCGCGGCGGCATCGGCCGGCGCCAGCCACAGGATGGGTTCGGTCTCGCGCCGTGCCAGGGTCGGCAGTTCGCGGCCGTTGTTGTAGAAGCTGTGGAAGTGCGTGAGGGTGCGGCCCTGGGTGAGTGACAGCGGATACGCCGACACGCCTGGCGCTGCCTGGTTCGCGGGCGCGTCGAAGGTCGGCAAGGGCGGCAAGCCCAGACGCTCGGCCTCGCCTGAGAAAAATTCGATCTTGCGCGAGGGCGTATCGAACTCGAGCTTGGGATTGGCCACATGCGATATGTTGAGCGCGCCGATGCCGCCCTGCGCCCGCAGCGAGGCCACGGTGGCATGCCCGGTACAGGGGTGATCGAGAATCGCATCGACCATCGCCTCCTCCGACGCCCAGGGATAAAAGCCTGCCAGCCCGAGGCGTTCACCGAGCGTCTTGAAAAACCAATACAGCGAGCGCGCCTCACCCGCCGGCGCCAGCGCCGGTTCCATCAGGTACAGATGGGTGTAGGTCATCTTGCAGCCCAGTTCTTCCAGCCAGGCGGTGGCCGGCAGCACCACGTCGGCGAAGCGGCGCGCGGTGTCGTTCAGGAAGAGGTCGTAGCTCACGACCAGCCGCGTGCGTTGCAGGCCTGCCGCCACCTGGCCCGCATCGGCGAATGAAGACAGCATGTTGGTGCCCAACAAGAGCAGGTTCTCGATGCGCCCATCGCGCAAGGCGCTGGTGAAGGCCGACATCTGGTTGACCATCGCGGTACCTGGCTTGCGACGCCCAGGCTCGATGATGCTGCCCAGGCCGCGGCCGTGGGCTGCGCTGCCGTGGCGCGGGCCGAAGCCGCCGCCGGGAATCCCGACATTGCCGGTCAGGCCCGGCAGGCAGGCGATGGCGCGGCCGGCCTGCCAGCCGTTGGCGCCCTTGTGCATGGAACTGCCGCCCAGCACGATCATCGCCGGGCGTGTAGTGGCATAGCGCCGCGCCAGCGCCACGATGCTTGCCGCCGGAATTCCGGTGATTGGCGCCGCCCATGCCGGTGAAAACTGTTGCACCTGGGCCGCGAGTTGCTCGAAGCCCTGCGTGTGCGCGGCGACGAACGCGGCGTCGTGAAGCTGCTCGGCGCAGATCACATGCATCATCGCCAGCGCCAGCGCGGTGTCGCTGCCGGGGCGAATGATCAGCACCTCGTCCGACTTGGCGGCGGCCTCGGTGTGCCGCACATCGATGGTGACGACATAGGCACCGCGGCGCTTGGCGGCCAGCAGGTGTCGTGCCGTGTTCGGCTGGCTGGCGAGGTTGGCCGCCCACAGGATGATGAGCTCCGAATTGAGGCCCATGTCCTCCTTGGTATTGGTCTCCAGCATGCCGGTGAGGCCCAGGCCGAAGGCACCGAGACCCCAGCAGATCATGGTCGGGCTCAGGAACTGGCTGCCGTGGAAATTGGCGAAGCGCGCCATCAACTGTGCGCTGATGCGCGTGCCGTAGTTGGTGGTGAAGGTGCCATGGCCGGGCCAGATCGCGGTGGCGGCAGGCGGTGCCTTTTGCAGGTCGGCGACGATGCGTGCCAGCGCTTCATCCCAGCTGGCCTGGCGGAAAGCATCACTACGCTTGTCGCGTATCAAGGGGTGGGTCAGGCGCGCCGGGTTGTCGAAGATCTCGGGCGTGGCCTGCCCGCGAATGCACAGGAAGCCCTGGCTGTCGGGGTTGTCCGGGTCGCCTTTCACGCCAGCCAGCTTGCCGTCGCGCACCTCCGCCAGCATGCCGCACAGGGTGGGATGGCAGTTCATCGGGCACATGGTGCGCACGATTTTCGAGGCGACTTCGGTCACGGCGAGCTCCAGGGTGCGGGCGTCACGTGCGCCCGGTTGACGAGCAATCGATGGTACATGAGCCCGGCGACGCAGGCTGCGCGACAATGCGCGGTCCGCGACCACCGCGTCCGGCCCCGCCCACCCACATGGAGACTGCAATGGCAATTTACGAACTGCGCACCTATACCGCCGCTGTCGGCAAGATGGCTGACATCGTCGAGCTCTACAACTCGGCCGGCTGGCCGGCGTTGTCCAAGCACCCGAAGAAGCTGCTGGGTTATTTCACCGGCGACATCGGCGCCTTGAACCAGTTGATCCACCTGTGGAAATTCGACGACGACGCCGACCGCCGCGCCTTCTGGGCCGGCATCTATGCCGACCCGGACTTCATGAATTTCGCACGCCAGATGCGGCCCATGCTGATCGCCCAGGAAAACAAGCTGATGCTGGCTTCACCCTGGGGCCCGCACCCATAAGCGCCACCTTAAAACCTGCAGCGCCTTCCTCCCTCCCCTTCAAGGGGGAGGAATGCGCAGAGTTAGCGCTTGTGTGGCCCACGCCGCTGAATTTGCAAAGGCTATACGGCGCCGGGCACCTGCAAGGCCGCGATCGCCGCCGCTGACAGGCCGGCGTCACGCAATACTTCCAGCGTATGCTCGCCCAGCGCCGGCGCATGACCGGCCACGCTGGTGTCGGCATCCGACATGCGAAACGGCGGATTGAGCGCCCTGAAACTGCCGCCCGCGTCCGTCACCTCGCCCATCGATTGCCGATGCGCGACCTGCGGGTCGGCCAGCGCTTCAGCCACCGTGCGATACGGCGAACAGGGCACGCCGCAACGGTCGAACTCGGCCTGGCAATGCGCCTTTGAGAAGCCGCGCGACCAGGTCTCGGCACCGTCCATCAGCTCGTCCCAATGGGCGCGTCGATCGACATAAAGCTCGAAACGCGGATCGCTCACCCATTCGGGATGGCCGGCGGCCTGCGCAAACCCCTGAAAGCTTTTTTCGCTCGCCACCGCCACCATCAGGTAACCATCGGCGCAGGCCAGCGGGCCATAGATCGGCCGGCCCGGCGGCGGCACATCGAACTGCGCGTACTGCAGTTCGGTGAGAGCGAAACCGAGCATGGTCTCGAACATCGACACATCGATGAACTGGCCGCGCCCGCTGTTGCTGCGCTGAAACAAGGCGGCCGCGATGGCGCCGAAGGCAGTGGTGCCGGCGGCGACGTCGGCCACGAACAGGCCGCAATAGTCGGGCCGGCTGCGCCCTTCCTGGTAGCGCAGGTGCGCCATGTCGTAGCCGGCGGCGGCGTGCACCACCGGCGCATAGGCCGGCAGCTGCGACGACGGGCCGGTCTGGCCGTAGCCCGAAATCGAGCAATAGACCAGGCGTGGATGGGCGGCCGACAAGCTTGTGTAGTCGAGCCCCAGCCTTTGCATCACCCCGGGCCGGAAATTCTCCATCAGGATGTCGGCCTTGGCGACCAGCGCATCGAGGGCGATTCTTGCAGCGGCGGATTTGAGATCCAGCACCACGCTTTTCTTGCCGGCGTTGAGCTGCCCGAAGTAGCTTGAGGCGCCATTGCGCAAGGGCGGCCGCGCGCGCAGCATGTCGCCCTCGGGCGACTCGATCTTGATCACCTCGGCACCCATGTCGGCCAAGAGCCTGGTGCAGTGCGGCCCGGCGATGGTGGTGGAGAAGTCGAGTACGCGCAGTCCGGCAAAGGCCTTGTTCATGTTGTCTTCCGGTTTGTCAGCCGGGCATCATCGCAGAATCGCAGCGACTTGCCCTGTTGGCGCGCGCGGCTACCCCACCCGCACGCTCGCCCCGCCATCGACCGGCAGCGACACGCCGGTGATGAAGCCGGCCGCGTCGGAGGCAAGGAACAGCGCTGCATTGGCCACATCCCAGCCGGTGCCCATCTTCCTGCGCAGGGGTACCTGGGCATCGCGCTCGGCCTCGACCTCGGCGCGCGGCTTGTTGAAGGTGCGCGCCCGTGTATCGACCGCCATTGGCGTATTCATCAAGCCGGGCAGGATCACGTTGGCGCGGATGCCGAAGGGCGCGTTCTGGATCGCCAGTTGCTGGGTGAAGGCGATCATCGCCGCCTTGGTCGCCTTGTAGGCCACGTAGGGGTAGACCATCCACGCCGCAGTGGACGAGATGTTGACGATCGCACCACTACCCTGCGCGCGCATGATCGGGATCACGTGCTTGCAGGCCATGATGGTGCCGCGCAGGTTGATCGCCACCACGCGGTCGAAGCTCTCTTCGGTCAGCTCCGCGAGCACGGCATCGCCGCCGGCGATGCTCACACCGACGTTGTTGTGCAGGATGTCGACGCGGCCCCAGCGCGACTGCGCCTCGGCCACCATGGCCTGCAACTGCGCGTCACGGGTGACGTCCGCCGCGAATGCCGCGGCGCTGCCCTGCTCGCGTTCGATCAGCTCCACAGTTTCCTGCGCGCTGTCGAAATGGTGGTCGACGCACAAAACCTTCGCTCCCGCGCGCGCGAAAGTGATCGCGGTGGCGCGGCCATTGCCGGTGCCCTCCCCCGGGCTTTGACCGGCACCCACCACGATGGCAACACGATTGTCCAGACGCATTTCAATGTACTCCCGGTAATGGATACTGTTTCAACACTTCCTTGTACTGCGGCTCGTTGTCGATCTGCATGGTGGCCAGCACCCGCACCACCGCGCAATAGAACGCGATGGTCAGCACCAGGTCGGTCATGTGTTCGTTCGAAAGATGCGCCTTGACCTCGGCGAAGGTGGCCGCGCTCATCGAAAGTCCATGCGTCATCTCGCGCGCACCGCGCAGCACCGCGCGCGCCAGTGGCTCAAGCGCGGAAGCGCGCCCTTCGGTCTCGGCCATCATGGCTTCGATGTCGGCATCGGTGACGCCGAACTCGCGGCCGATTTTCACATGATGGGTGAATTCGTATTCGGAGCGCTCCAGCCAGCCCACCTGCAGGATCGCCAGCTCGCGCAGGCGCGCATCGAGCGTGCTGCCATGGCGAATATAGCCGCCCATGCCGCCGAAGGCACGCGCCATCCCGGGCGAATTGACCAGCAGCTTGTGCAGGTTGGTATTGCGCTTAAGCATATCGCGATACTCAGGGGCGATCTGCTCGGGTTCGAGATAGGGCAGGCGGGCCATGGGCTATTCCTCCGGGGTGTGAACAATACGCGCAGGCCACATGGGCCGCGCGCCACAGACTACGGCTGCGCGTGGCCGTTGCAAACTCATGCGCGCAGGGCCTCGAGCCCCCTCCAGTCGAACACGATGCCGTGCCCCGGCCGGTCAGGCGCCAGCGCGCAACCGTCCTCGATGACCAGCGGATCGGCGATGTATTTGTCCAAACCGAAGCCGTGCGCTTCCAGATAGCTGCGGTTCGGGCAGGCCGCCAGGCAATGCACGGTGAGGTCGTGCGCGCCGTGCGAGGTGACCGGCAGGTTGGCAGCCTCGGCCAGGCGCGCGACCTTCATGAAACCGCTGACGCCGCCCACCACGGTGACATCGGGCTCGGGAAAGGTCACGCCGCCGGCGGCGATCATGTTCTGGAACTCGTGCAGGGTATGCATGTTCTCGCCGGTGGCGATCGGCAGGCCGCCTTCACGCACGATGCGCACATGGCCGGCGATGTCGTCGGGAATGGTCGGCTCCTCCAGCCAGGTAAGGCCGCAGGGTTGCAGGGCGCGCGCGGCGCGAATCGCTTCGTCGGCGCTCCAGCGCATGTTGGCATCGACCATCAGCGGAAAGTCGGCACCCAGGTGCTCGCGCATCGCCATCACGCGCGTCACGTCCTCGGAGAGCCTGGGGCGACCCACCTTCATCTTGATGGCGCGAAAGCCCTTCGCCAGGTTGTCGTCGGTCTGCGCCAGCAGCGCCTCTTGCGTGAACCACAGGTCGATGCCGCCGGCGTAACAGGGCACGCGCGCGTCGAAACCGCCCAGCAGGGTCCACAGCGGCACGCCGAAGCGCTTCGCCTTCAGGTCCCACAGCGCGATATCGATGGCGGCGATGGCCATGGTGGCGGCGCCGCCGCGCCCGCCATAGTGCAGGCACCACCACATTTTCTGCCACAGCGCCTCGATCAGGTCGGCGCGCTCGCCGATCAGGCCGGGCGCCAGATCGTGCGCGATGGTCGCGTAGATCGCGCGGCCGTTGGCGCCCACGGTGTAGGTATAGCCCACACCTTCGGCACCGTCGCCATCGACCACCCGCGCGGTCACCAGTTCGAAATGCGTCATCGCCCCATGCGTGCTGTCGGTCAGGGTGACAGGCAGCGGGATACGGTAAAGGTCGGCGCCAATCGAGGTGATGCGGTTCATCGGCTTAGCCTCCGTTGCAACGGCCTGTCATGATGCCACTCCGGCGGCCGGTCCGTCCGGCGCGCCCCGCCGCCCAATCGCCAGCCCCTTAAAAACGCCGCGCTGGCGCGTCCATGCCGCGCGCCGGCAATTCGACCACCGCCGTTCCTTGCGCGGTGGTCTCGCCCAGTTGATTGTCGACCCACACTTCGAGATCGACCAGATGAGCGCCCTCCTCGATCCGCTTGTCCGCGACCTTTGCGCGGCACCAGGACACATCGCCGAAAATGTTGGGCCGGCGCACCGAGACATTGAGGCGGCGCAGGAAGCCGTCGTCGCCCATCCAGTTGCTCATCAACTGGCCCATCCAGGAAATGCGCTGCGGCCCGACATCGTAGCCGCCCGGCATGCCGACCTCGCGCGCCATCGCCTGCTCGGCATGGCCGCGCGCCGGGCTGTCCTGCGCCCCGGTCTTGGGATCGATGTAAGCGTCGGCCGGATGGCGCTTGCGCATCATGGTGGCGCGCCGGTGCGCCTGGTAACTGTGGCCGCCGCCGGAGTACCAGCAGATCATGTCGGTGATGTTGAGCGGCCCCTTCAACATCGCTTGCACGGACTCGCCTACTTTCACATCGTCCCACCAGCGCGGCGCGGCGCCGCGCAATTCCTCGGTTTCGATCGCGTGTGCGATTTCTTCAAGTTGCTGTGGCGAATAGGCTTGCGTCTCGCGCGCGGCGTAACTCAGGCCACCCTGCGCGCGGGCGCGTGGCACGCGCGCGGTGCTGCCCAGGGCGCGGCACACCAGTTCACCGTGCTGATTGGTGTACAGAACCTCGCCGGTCTGGATGATGAATTTTCGCGCCTTGCCGCCCTCTTTCTCGACCGCGTCCTTCAGGCGGGCACGAACCGTGAAGCTGTCGCGATGACGGATCGGCCGGTACCATTCCCAGTCGGTGCCGCCGTACAGCCACTGGATGCCACGCAGTTTCGGTGCGACCACCGTGGTGTCGATGGTGTAGAGAAAGCAGCCCGGCGCTAGTGCGCTGCGCCATGCGCTGGCCGCGCCGTGGGCCGCGTCGCAGAACAGGGGATTGTCGTCGCCCAGGGCCCAGCAGAAGTGGCGCACGCTGTCGGGTGCGGCTTCGGTGTTCCAGGTCTGGCCGGTGCGCCGCAGGTCGACGCCGATCAGGCTGCGTGCTTCTTCCAGCGCGCCTGGCCACAGGGCGGGCGTTTGCGACGCGTTCGCGACAAGCGCTGGTGGTTCCGGCGCCTGACTCATGGATACTCCCGCGCCGCCAATTCGCGGTTCATGCGATCACGCCGCTTGCCTGCAACCCGGCGATCTCATCAGGGCCCAGACCCAGCATCTCGCCGAACACCAACTGGTTGTGTTGACCGGTGGCCGGGCCGCAATGGCTCACCTGCGGCCGGAAATCCGAAAAACGCCAGGGAGCGCTGCACACCGTGTCATTGCCATAGACCGGAATGTCGATGTCGTGGCGCAGGCCGCGCGCCGCAAAATGCGGGTCACGCCATTGCTCCGCAACCGACAGGACCGGTGTCGCGGCGATGCCGGCAGCGCGCAGCATGGCCACCATAGCATCGCGCGCATGGGTTGCGGTCCAGCTTGCAATGGCGGCATCGAGTTCGCCTTTATGGGCAAGGCGTCCGGCCATGCCGGCGAAGCGCCGGTCGTGTGCCCATGCCTGGCCATCGGCCAGTCGCACCAGTGCTCGCCACTGCGCATCGTCGGCCACCGTCAGGGTCAGCCACGCATCGGCTTCGGCGGCCTGATAAATGCCGTGCGGTGCCAGCAACGGGTGCGAGTTGCCGGCCGGTGCCGGCTGCCGCCCCTGGACCTGGCTATCGAGCAAATACGGGCGCAGGGTGCCGAGCAGCGCTTCGTTCTGCGAAAAATCGATGTAGCAGCCCTGGCCTGTCAGGCGCGCATGGCGCAGCGCCGCCAACACCGCCACCAGGCCGTGCGCGCTGGCGTTGGGGTCGCCCAGCGCGACGTTGAGCGCGCCGAGCGGCGCCTCGCCCGCATAGCCCAGCAATGCCTCCATGCCGACAAAGCTCGACATGGTCGGCGCATAGGCGCGCATGCCGGCCAGCTCGCCGAACTGGCCGGCGGCCGACATCGCCAGCATCACCAGGCGCGGATTGACCGCGCTCAGGTCCGCATAGCCCAGGCCGGTGCGCTCCATCGATCCGGGCGACATGTTCTCGACCACCAGGTCACTCCTGGCCGCCAGCATTTTCAAAAGCTCGACCGCGCGCGGCTCCTTGGCGTTGAGCGTGATGCCCAGCTTGCCGTGGTTGATCTGGTGGTACATCGGCGACATTTCCTTCGACGGGCCCTCGACCATGCGGCCGTCGCGCAGCACCCTGCCCGCGAGGCGCAGGTTGTCCGGCCGCCTGGCATGCTCGACCTTGATCACCAGCGCACCCATTTCGCCCAGCATGGTGCTGACCCAGGGCGCCGACCAGACCCAGCCGAAGTCGAGCACGCGCAGGCCGGCCAGCGGTCTCGCCGCGGCAGTGCCAGGCTTGGGCGGTGGCAGCGGTGCACGGTCTTGCAACAGCGTGGCGGCAATGTTCGGCGCCTCCGCGGCGCGCGCCGTGCCCACCCGAAACGGCAGACCCGGCGCACGCAGCTTGTGGCCGGCGGCGCTGGCTTCGAGCCAGAACCCGCGCTCAGCGAAGTGTGGTGTGGCCAGCACCTCGCGCAATTCGCGCAGCGGCGCCACGATCAGGCTGTGGGCCAGCGCGATCGCCTCGAGCTCGGCCTTGGTATGGGCGGCAAACCACGGCGCCACCAGCGCATCGACCTCCCCGGGATACTTCGTGCCCATCGCCCGCAGGTCCTGGAAGCGCGGCTCCGCCGCCCATGCGGGTGAGCCCATCGCCGCTACCAGGCGCTGCCATTCTTCGCGCGTGCGCCCGCATACGCAGACCGCGCCATCCTTGCAGGGCAGGATCATGAACGGATAGGCGCCGCCCGAACCGGAGGCGCGGCGCCCGCTACGCTGCCACTGCAAGCCATGGTGCACGTAAAAGCGGCAGTTGCCGGCCACATAGCTGGCCAGCACATCGGCCAGCGCGATATCGACCGTGCGGCCGCTGCCGCAATCGTCACGCACGTTCAGGGCCAGCAGGCAGCCCGCGGCCAGCATGGCGCCGGCCTGATGTTCGAGGATGCCCGGCGGCAGGCTCAATGGCGCGCGCCCCGGTTCGCCCAGGGCCCAGGCCATCGCGGCCAGCGCCTGCGCGTCGAGGCTGCCGCCAGGATGGTCGGCGTATGGCCCCTCGATACCGAAGGTGCTGGCGACGCCCAGCACCAGTGCCGGCAGGCGCGCAGCGAGCGCCGGCAAAGGGCCGGCCAGCGCGGCCAATGCCGACGGCGTGTCGCACAACAGGATGTCGCAACTGCCAAGCAGGTGGTCCAGCGCGTCGCGGCTTGCCGGACAGGCACGGGTCGTTTTGCCAACGGCCAGTACCTCGAGCGCCAGTTCAACCGGTGTTGCCGCCGCCTCGGTAGCGGTCGCCGGTACGGCTGTCAGGCTGGTGACAGACGCACCCATGCGCGCGAGCAGCCAGCCGGCATAGGCAGCGGCAATTCCGCCCCCCACAAACTCGACGACGCGGATTCCGGACTGCGGCCGTGCCGCTTCTGCCATCGCAGGGTTCACTCGGGTTGAATGCCGGCGCCGCGCACCAGGTCGCGCCACTTGCGCGTCTCGGAGATCACCCATTCGCGCAGCTCCGCCGGCGTGGTTGGTGCCGCGTCCACGCCCAGCGCGGTGAGTCGATCGGCCATCTCGCGGTCACGCAGAATGCGCCCGATTTCCTCACTTAACCGGCGGACGATCGGCTCCGGTGTCTTGGCCGGCGCGAACGCGGCGATGAAACCCACCAGCTCGTAACCGGCGACGCCGGCCTCCTGCAGGGTCGGCATCTCCGGCATGGTGGCCGAGCGGCGCGCACTGGAAACACCCAGGCCCTTGACCGCGCCGGCGCGGATGTGCGGCAGCAACAGCGCAATATCCCCGAACAGGATCTGGATCTGCCCGCCGCGCAGGTCCGTCAGCGCCTGCGCATTGGTCTTGTAGGGCACGCTGAAGATGTCGATCGCGGTCTTGGCCTTGAGCATCTCGGAGGCCAGGCGTGCCGACCCGGTGCCGTTGCCAAAGCCCATCTTGCCCGGGTTGGCGCGGGCATAGGCGACGAATTCCTGCACGCTGGAAACCGGCAGCGCGTTGTTGACCGTGAGCACCAGCGCAGCGATGCCCATGCGCGCGATCGGCTCGAAATCATTGATCGGGTCATAGGGCAGGCTTTTCATGAAACTGGCGTTACCGGCATGCGTGGTGTTGGTACCGATCAACAGGGTATGGCCATCGGGTGTGGCGCGCGCCACCGTTTGGGCTGCGATCACGCCGCTGCCACCGGGCTGGTTCTCCACCACCACCGAGGTGCCCAGCGACTTGCCGAGTCGCTCCGCCAGCGTGCGCGCCAGTGTGTCGGTGGCGCCGCCGGCACCCACCGCCACGATCATGCGTACCGGCTTGCCGGGGATCAATTCCTGTGCCAATGCGGGCGCTGCGATCGCGAAGGTCCCGGTAAACATGCAAGTCGCAAGCGCGCGCCCTTGCACCAAGGTGGACAAACCGAATTTCCAATTTCTCGACATGCTTGCGTCTCCTTGTTTTATGCGTGCCCGAAGCACTATTCGACACGCGCGTCATAACTTGTGTTTCCCTTCGGATCCTGCGCCCACAGGCGCCATGCCGTGCCGTCCTGGCGCAGGTTCAGCTGCAAAGGCACGCCGCAGAACATCGGCGCCAGGTTGCGCGACGCCACCACCACCGGCTCGCGCCCGACAGTTGCGCGAAACAGTTCGAGCAGAAACATGCCCGGAATGCTGCCATTGATCACCAGCGCGGGATAGCCTTCGACCCCGATCGCATAGGGCTGGTCATAGTGGATGCGGTGCGGGTTGTCGGTGATCGCCGAATAGCGGAACAGCAATTGCTCATCCGGCAGCAGGACGCGCGTGGCATCAGGCGTTTCCTGCACGCCGACGGCAGCAGCAGGCTTCGACGCCGCAATGGCGGCAGCTTTCGCATCGGCTGCACCCGCCGCTTCGCGCAACACATAGTCCTGCACTTCGACCACCGCCGGATCGGCACTGCCCGCCACGAAAATGCGGTGCTCGACCTTGACCAAGGCGAAGCGCCCGGAACGCCCCTCTTTCATCTGCACGCCGCCCTGGCGCGACTCGCGCCGCACCCGCGCACCGATCGGAATGTCGCCGGTAAAGCGATTCTGCCGCCCGCCCAGCATCAGGCGCGGCAGGCCGATGTCCGGCAGCGTCACGCCGAGATCGGCGGCGCCATCGTGACGCAATTGCGACTGCCGGGTCGGTGGATTGAACATGGTCGGATGCCAGCCGCGCGGCAAGGGGTCGCCCTCGCTCAAGGCCTCTGGGTCGCGATCGAGCATCGCTGCCAGGCGGCGCACCAGTGCCAGGCCGCAAATGTCTTCGGCAACGATAACCTGGTCGTTTTCGGTCAGGGGGTTCACGCAAGCCACCGGTTGTGTTCGATCCGCACCTGCCGACCGACAAATTCTTCTTCCTGCAAGCGAGCGATCAAGGCCGCGTCGTCGCTTTCCACCAGCGCGCGCGCCATGCCAGGCGTGTCGACCAGTGCCAGCGCGCGCGGCGCCTGGCCGCGGCCGTGCAGCACGGTGTAGCCCGCCACCGTCGCCACCCCGCTGAAATCCTCCTCCACTTCAAGCACACGCTGTTCACGCGCCACCGCAGCGCTCAGGTCGGCGCTGACGAAACCGTTTGGCGCTGGCTCCGCCGACCACAGGCCGAAACCCTGCTTGGTCAGCACGCCCGAAACGCTCGACACCAGCGCATTGCGGCCGCGCCGCGCGCGTAACAACTCGGCGGCACGGCAGGTCGCCTGCAATACGTAGTTGTTGTACGGACCGCCGGCAAACGCCATGCCGCCGGTGATCGTCAACGCGCGCTCCAGCGGCAAGCCGAGCGCGGCCGCATAGGCTTCGACGGCGATCGGGAAGCAGCTGTAGAGCTCCACCAGATCAAGATCCTGGGCATTGAGCGCACCGGCTTCGAGCGCGGCACGGCCAGCGATGCGTGCGCCGGAACAATCCGCCAGGTCGGCACGGGCCGACACCGCCACCATGTGATTCGATTCGGTGCTGGCGACCGGATACATCCAGCGTTCGCGTGGAATGCCGAGTGCTTGCGCGCGCGCCGCGGAGCAGAACAGCAGGGCCGCCGCCTGATCGACATTCCAGGTCGAGCAATGCAGGCGGGTATAGGGAAAGGCCTGCATCGGATTGCGCTCCGACGCCTCGCGAATCGTTGCGGCTGCGACGGGCTTGCGCTGCCAGGCATGCGGATTGTCGGCCGCGACCCGGCTGAAGCGTGCGCCGAGTTCGGCCAGGCGATCGCGGTGATCGGCCAACGACCAGCCGTGCTTCGCGCGATATGCACTCTCCAGCATCGCGTACAACGCGACCGGCATCTTGATGCCCGCGCGTTTCTCGACCGCGTGACGCAGTTCATCCTTGGGCGAGAGAAACTCATCCGGCTGATCGTCCTGCACCTGCTCACCCGCCTCACGCCCGGCGATTTGCGCACGCAGCAGACGATACCCGGCGTCGGCCCCGGCCACCAGGGTGGTATGCGCCTCGCCCTGCGCAATGCGCGCGCAGGCTTCCCCGATCAGGCTCTGCTGCAGCACGCCGACACTCGCCAACACGGTGTGCGCGTCGGCCGCACCGACAGCACGCGCGATCGCACCAGCCGGATTGGCATAGCGCCAGCGGCCGCGCGGCACGGCAATCCACTGCACCCCAGGCAAGGTCAATGCGGAACCGGAATCGCTGCCGGCTGCGTGCACCGCCTCCTGCATCAGGTCCATTGGCTCCAGCGCTTGCAGAAAATCGTCTTCGCGACGCGTGGCCGTGCCGATGCCGACCAGTACCGGCGTGCGCTCGGGTGATTTCATCGCCCTGTGCTTCCAGACCGTGCAACCCGGTGGAGCTCGTTGCGAGGTTTCGACATCGGTTTCACCCGCTCCGCCTATTTGCCCTTGCGCGCGGCAGCCTTGACCGCCAGTTCGAGATGCTTTGCATAGGCCTGCAGGTCGCGCTCGACGCGCTGGCGCGCGAGATCGGCCTGTCCGGCCTCGATGGCTTGCAGGATGCGGCGGTGCGCATGGGTGACCAGCGCGCGCACCTCGGGTGAAGCGAAATGCTCGAAACGCGACGCCTCGAACATCAGCCCGGAAATCGACGCGGTGAAGGCGCGCAGCAGGTCGTTGTGACTGGCCACCGCCAGCGCGGTATGCCAGTTGACGTTCTCCATCAGGAAGCGCGGCACATCGTCGACCGCAGCCGCGTCGATGCGCGCGGAGATCTGCTTGAGCGCGGCCAGGTCTTCGGCGCTGCGGTTGCGCGCGGCCAGCGTGGCGACCATCGGTTCGAGCGCCTGGCGCGCCTCGACCAGGGCGCGCAGTGACACACTGTGCCCCTTGGCGAACAGGCTGATGTGGCTCGCCAGCAAGGCATCGGTCGGCTTGGAGACCACCGAGCCGCCATAGCGCCCGGCGCGCGTGCGCACCAAACCCTGTGCCTCGAGGATGCGCAAGGCCTCGCGCACCGAGCCGCGCCCGAGCCCGGTGGTGCTCACCAGCTCGCGCTCGGTCGGCAGCGGCGAACCTGGCGAGTAGGTGCCGCCGAGGATCTGTTGCTGCAGCCGCTCGGCCAGCACATCGCAGGACTTGGGCACATTGATGATGCCAAGTTCAGCCAGGCTGTCGGCCGCCTGCTCGGGCACAGTCGCCCTTGATTCGAGGATTTGCATTGTTCGAACAATAGTCCTAAGATGCCACTATGTCAATTGTAGGACCATAGATTGATGCCAGTGTCCCACCTGCTCGTTGAACGACGCGACAACATCGCGATCGTCACCCTCAACCGCCCCGAGAAGCGCAATGCCATGTCGCCGGAAATGATCGTGCGGCTGGCGCAGTTCTGGCAGGAGATCGCCGCCGATAACGAAGTGCGTGCGGTGGTGGTGACCGGAGCCGGCGAGCAGGCCTTTTGCGCCGGCGGCGACCTGGGAAGCCTGATTCCGCTGATGATGAAAAGCCGCTCGCCGGTGGGCGAATGGGAGGAGCGCTTTTCGGCCGACCGCAAACAGTTGGGTGCGGCGCTGCTGCGCAATGCCACGTTCTTCAAGCCGGTGATCGCCGCCATCAACGGCCACGCACTGGCCGGCGGCGCCGAATTCGTGTTCGCCACCGACCTGCGGGTGATGGCGGAGACCGCCACCATCGGCGTCACCGAGGTGCGCCGCGGCCTGATCGCCAGTGGCGGCTCACTGGCGCGGCTGCCGCGCCAGATACCGTGGGCGCAGTCGATGGAATTGCTGCTGCTGGGCGAGGCGGTGTCGGCGCAGCAGGCGCTCGCCATGGGACTTGTCAATCGGGTGGTGGCAGCCGATCAGGTGCTGCCGACCGCGCTAGATCTGGCGCGTCGCCTGTGCCTGGGCGCGCCGGTGGCGCTGGAGAAAACCAAGGAAGCGATGCTGCGTTCGAGCGGCCGGCCGCTGGAAGAAGCCTTCGCCATCGAAACCCAGTGCACCAGGGACAATGCGGCCATGGACGATGCAAGGGAAGGTCCAAGAGCCTTCATGGAAAAGCGCGCGCCGGTGTTTCGCGGGCGTGCGGGCAAGTAAGACAACGATAAACACCCATTCACCATTTGCGAGGTTGACATGAAAGCAAGGCTCATCCACCTGTTGTTGGCATCGGCGATCGCAGGCGGCATCATGATGCCGGCGGCACACGCCCAGGACGCCTACCCCAACAAACCGGTACGCATCGTGATCGGCTTCGGCCCCGGCAGCGGCACCGATATCCTGGCACGGATGATCGGCGAGGAATTGCGCGTAGCCCTGGGCCAGGCCTTCGTGGTCGACAACCGCCCCGGCGCGGCCGCGCAGATCGCCGCCACCGCAGTCGCCAAGGCGCCGCCCGATGGTTACACCCTGTTCCTGACCTCGAACTCCTCGCACTCGGTCAACCCGCACATATTCAAGAAACTGCCCTACGACCCGATCGCCGATTTCACACCGATCGGCGGCATCGCCTATTTCCCCTTCATCCTCGCGGTCAACACCGCCATTCCGGTGCGCACGCCGCAAGAGTTCGTCACCTACGCGAACGCCAACAAGGGCAAGCTGTTCTACGCCTACGGCACGCCCACGGTGCAGATTCCGGCGGCGGCATTGAGCCGCCTGTTGAAGCTCGATGCGGTGGGCGTGCCCTACAAGAGCAGCCCGGCGGCACTGACGGACGTGATCGGCGGCCAGGCGCAGTTTCTGGTGGTCGACCTGGCCTCCGCCCGGCCGCACCTGCAATCCGGCAAGCTGCGCGCGCTTGGCGTGACGACCTCCAAGCGCACCGCCCTGGCGCCGGACCTGCCGACCATCGAGGAAACACTGGGCCTGCGCGACTTCGACCTGGCCGCCTGGACCGGCATGTTCGGTCCGGCCGGCCTGCCGCGTGAAGTAACCGACAAGCTGTCGGCCACCCTGCAGCAGGTGCTGGCCAGGCCTGAAGTGCGCGAGCGCATCCAGGCTGCGGGCGCGGAGCCGACGCCGTCTGACGCCGCCAGCTTTGCGGTGCTGGTCAAGCGGCAACTCGAAGTGTGGGGCCGCAAGGTGAGTGACGCCGGCATCACCCCGGAATGAGCGCGGCCCCGCCCTTGCCCAACAAGGTCCTCGCCTACTTGACCAGCCCCAGTTCAACCAGGGTCGCCTGCATCCGCGCAAACTCGTCTTCGTAGTATTTGCGGTGCTGCGCGCTGGTCATGTAGGCGCTTTCCCACATGCTGCGCGCGAGGTTGCGGTTCCATTCCTCCTCTTTCGACAGGCGTGCCAGCAGCGACTCCCAGTAGGCGACCGCCTCGCGTGACATGCCCCTGGGCCCGGCGTAGCCCTGTGCGGTGGCGTACTCGACATTGACGCCAAGGTCCTTCCAGGTGGGCACTTGCTGCAGGAACCCCGGCAGGCGCTTGCCGCCGGACTGGGTGATGACCCGCATCTTGCCGGCCGCCACCTGCTGCTCAGTGTTGACCGCGGTCACCAGCGCCGCATCGATATGCCCGCCCAGCACTGCGGTGATCGCCTCCGGCCCCGAGCGATACGGAACGGTGGTCAGCTTGCGAATGTCGACACCGGCGGCCTTGAGCGGAATGGCGGCCGCCAGGTGCAGGTGATTGCCGGGGTTGCCGAAGAACCCGAAACTCACCGACGACGGATCGCGGCGCAGGCGTTCGATCAGGTCGCGGCCGTCGCGGATCTGCGACTCGGCGCGAACCGCGATCACGTGATATTCCTTGAACAGGATTCCGACCGGCGTGACATCACGCCAGTCGGTGCGCGATTCGCCTGTCAGCTTGTGGGTGAGGGACGTATGCGACATGGTCACCAGAGTTTCATTGCCGCCGGCGGCCTGCGCGATGTATTCCATCGCGATGCCGCCATTGGCGCCGGTCTTGTAGAGCACGCTCGACGGAACGTCGAATGCCTTGGTGTCCTCGGCGAACTTCTTGGTCAGGCGGATCATCAGGTCCACCGAGCCGCCGGGTGCGGCGGGATTGACGAATTCCACCGGCTTGACCGGCTTCCATCCACTTTGCGCGCCGGCATCGGGCATGCCCAGGACCGAACAGACGCCGAGAACAAGGGCCAACAACGGGGTGCGACGAGCGCATGCGCCTGCGGTATTTCTCATTTTTGTCTCCTCCCGACGCGTGTGAGATCACGGTCGATTCCGCACTCAATATATATATCCGTCAAGTCGAAGTCAATCGCGGATGGTCGAAAGTCCTATGCAGGACTTGCTGCACTGCGGATTGACGCGTCGACGTGCGCGGAGTAGCCTTTCGCGTCACCGCATGCCGCTCCCGGTCATGCGCCAAGGTGCACCTGAAGGAGCAATGCATGTCCCGAGCGATTGTGTTGAACGTGGCCGACAACGTGGCTACGCTGATTGACAGCGGCCGCGCCGCCGAACCATGCAGGCTTCAGGGTGAGGCGTCGCAAACCCTCACCATCACCTCGGACATTCCGTTCGGCCACAAGGTCTGCGTGCGCGACCTGGCCGCCGGCGCCGAGGTGCTCAAGTACGGCCAGGTGATCGGCCGCGCCAGCCGCGCCATCCGCGCCGGCGAGCATGTGCATACCCACAATGTCGAGGCCGCGCGCGGCCGCGGCGATCAAGCCGGAGGGCCCAGGTGATGGCCGCCACCTTTCTGGGCTACGAGCGCGAGAACGGCGATGTGGGCGTGCGCAACTGGGTCGGCATCGTGTCGATCATGGACAACGCCAATCCGATCACCCGCGCGATCTGCAATGCGGTGCAGGGCACGCTGCCGATCACCACGCTTTTCGTGCGCGGGCAGTATGGTCGCGATCTCGAAATCACCTTCAACACCATCGCCGGCATGGCGCGCAATCCGAATATCGCCTCGGTGGTGCTGATCGGCCTGGAAAGCCAGGCCACCGAGGAAATCGCGCGGCGCATCCGCCCGGGCGGCAAGCGCATCGAGACTGTGATCGTGCAAAGCATGGAAGGCGGCACCATCGGCGCGGTGGCTGACGGCACGCGCAAGGCGGCGCGACTGGCGATCGCGGCATCGCATTTGCGCAGGAAACCGTTCCCGGCCTCGATGCTGCGCATCGGCGTGGAGTGCGGCGGCTCGGACACCACCTCTGGTTTGTCATGCAATCCGGCCATCGGCCGCATGTCCGATCGGCTGGTGAGCGATGGCGGCACCATCGTCATTTCGGAAACCTCCGAGTTCTTCGGCGCCGAGCACCTGTTCGCCGAGCGCGCAGCCAACCCAGAGGTGCGGCAGAAGTTTCTCGATCGTGTCACCGGGCTTGAGCGCGAGGCGATGAGCATCGGCATGGACATTCGCGGCACCAATCCGACCCCCGACAACATCCTGGGCGGCCTGACCACGATCGAGGAAAAGGCCCTGGGCGCGATGGCCAAGTCCGGCACCAGCAAGCTGGTCGGCGTGCTCGACTACGGCGAGGAACCGGTCGGCCGTGGCCTGCATTTCCTGGCAGCACCGGCGCCGGCGGTCGAGAACATGACCGCGATGGCCGCCGCCGGTTGCCAGATGATTTTCTTCGGCACCGGTGTTGGCAATCCGATCGGCAACATGGTGTCACCGACCGCCAAGGTGAGCGGCAACATCAATACGCTGCGCAAGATGCCGGAAAACATCGACTTCGATGTCACCGATATTCTCGAAAAAGGCGCCAGTGTCGGGCCGATCGGCGACAAGCTGTATGAGTTCGCGCTGGCCGTGGCTTCCGGAACCCGCACCACCAGCGAAGTGCTGGACCAGCGCGAGACAGCGATCAGCCGCTTCGGCGCCACGATTTGAAGCCTGCCCGCGCACCCACCAAGCAGCAGGCGATCGCCGACCGCATCACGGCGCGCATCGCCAGCGGTCGCTGGCGTGAAGGGCATCGCCTGCCCTCGGAGGCGCAGTTGGCACTCGAGCACGGCGTCAGCCTTGGCACCATGCAGAAGGCGCTCGGCCACCTGGCACGGACCGGGGTGTTGAGCCGCGAGCACGGGCGCGGCACCTTTGTCGCCGGCACCCAGTTGGCGCCGGCCGACGTGCGCTTTCTGCAGTTCCAGGATGCGCGCGGCCGCGCGCTGCCGCTGTTTGTCAAGGTTCTGAAGGTGACGCGCCTGCGCAGTGCCGGCCCATGGTCGCGCTTTCTCGGGCAGCGCACCTGTGTGCGCATCGATCGCCTGTTCGAGGCCGGAGCCCGCGTGCGTCTTGCCAGCGAGTTTTACCTGCGCACCGAGGATTACGAGGCGCTCAGCGATTCGGTCGCCGGTATTCGTGCTGTTCCCCGCAAGCCGCCCGCGCAGGGTGCGCGTCGGGCGATGAACGCGGACAACCTGCGCGAACTGCTGGCGCAACGCCTGTCCTTGCCAACCATCAAGGTCGAGCAATTGATCCGCGTGGCGCCCCCTCCGTCACGCAGCGCGCGCCTGTTGGGCCTGGATGCCAATGTGGCGGGATTCGCAATGGAGTTGTTCGGTCACACCGTCAACGACCGGCCGCTCTACTACCAGAGGATCGCGGGCGGCCCGTTCAAGGAAAGCCTGGTCATCGTTCGCGATGGC
>JBEIFV010000099.1:0-21962 GCA_040382235.1 Burkholderiales bacterium
CCCAGCGGACCCATCGAGAACGGCACCACATACATGGTGCGGCCGCGCATGCAACCATCGAACAGTCGATTCATGGTCGCGCGCATTTCCACCGGCGCGACCCAGTTGTTCATCGGCCCCGCCGCGGCCTGCGTAGCTGAACACACGAAAGTGCGTTCCTCGACCCGAGCAACGTCGTTGGGATCGGACAAAGCCAGGTAGGAGTTCGCGCGTTTGGCCGGGTTCAGCTTCTTGAGCATGCCTGAGGCGACCATCTGTGCCAGCAATCGCTCGTTTTCCTCGGCACTGCCATCGCACCACACCACCTGATCAGGCTTGGCCAAGGCCACCATCTGATCAACCCAGTCGATCAGCTTGGCATGCCTGACGAAGGCGGGAGCACGGGACTTGAGAGCAGCGTTCATGAGCAGGATTTTCCTTGCGGCTTGGCGCTCGCTTCAAGCGCGCGCGGGTGGCGCGGCGTGCCGGGCGGGGCCACCCCGAAACGGTGACTTTCGAGGCGGGCCGGGATTCAAAGTGGCGCGCAAGATACCATACAACGCAATGCGCGCGCCATTGCCGCGAAACAATGTTTCACAGTATGAAATGTTCATTCTGCGAGCACGTGACATCCGTCACGCCGCTTCCCCCGAAACGTCGCCAAACCGTGTCTTTCGCGGGCACCCGGGCACCGGTGGCAAGCGGCACCTTGGCCCATGACCGTCACGCGCACCGCGCCTGAATCTTCGAAAGCACACGCGCTCAAGCCGCAACTATCGCCTGATACCAAAAACATGACAGTCTCGTCAGAGGCTTGCTTCTGTCATCATTTTCGTAATCCTCACAAGGGCGCCTGCGGACTTGCTTGACCATCGCATTGGAGCCTAGTCCCTCATGCACTGGCCAGCATATAAGTGGTCGTCACATGCGCGGCCAGTCTTTCCTCGCCGAAAGCGCGCATGCTGACTTCGCCAAACACCAGCGTACGCCCCGGCTTGAGCACGCGCGCCACCACTTCAACATCGGATGCGGCCACCGCGCGCATGAAGCTCGTAGTTTGCGATACCGTAGCCATTGGCCGAAAACCGCCCAAAGAGCCACAAATCGCAATCACCATCGCGGTATCAGCGGCACTCATCAAGGCCTGACCGCAAATAGTCCCGCCTATCCGCACCAGACTCTGACTGAACGGCAGGCGCAATCGCGCTTCGCTCGAGTTGCAAGTTTCCACCACCAGGCCCAAAGCCTGTACCCACGGCGCGAAATTTTCGCGCAGAATCACTTGTGCTTCTTCCGCCGTCATCGGTTTCTCCCGCGATCAGTTGTGGCGTTCTGCCACCATGAAAAACCGGCGGAACGCGAACAGGGTGGTGCCGTCGGACCGCACTGGATAGGCAGCGTTGACGCGCCGGCAATAGTCTTCCCAGAATCCTTTGCGCAACGCTTCCGGTACCGCCGCCAGCACCGGTTGCAGCGATGTCGAGCGCGTCCATTCGGCCACCGCACTCGACCCTGTGGGCGCGGCTTCCAGCACGTGGGTGTATACCGTTTCCCATTGGTCCACACTGCGAGCCAAAGGCGCCACCCAGTCGTAATAGTCCTGCAAACGCGCCAGCGGTGCCACCTGCCTGGCGCGCAGACTGGTCTTGGTTGCAGCATTGACGTCAACTGCCGCGATGCTCTCCCCGATGCATTGATGCGAGGCAGCACCGGTCTGGTTGGGCATTTGCACAGCCAGCACGCCACCCGGCTTGAGAAAGCCCATCAGACGCGTGATGAGCGTCGCATGGTCCGGCAGCCAGTGCAGGGCCGCGTTCGAAAAGATCAGGTCGACCGGCGCGGACGGGCTCCAGTGCGCGATGTCGGCTTGAAGCCAGGATGCGCTGGGCTCCTCGACGCGCGCGCGCGCCAGCATTTCGGGTGAGGAGTCGATACCGGTGATACGGGTGGAGAGCGCCGGCCAGCGGCGCCGCAAAGCTTTGGTCACGTTGCCGGCACCGCAGCCCAAATCAATCACGTCAGTTGGTTCCGGCAACGGCACTCGCGCCAGCAAGTCAAGCGCCGGGCGCAAGCGCTGGTTGCCGAAACGCAGATACTGAACCGGATCCCAAGTCATCTATTGCCTCCTTCGCGTGCCAGAAAACGCCGATACACCCAACCGCTGAACGATACCAGCAACATCACCCGCGCGACATGAAAAGCGGTGACCACCGGTACGCCAAGCTGCATGAGCTTGGCCGTGATGCACATTTCGGCGATACCGCCCGGAGCCACCGCCAGCATGCCGGTCGAGGGATGAATGCCGGCGAGCTGCCACAAAACCAGGGAAAAGGCGCCGGTCAACAGCATCGCACTGAGGGTAGCGATAGCCACTGTCAGCATGAAGCGCGGCGCGGAACGAAAAAAGTCGCGTTCGAACTTGGCGCCCAGTGCACAGCCCAGACATAACTGGCCGACCGAAGAAAGCCAGCCCGGCATCGCGGAAAACCTGAAATCGAGTGCCGTCAGACAGATAGTCACCGACAAGGGCCCAAGCATGAACGCGTTCGGAGCCCTGAACCAGGCAGCCAACGCGCCGCCACATAAACCCAGTCCCAGAAGCGCGGCCAGCCCGACCGGATCGACCGTCGTCAAGCTTTGCTGGTAACGGTCCAGGCCATGTATATCCGCATAGGTATAGATGAACGGGATGCTCATCACCACCAGCAGGATGCGCAAGCTTTGTGCGAATGCGACGCGGTCAACCCGCCCGCCGAAACGATCCGCCAGAACCGCCATTTCGCTGGCGCCACCGGGAATGCTGCTGAAAAACGCAGTGGCCGCGTCGAGTTCATGCCGCCCTGCCGCATTCTTGCCCATCAACGCGCGGCTGATCAGGCTGCCGCAGAAACCGGTAAAAATCGCCACCGCACCGGCAAGCAACATCCACGGCAGGTAACGGCTGACCTCGAGACTCACCTGTGGCGTGAAGTAAAGCCCGAGCGCCACTGCGATCACGGCCTGCCCGCCCTCGCGCGCCGCCGGCGGTGCCGCAAGCGCCAGGCCAAAGCTCTTGCCTGCCGCCATCGCCAGCAAGGGCCCGATCATCCAGGGCAGGGGCAACTCCAGAAAAGCAAACAAGGCCCCGGCCGCGACGCACAAGCCGAGCGCACGCAGCACCTTCGACTCGATCAGCGAGAGCCTCACCGCCGCAGCATACTTAGCAAATCACGACTGCCATAACGTGGAGTTCGCTTATCTCAACAGCGCGTTGTATTCTCATTTTCGCAGGCTTGGCACTCGCAGCGAAAACCTTACTTTCCAATGCAAAAGCGCCCGAAAATCTCACCCAGCAAATCATCCGCACCAAACGCTCCGGTAATGGTGTTGAGCGCCTCCTGCGCCAGGCGCAATTCTTCGGCTGCCAGCTCGAGTGCCGCCACCGGCAGCGTCAGGTGCGCGTTTGCGGCAGTAGCAGCAGCGGCGGCGTGTTCCAGGGCGACCAGGTGGCGCTCGCGCGCGATGATCACGTCCTCGCCGGCGCCGTCCAAGCCGCCACGACGCAACAACTCCTGCCGCAAGGCATCGAGCCCGACCCCGGTCTTGGCTGACAGCCGCGCGATGTCGCCGTCAATTCCAGGCGCCTCGCCACTCACATCGATCTTGTTGTGCACGGTCAAGCGGGCGATGCCGGCCGGTATTGCCTTGGCCGCGGATTCGTCTTCAGGAGTGACAACGCCGGCCTCGACCACGTGCAACACCAGGTCGGCGCGCTCGATTTCGCGGCGCGTGCGGGCCATACCAAGGAGTTCGACTTCATCCGCAGCCGCGCGCAGCCCGGCCGTATCGATGACGTTCACAGCCATGCCTTCGATCACGATCGAGCGCACCACCGCGTCGCGCGTAGTGCCCGCAACCGCCGTCACGATCGCCGCTTCTTCACCAGCCAGCATGTTGAGCAGGGACGATTTGCCGACATTGGGCCGACCAGCGAGCACGATGGTGAAGCCGCTGCGCAAACGTGCGCCCTGACGGCTGCGCTGCAACACCTGCGCCAGCGTGGCACAGATTTCTTCAAGCCTGGCCAGTGCCTGCGCACGTTCCAGAAAATCGATCTCCTCTTCGGGGAAATCGAGCGTGGCCTCAAGCAGCGCACGCAGTTCGATCAGTCGGTCGCGAACCAGGTTTATCTGACGCGAGAAGTCGCCTTCCAGCGAGCGCATCGCCGCGCTCGCCGCGCGCGCCGACGCCGCATCGATCAAATCGGCCACCGCCTCGGCCTGTGCAAGGTCGAGCTTGCCATTGAGAAAAGCGCGCCGCGTGAATTCCCCGGGCGCCGCCAGTCGGCAGCCGAGTTCGAGCGCACGCCTCAGTATCAGGTTCTGCACGATCGGGCCGCCATGCCCGTGCAGCTCGAGAACATGTTCACCGGTATACGAGCGCGGTGCCTCGAAGTAGAGAGCCAGGCCGCGATCCATCGCGACCCCATTCGCGTCACGAAACTCGGCCATCGTGGCCACTCGTGGCAAAAGCGCCTGTCCGACGATTCCCGCGATCACCGCGCCAATGTCACGCCCGGAAATCCGCACCACGCCGATCCCGCCCTTGCCGGGCGCGGTGGCTACCGCGGCGATCGGATCAGCGGCTCCCTGCACGTCGCTTCAGTCTGGCGGCCGCATCAATTCTTTTTCTTCTTGTCCGGATCCTGGCCCGACTCGATCATGCGGGTGATCTGCCACTGCTGCGCGATCGACAGAATATTGTTGACCACCCAATACAGCACCAATCCGGCCGGAAAGAAGAAAAAGAACACCGAAAACACCACCGGCATGATCAGCATCATCTTGGCCTGCAGCGGATCGGGCGGGACCGGATTCATCTTGGTCTGGATGAACATCGATACCGCCATGATGACCGGCAGGATGTACCAGGGATCCGTCGCCGACAAGTCGGTGATCCAGCCGTAGAACGGCGCGTGGCGCATTTCCACCGTTGCCAACAGCGTCCAGTAAAGGGCGATGAATACCGGAATCTGGATCACGATCGGCAGGCAGCCACCCAGCGGGTTGATCTTTTCCTCCTTGTACAACTCCATCATCGCCTGATTCATCTTGGCGCGATCGCTGCCGTAGCGCTCGCGCAGCTGGGTCAGGCGCGGCGTTACCTTCTTCATGCGCGCCATCGATTTGTACGAAGCGGCAGACAAGGGAAAGAACGCCGCTTTGATGATGACTGTCAAGGCAATGATCGCCAGTCCCCAGTTGCCGAGCACGCTGTGCAGCCACTTCAATAACAGGAACATCGGTTGCGCAATGATGGTGAGCCAGCCGTAATCAACTACCAGTTCGAGCCCGGGCGCCAGTTCCTTCAAGCGGTCTTGATCTTGCGGGCCCACATACAGCTTGGCAGTCATGGTTCCGGCAGCGCCGGCGGCAATCGTGCCGACCGGCACGATGACGCCCGCCGAGTACAGGTTGTCAGCCACTTTCTTGCTGTAGAACTCCCGCTTCGCATTGCCCTGCGGCAGCCAGGCGGCGGCGAAATAGTGCTGGATCATGCCGACCCAGCCGTCCGGTGACGGTTTGACCGGCACCGCCTTGCCTTTTTCAACATCCGAGAAGTCTTGTTTGTGAAACTTGTCGATATCGGTGAAAAACACCGGCCCGGTATAGGTCTGCAGAAACTGCGAATCCCCGGCCGGAGCCTTGCCATCGCGCAGCAGCTGCAGGTAAGCCGACGGTGCTATCGGTGTCGCCCCGCCATTGGCGATCTCGTAAGTCACTTCGATGGCGTAGGAGCCGCGCGAAAACGTATAGATCTTCGCGACATTGAAGCTGCCCAAGGTTGCTTCAAGCCGTACAGCCAGCTTGGACTCCCCGGCCTTGAGCTCGAAGGGTCCGGCCGGGAGGTTGAACATCGTCTTGTGGGTCGGCAACTCGACGCCCTGGGCCAGCAGGCCTGTCTGCGCGAAATAACTGTGATCGCCCAACAAAACAAAATTGCGGTTTTTGTCGACCGTGTCTTTGTGCTGCGTCAGTTCGACATAGCGCAAATCACCCCCTTCTGCGGCGATCTCGGCAGAAAAAACGTCGGTTTTCACGCTCACTTTGCGCACTGTCGCAGCCGGAACGGCACCCGGTACTCCTGGAACGGCGCCTGGCAAGGCAGGAATGCCGCTAGGATTGGCTGGTGCTGGCGCGGCACCGGGCACCGTTGGTACCTGTAGCGGAATGGTAGGCTGCGGCACCCCGGCATCCCTCGAACCCTGTTGGGTCGTCGGCGCGGGTTTGGCTTTGATCTGTTGCTTTTGCCAGGCGTCCCACAACATGACCAGGGAAAAGGAAAAGATGAAAAACAGGATCAGGCGACGGGTGTCCATGGAACTCGTTTCAAGTCGGTTATGCCGCGCATCGAAGGTTCTGGCGGCAATCAAACAAGCGCTTCAGGCCCGCTTTTGCGGTACCGGATCAAAGCCGCCGGCGTGCCAGGGATGGCAACGACATACCCGCCGCGCCGAGAGCCAAGCGCCACGCGTTGCGCCATGCTCTGTGATCGCCTCGGAAGCATATTCGGAGCAGCTCGGCTCGAACCTGCAATGGCGGCCCATCATCGGGCTGACTGCGTAGCGATAAAACACCAGCAATCCAAGCAGCAATCGTTTCAATTTCCAGCCTCCGCGCAGGTTGGTACCAAGCTATTGAACAGCAACGATAGCTCGGAGAACTCCGCCTCGCGAGACAAACCGCGGATGTCGGCCGTTACGCGGATGACCACGTCGACGCCACTAAAGCTGCCCTGCCTTGCACACCAGGCTTGAAACATGGCTCTCGCGTGGCGCTTTACAAGATTGCGTCGCACCGCGCTACCGGCCAGCTTTCGCGACACCACCGTGCCTAGACGAGACTTGCCACTGCGGCGCCAGAACAAGGAAAAATGCCGGCCACGCCTGCGTTTCGGACTCTTGAGAATCGCAGCGAAATCCGCGCCGGCTAACGCCGGCACGGCTGCAGCTTGCTTCACCCGGCAAAACTCAAACCGCCAGGCGCTTGCGGCCCTTGGCGCGGCGCGCACGAATCACCGCCCGACCGCCCTTGCTTCTCATGCGAACCAGAAAACCGTGGGTACGCTTGCGCCTCACCACCGATGGTTGATATGTACGTTTCATGATTTCTCCAGATCGGCTTCAAGCCGAGTTTTTGCGTAAAACCTGTTATTAAACAATAATTTCGCTCGTCCGGTCAAGGAGCTGATCAGTCCTTGCCTGTGGATAACTTGAAAGGAAAGCAGGTAAAATCGAGCTTGTCGTATCAGCATCCATCCCATCATTGTTGCTGCTGCAAAACGGGCCCGGCCTGCTCCATACAACCAGAAAAGTAGCCGGCCGATGCGCTGGCAGCCTGTATCCATGCCTATCGCAGCACCCACGGATTCTGAAACTGGTGTCGAGGTGACCGGCTCACCCGCCGCCTTCTGGTCGCGTTGCGCTGACCTGTTCGGACAGGAACTTCCGGTGCAACAGTTCGATACCTGGATCAAGCCTCTCAGGCTCAACAACGAAAGCATGGCTGATAGCGGTACGCCCGCTCAAATCGAATTGCTTGCACCCAATCGTTTCGTTCAGCAATGGGTGCGCGAACGTTATCTTGGCAAGCTCGAATCGCTTGCCAGCGATTTCTGGGGCGCAAGCGTTCGCATCCTTGTCACCTGCCCCGCCACGGTTGAAACCTCAGGGCCTGCCGGCAGGCACCCTGTGCCTGAGGCCCGCGCAGCAGCGCCTGCGCCCGCTCCCGTGGGCGAATCCGGCACCACTTATTCCAAAACGCGACTTAACCGGGAGCACAGCTTCGACTCCTTCGTTACCGGCAAGGCCAATCAGCTCGCGCGCGCCGCCGCCATTCAGGTCGCCGACAACCCCGGTACTTCGTACAATCCTTTGTTCCTTTACGGCGGTGTGGGTCTGGGCAAGACTCATCTGGTGCAAGCCATTGGCAACCAGTTGCTTGCTCGCCAGCCTGAGGCGCGGGTACGCTACATCCATGCGGAACAGTACGTCACCGATGTCGTGCGGGCGTATCAGAAGAAGGCCTTCGACGAGTTCAAGCGCTATTACCACTCGCTTGATCTCTTGATCGTCGACGATATACAGTTCTTCAACAACAAGAACCGCACCCAGGAAGAGTTCTTCTATGCATTCAACGCTCTTATAGAGGCGCACAAACAGGTGATCATCACCTGTGACACGTATCCACGTGAAATTGCTGGCGTAGAAGATCGGCTGATCTCGCGCTTCGGCTGGGGCCTTACCGTTGCCATCGAGCCGCCCGAACTGGAGATGCGGGTAGCGATCCTGCTGAAGAAGGCTGAGACGCAGGGAATTCACCTGGACGAAAACGTCGCTTTTTTCATCGCCAAACATCTTCGCTCGAACGTGCGTGAACTCGAAGGAGCGCTGCGCAAGCTGATCGCTTATTCAAAATTTCATGCACTCGAGATCACCCTCGAGATCGCGCGCGACGCGCTTCGGGATCTCTTGCGTGTCCAGAACCGCGCTATTTCAATCGAAAATATCCAGAAGACTGTCGCTGATTTTTATCGCGTCAAGGTGCCCGAGCTGTTCTCGAAAAAACGCACTGCCGATCTGGTCAAGCCCAGGCAGATTGCTATGTACTTCACAAAAGAACTTACCTCGCTGTCGCTGCCCGAGATCGGCGCATCTTTCGGCGGCCGCGACCATACAACCGTGCTGCACGCAGTGCGCAAGATCACCGAAGCTCGAAAAACCGACAATCAACTCAATCATGAATTGCACGTGTTGGACCAGATCATCAAAGGCTGACCCCATGCTTGGAAAGAACCTGGCCAAGCTGTGGAAAAGCTGTTGATGATTTCAGGACAAGCATCGGCGAATGAAGGTCTTGAATACTTATCCACATTCGACGATTACTTTGTCCACAAGCCTGACGCGCTCTTTCCGGCGCCAGTGCGCTGATTTCTATGAACATTCAAACTTGTCACGTTTTCCACAGGGCTTATTAGTTGTTATTAGTTTTATATAGAACCATAACTGTCAAGGTACGAAAGGCAACCCATCATGCATCTGGTGACCGCTGAACGCGATGCACTTCTAAAACCGATTCAAACCGTAAGCGGGATTGTCGAACGTCGTCACACATTGCCGATCCTTTCCAACCTCTTGGTCACCAAGACCGGCAATGAACTGAGTTTTCTTGCCACCGATATCGAAGTACAGATATCTACCAAGGCCGCATGTGAAAGCGGACAGGACGTGGCCACCACCGTGGCCGCACGCAAGCTACTCGATATCCTTCGCGCGTTGCCTGGCAACGCCCAAGTGTCACTGGACCTCAACAACAAGAAGCTCAACATCAAGGCCGGCAAGTCGAGATTTTCCCTGCAAACACTGGCAGCGGAGGACTTTCCGACAGTGTCGCAGGCGCCGGACTTCAAGACGAGTTTTTCGGTGAACCAGAAAGCCCTCAAGGCCCTGATCGCTCTGGTGCAATACGCCATGGCACAGCAAGACAT
The DNA here is from genome assembly GCA_040382235.1 of Burkholderiales bacterium. GTDB lineage: Bacteria > Pseudomonadota > Gammaproteobacteria > Burkholderiales > JAEUOS01 > JAEUOS01. Next base: position 9,505 of record JBEIFV010000099.1, read on the forward strand.
CCGTTATTACCTCAACGGCTTGCTGCTGATCATCGAAAAAGGACAGGTCAAAGTGGTGGCCACCGATGGTCATCGCCTGGCGTTTGCGGTGCTGGCTATCGATAGTGATGTTGAGCGCCAGGAAGTGATCATTCCGCGCAAGACCGTCCTTGAGTTGGAGCGCCTGCTCGAAGACAGCGATGAGCCGATTCGCGTGGATATCGCTTCAACCCAGGTACGGTTCCAGTTCGGCAATGTCGAACTAGTGTCGAAGTTGGTCGAAGGCAAGTTTCCCGATTATCAAAGGGTGATTCCATCCGGTTACAAAAATACCTTCGGCATTGCCCGCGAAGAGCTGATTGGATGCCTGCAGCGAGCGGCGATCCTGACCAATGAAAAGTTCAAGGGCGTGCGTTGTGTGATTGGTGAAGGAAGCCTGAAGATCAGTTGTACAAATACTGACCAGGAAGAAGCGGAGGAAGAAGCGGAAATCGATTATCACGGCGAGATCATCGATATAGGGTTCAACGTCACCTATCTTCTCGACGTGCTCACGCATATAAAGAGCGAAACCATTTTCATTTCGCTGGGCGATGCCAACTCAAGTGCCTTGTTCACCACAGCCGACAACAGCGAATTCAAGTACGTAGTCATGCCGATGCGGATTTGACGCCAGGCCAGCAACGCCAAGGGCGGCAGGCGCGCGCCCGCAGATGCACCCAGGCGCTCAAGAGACTATTGGAAATCTTCAGGAATACCGCATGACCGAGCCGCAACAACCCGCAAACGACGATTCCGCCAAATCCGCAGAAAGCGCCTACGGTGCCTCTTCGATCCAGATACTCGAAGGCCTTGAAGCGGTACGGAAAAGGCCCGGAATGTACATTGGGGATACCAGCGACGGCACCGGTCTCCATCATCTGGTTTTTGAAGTGCTGGACAATTCCATCGATGAAGCGCTGGCGGGTTATTGCACAGAGATACACGTAACCATCCATACCGACAACTCGATCTCGGTGACCGATAACGGTCGTGGCGTTCCGACCGGCATCAAGTGGGACGACAAGCACGAACCCAAGCGCAGTGCGGCTGAAATTGTGATGACCGAACTGCATGCGGGCGGCAAGTTCGACCAGAACAGCTACAAGGTGTCTGGTGGCCTGCATGGCGTCGGCGTTTCCTGTGTCAACGGTCTTTCGAAGTGGTTGCGCCTGACAGTCAAGCGTGACGGCAAGGCACACTTCATGGAATTTCACCGCGGTATTCCGCAGAATCGCGAACTGGTTGAAAGCGTGATGCCCGAGGGCGTTGTCAACGGCCATCCAGCGGGCTCCAAGGTGATGACTTCGCCCATCAAGCTGACCGGCACGACCGAGAAGCGCGGTACGGAAGTGCATTTCCTGGCTGACGACGAGATTTTCGACAACATCGATTTTCACTACGAGATATTGTCCAAGCGGATTCGTGAACTCTCGTTCCTCAATAACGGTGTGCGCATCAAGCTGACCGACCAGCGCTCTGCCAAGGAAGAGGATTTCGCCTTCACCGGCGGTGTCAAGGGTTTCGTCGAGTATGTCAATCGCACCAAGAGCGTGCTGCATCCGAACATCTTCTATGTCAGCGCGGAGAAGCAGGCCGATCCCGGCCATGGTGTCGCCGGCCTGATGATCGGTGTCGAAGTCGCAATGCAGTGGAACGATGGCTACAACGAGCAGGTGCTGTGTTTCACCAATAACATTCCGCAACGCGACGGCGGTACCCACCTGACCGGCCTGCGTGCCGCGATGACGCGGGTGATAAACAAGTACATCGAAGAAACCGAGATCGCCAAGAAGCAGAAAGTCGAAACCACCGGCGACGACATGCGCGAAGGCTTGACCTGCATACTGTCAGTGAAAGTACCGGAGCCCAAGTTCAGCTCGCAAACCAAGGACAAGCTGGTCTCTTCCGAAGTCCGCATGCCGGTGGAAGAAATCGTGGCCAAGGCGCTGGCCGACTACCTGCAGGAACGCCCGGTCGACGCCAAGATCATCGTCGGCAAGATCGTAGAAGCCGCGCGTGCGCGTGAAGCCGCCCGCAAGGCCCGCGAGATGACCCGCCGCAAGGGTGTGCTCGATGGCATGGGCCTGCCCGGCAAGCTGGCCGACTGCCAGGAGAAGGACCCCGCCTTGTGTGAGCTGTACATCGTCGAGGGCGACTCCGCCGGCGGCTCCGCCAAGCAGGGTCGCGATCGCAAGTTCCAGGCGATCCTGCCGTTGAAAGGCAAGATTCTCAACGTCGAGAAGGCGCGCTTCGACAAGATGCTCTCCAGCCAGGAGGTGGTGACGCTCATCACGGTGATGGGCACCGGCATCGGCAAGGAGGAATACAACGTCGACAAGCTGCGCTACCACCGCATCATCATCATGACCGATGCGGACGTCGACGGCGCGCACATCCGCACACTGCTGCTCACCTTCTTCTACCGCCAGATGCCCGAGCTCATCGAGCGCGGCTACATCTACATCGCCCAGCCGCCGCTTTACAAGGTCAAGGCCGGCAAGGACGAGCGCTATCTGAAAGACGATCACGAACTCAACCAGTACATGCTGCGCACCGCGCTCCTGGGTGCCGAACTGCTCCCGGCCGCGGACGCAACGCCGATCAATGGCGATGCGCTGGAAGAACTGGCACGCGATTTCCTGCTTTCGCAAGCCGTGGTCGACCGCCTGGTGCATTTCATCGATGCCGCCGCATTGAAGGCCATGATGGACGGCGCCGAAGTCGACCTGACCGACGAAGCAAGTACCCGCCAATCCGCCGACCGATTGTTGGGAACCATCACCGACAAATCAGTGACAGTGATTCCCGAATACGACGACCGTATCGAAAACTGGGTACTCAAGGTCAAACGCAGCAAGCACGGCAACTGGAAGAACAGCACCATCGACCCGGATTTCGTGCACGGCGCCGACTACGCGCAGATCCGCACCACTTCCCTCAAGGTGAAAGACTTGGTCGGCGCCGGCGCCGTGATCAAGCGCGGTGAAGGCGAAAAAGCCCGCTCACACGCGGTAGCCGATTTCCGCGCCGCGGTGCACTGGCTGCTAGCCGATGCGGAGCGCAACATGAGCCGCCAGCGCTACAAGGGCCTGGGTGAAATGAACCCCATGCAGCTGTGGGAAACCACCATGGACCCGACTGTGCGCCGCCTGCTGCGTGTGCAGATCGAGGACGCGATCGCCGCCGACGGTATTTTCACCACGTTGATGGGTGACGATGTGGAGCCGCGACGGGCGTTCATCGAGAGCAATGCGTTGCGGGCGTTGAATATCGACGTTTGAGCCGTAAAGCTGGGAAATGCGGCTCACTAATGGTTAATTTGTGAGCTGTATTTGGCGCAATATGCGGTTTATGGGGGTTTGAACCCCTAAATTCGTCTGGGCTCAACCGCGCTGACTAGACTTCACATTTCGCGGCCAAGCCTTGGCCGAACCCTTTGGCCGCACACGCCTGGCGCAGGGCACCGTGGTGAGCCTCGCCCAAGCACTCGGGCTCGATGGCCACCCGGATCGTCCATGATATCTAGGTCGGCGAGATGCTTGCCACGGCCAGAATCGAAGGCGAGAAACTGAACCTTGACGCGGTGCGTTCTTCGGTGATTCGCAAGCGAGGCATCCCAAAGCTCCGTGCGACGACGCGCCATGTGGATGGTTTGTCGGTTGTGACGGACGAAGCCATCCACAACTTCGATAAAAAGCTCACGCATGTAGGTCTGTGCGGCTGGCAGACATCGCTGTACCCTTGGGCCTGGCGCGCATCGAAGCGACACGTACCGTATGCACGCCGACCCGATGCAGATCGTCAGCAGCAGACAGCATCGGGAAAAGGTGCATTACCAAGTGCCACCATCGAGCCACGTACAAGCCGAGATGACCCGCTCCCTCACCGGGTACAAAGACTGTACGCCAGGCGGCACGATCGCTGTGGATTGCCTGGTACGAAGGCATGGGCGAGAAGAACCCTCGCGACGATGACAAACCTGTATTGATATGTTGCAATCAACACACTGCAGTCTTCGGCGTTTAGCCGCTCGTCCTCAAGTGTGTGTGCAGTCAGCATTTTTGGCGGATTCTTTGTGTTTTGCGAGTCTGTTGAACAATATGTGACCTGAAGCGGTTGGCGAATCTACTTCAACAAAGCATGTTGCGGCGTTTTAACGGCTGGCGAATTTCGCGTAGGTCGGCGTCGTCAACCAAGGTTCTACAACCATGTCCGGAATCTTCCAAAGCCTGCGCGCATTGTGGGGCATCAATGTCGTGTCGTGCGGGCGTTCGTGTCGGAAATTGCAATAGTGGACAGTAGTCGCGTAGCCCATCACAGCGCGTCTCGTATCTGGTGCTCGCTGTCCAATACTTCGGGCAAGCCCTTAGCCAGCGGCTCCCAAGTGGCTAGCAAATCCAGCAGTCGGTTTTTGCGAACGGGCGTGACAATCAATCGTTCGCCTTCCTTGCGTATCAGCACCTCTGAGCCATTCATCTCGAAACCGCGCGGGATAAGCACAGCTTGACCGCCACCATCGCGGATTAGCGCGGCACGACACTCCGTGACGTTGGTTTCTGGTGGCTGAGTTGGCATTTGGCAGAGCATAAGCCGGTCTGTTCGCTAGCACCATACTGCTACAGAGTTACTCTACATCGGTATAGACGCTATTCTCATTTTATCGTTAATAACGATATAATTAATTTATCGACTTAGCCGATGAGTCTCCCATGCGCCAATCCCTCACCCACGCCCCCCAGCTAGGCCAAATCCTCACCGCACGTCGCCGCGCGGCCGGGCTGTCGCAAAGTGCGCTCGCAGCCAAGCTCTCCATCAGCCAGAACCGCCTTTCGGAAATCGAGGCTGCGCCCGGCAGCCTCACGGTCGAGCGTTTGCTGGAACTCTGTGCCCTGCTCGGGCTGGAAGTGGCCATCCAGGATAGACCTGTCGAGCCGGCCACCAACCAGGCCGAGTGGTAGGCCATGGGTCGACGGTCGCGCGCGCGCGCGTTGGCGCTGTGGGTCAACGGCCGGCGGGTCGGGGAGTGGCACATCCCGGCGCGGGGCGACATGGAATTGCGCTACGACGCGTCGTGGATGGCGGCCGGCGAAGGGCGGCCGTTGTCCTTGTCGCTGCCATTCGGGCTGGACCAGGCGCCCGTGCGGGGTGCGGCGGTGGCGGCGTATTTCGACAATCTGCTGCCGGACGCGGACGTCATCCGCAAGCGCCTGCAGGACCAGTTCCACACACCCACCCGCGAGGCGTTTGACCTGCTCGCCGCCATCGGGCGCGATTGTGTTGGCGCCGTGCAGTTGCTCGGCATGGACGAGGCGCCGCAAGACACCACTACCATCGAGGCTCGGTCGCTTTCCGAGGGCGAGGTCGAGCGGGCGTTGGTGGACGCGGTGGCGCAGCCCGCCTTTGGCGCGCCGGCACCGGACTTTCGCATTTCGATTGCCGGAGCTCAGGAGAAAACCGCCTTGCTGTGGCACCAGGGCCGGTGGTGCCGGCCCCTGGGAGCCACGCCTACCACCCACATCTTCAAGCTGCCGCTGAGCTTGGTCGGCGGCATGCAGGTGGACATGTCCGCCTCGGTGGAAAACGAGTGGTTGTGCGCGGCCATCCTGCGCGCCTATGGCCTGCCGGTCGCCGCGTGCGAGATCGGCCAGTTCGGCCGCCAAAAGGCGCTCATCGTCGAACGCTTCGATCGCCAGCGCCATTCCAGTGGCGTGCACTGGCTGCGCCTGGTGCAGGAGGATTTTTGCCAGGTGTATGCCACACCCTCGTCCCGCAAATACGAGCGCGACGGCGGGCCGGGCATGGCGGAAATCGCCAGGATCTTGCGTGCCTCGGTCAACCGCGAGCAGGACTTGGCCACCTTGTTCGAGGCGCAACTCCTGTTCTGGATGCTGGCCGCCACCGACGGCCATGCAAAGAACTTCAGCCTGCGTATCCTGGCAGGCGGGCGCTTCCAGCTCACCCCGCTCTACGACGTTCTCTCGCTCTGGCCGGTCGTTGGCGATGGCGCGAACCAGGTCTCCTGGCATAACGCACGCCTCGCCATGGCAGTGCGCGGGCAAAACAAGCACTACCACCTCAAGGACATTCAGCGCCGCCATTTCAACGCCATGGCTGCGCAGTGCGGCCTCGGTGAATCGGCGGAACCGATTGTCGAAGAAGTCCTTGCCGCCACTCCCGGCGTCATCGCCCGTGTGCAACAGGGGCTGCCAAAGGCGTTTCCGCAACAAGTGCTAGATGCGGTGCTCGGCGGATTGTCATCCTCCGCAAAACGCCTTGCGGACATGCCCGCAGGCCCAATCAAGCGCTACGGATAAGCCAATGACCAGAAACATCGTTGGCATCGATTTCGGCACCTCCAATTCCGCAGTCAGTTACTACACGCCCACCGGTCCGAAACTAGTCGAGCTGCTGCCCGGCCAGACCACCATACCGAGCGCCATCTTCGCCGAAGCGGAAACCGGCGCCTTCCTGTTTGGCAAGCCGGCCGTCGACGCCTACATCAGCGGCACGGAAGGCCGCCTGTTGCGCTCGCTCAAGAGCATTCTCGGCTCGTCACTCTATGAGTCGCGCACCGAGCTGCACAACGGGCAGGTCGAGTTCAAGAATATTCTCGAGCTCTTTTTCGGCCATCTCAAAAAGTGCGCCGAGGAAGAGCTCGGCACCGAGATCCGCGCCGCCGTCATCGGCCGGCCGGTGTTCTTCGTGGATGACTCGCCGGAACGTGACGCCATGGCGCAGCGGCAGTTGGCCGAGGTGGCGCAGGCCTGCGGCCTTACCGACATCCACTTCCAGTTCGAGCCCATCGCGGCAGCGCTCAACTACGAAACCGGTTTGAACACCGAGGAACTGGCGCTGGTGGCCGATATCGGCGGCGGCACGGCGGACTTCTCGATCATCCGGCTATCACCCTCCCGGCATCTGGATGACGACCGATCAAAGGACATCCTCGCCAACACCGGCGTGCATGTCGGCGGTACTGACTTCGACAGGGTCTTGAGCCTCACCAAGGTGATGCCTCACTTCGGGTACCGTACCCGCATGCAAAGACGTCCCGAGCTTTTCATGCCGAACGGCCCGTTTGTGGATCTCGCCACCTGGCATCGCATCCAGATGCTCTACACACGCAGCTCCCTCAACTTCATTGCCGACCTGAACCAGGACGCGCAGCAGCCCGAGATGCTCCGGCGGCTCCTTAATCTCGCCAGGCAGCGCACCGGGCACCGGCTCGCCACGGATGTTGAAAAAGCCAAGATTGATCTCGCCCGGCATTCAGGCGCGAAGCTCGCCCCCGACTACATCGACCCGCCGCTTGCGATCGACCTGCTGCCTGAGGATCTCGAAACCGTGTCCGTCGATCTCTGCCAGAGCATCCGCAACAGCATCCGCAAGTGCATCGCCGCTGCGGGCGTGCGTGCGGATGAGATCCAGACATTGCTCCTCACCGGTGGCACTACCGCCATCCCGTTTGTTCGCGACTTGTGCTGCCAGGAAGTACCCAGGGCGCGGATGGTCGAGCAGGACCTGTTTGGCAGCGTCGCGCTGGGCTTGGGTGTGGAAGCCCATGTGGCAAGCGCAACCGGCAGGGCAGTGCAACAATCAGGTGCACTTTATTGAGAATCGCATGATTCTTGACAAAAACGTGCCTCTGGCGAGGCTGTCATGTTCTTGGTAACAATCAATAAGCACGACTCGTGTCCTACTTCTGCGCCATGCCTTTTCAGCGCACCTATTTCCTCACCGTGAGCCGCTCCATGTTGAAAATACTGGTTACGTTTTTGCTGTGCCTGGCAAGCCTGCCCGGCATTTCGCAAGTGCCGCCAAGCGCGGCTGAAGAACGCGCCTACAACGGCCTCTTCGCCGCCGCCGCCAAGGGCGAGGTGGAGGCTATCAAGCGTGCGATAACCGCCGGCGGCAGCGTGACTGCGCGCGACGACTACAAGCGCACCCCGCTGCAGGTGGCAGCTTACCGCTCGCAAACCGCCGCCATGCGTGCCCTGGTGGCGGCCGGCGCCGATCCCAACGCGCTGGAAAACGACCGCTACGACATCGTCACCATTGCTTCGGTAGCCAACGATCTGCCCACCCTCAAGGCGGCGCTGGAAATTGGCTGCAAGGCCACTAACATCACCAGCCGCTACGACGGCACGGCCCTCATTGCCGCCGCGCACCTGGGGCATGCCGAGGTGGTGCGCGAGCTCATCCGCGCCGGGGCGCCGCTCAATCACGTTAACAACCTCGGCTGGACCGCCGTCATCGAGGCCATCGTGCTGGGCGATGGCGGCGCCAATCACCAGGCCACCCTCAAGCACCTGATCGACGCCCGCGCCGATCTCAACCTGGCCGACCGCAATGGCACCCGGCCCTTGGGGCTGGCGCGCGGCCGGGGCTACACCGCCATGGTGAAAATGCTCGAAGCGGCCGGCGCGCGTTGAGCACCGCACAGGCCGAAGCACTCGCGCGACGCGACGCGATCTCGCTGGCTGTCGGCGTGTTCGTCATCGTGGTGTGGGGCTGCAACTTCTCGCTGCAGAAGTACTACTTCGCCACGCTTTCGCCCCCTGGCTTCCTGGTGGCGCGCTACGCTGTCATGCCGCTGTGCGCAATGCTCCTGCTGTTTTGGCGCTTCGGCGCGCACTGGCCGCTTCTCACGCGACGCGACCTGCTGGGCCTGGCCTGGGTGGGTTTTCTCGGGCATGTGTTGCATATCGGCATGGTCACCTGGGGCATTCACTGGTCCACCGCGTTTTCCAGTTCTCTGATCCTCGCCTGTGGCCCGATCTTCACACTCATCATCCTGCGGGTGACGGGGGTCGAGCACCTGCAGCGATGGCAGGTCGCGGGCGTGGGCATTGCACTCATCGGTGTGCTGGTGTTCCTCTCCGACAAGCTGCTTGGCGGTCACTGGCGCGCCACCGGCGGCGACCTGTTCCTGCTGTTGGCGGCGTCGGTGTTTTCCTACTACACGGTGGTCGCCAAGCCGCATGTGGAAAAGCATGGTGCGGTGGTGGTCATGGCCTATGCCACGCTCCTGGGTGGCCTGCCCATGCTGGTGATTGCCCTGCCGGCAGGCTTCAATGCGCCCTGGGGCCTGCTGTCGCCGCTGGGTTGGGCGGGGCTGGCGTGGTCCATCGTGGTGTCGGCCTTCATCGGCTGGCTGCTGTGGGCCTGGGTCAACGCGGCGCGCGGCGTCGGTCGCACCGCACCCCTGCAATACCTCATGCCGCCGGTGGCCGGTGTGGTGGCGTGGATGTTCACCGACGAGCGTTTCGGTGCCGTCAAAATACTGGGCGCGGCCATCACTCTGGCCGGCGTGGCGGTGGCGCAATTCGCCGGTGGCAAGCCGAAGGATAATCCCGCGCAACTGGATTGAAGGCTTGTGCCGCGCGTCCATGCGCGGCATGATCTCGAAACCCTGTCCGGAGTGACTGCCATGCCATCTTTTGGACCGCTGCTGGTGCGCCATCTCGTCGACCCCACCTCCAGCTGGAGCGTGGGCGAACTGGGCGTGCTGGCCGAGTTTCACCATCACGGGCCTACCCTGCAGCCGGATGCATACACGGCGATCACCGGTGGCGGCGCCATGCGCGCTCACGCACGGGATGGGGTCGTTCCACTGGCGTACGAAACACCGAGCGCCAATCCGCGGCTGTGGAACCACGGCGTGGTGTTCTGCCTGCCGGTAGAAGAGGCTTGCATGTCCGCTCGCACCTGTGTCACCGAACTCGGGGTCGATAGCGAATCCATTCTTCCGGAAGCGCGCGGCGACATTCTTTTCGACCTGGGCCTGGGTTTGCGCACTGCGGATTTCATGGTGCGCACGGGCGACGCCGCGTTGCTCTCTGTGTTGCGTGCCGCCTGCGGGCGGCGCTGGAGCGATGATCCCGCGCTCAACGCGGCAATCGTTGCAGCCAGCCCGGCACGAGTCATCGTTTCGCGCCTGGCGCGGGTGGAGATCACCAATCTGATCCCGGCGCCTGGTGGTGTCTCACCCGACGGTCCGCACACCCACCTGCTGCCGTCCATCATGCGGCGCGCGCGTGTGCATGACGCCAACATCCCGGTGCCGGCGGGCATGCTGCCCTGCCTCACGCTGTACCCGGCGCATCCGGCCCGCGACGCCGAAGGGCGCGAGCGCGCCTTCGACGCCGGGCTGCACCTGGCCTACCAGGACCTCCTGAAGGGCTTCGGCCACCCGGAGTTCCTGGCCGCCAAGAAAGGCGACGCGCAGGTTGATTCGCGCGTTGCGCACCTGGGCCGTCTGATCGCCAAACGGCAGCAGGCGTTCCTGCAGGCTGCTTGAAGGTACCTATGGAAATCATCGTTCTGGGCGCCGGCATGGTCGGCGTCGGCACAGCGCTGGCCCTGAAACAGCGTGGTCACAGCGTCATTCTCGTGGACCGCACCGAGCCGGGCCGCGAAACCTCCTATGGCAACGCCGGCATCATCCAACGCGAGGCGGTGCGGCCGTACGCGTTTCCGCGCGACGTCGCCATGTTGGCGCGTATCGCCACCGGCATCAGCAACGACGCTCACTACCACGCGGGCGCGCTGTGGGGTGTGGCGCCGCAGCTGTTCAGGTACTGGGCGTCAAGCGCGCCGCGGCGCTATGCAGGCGTTGTGGCCGCCTACAGCCGGCTGATTACGCACTGCCTGACCGAGCATGCCGCGTGGATCGGCCCGGCGGGCGCCGACGACCTGATCCGCAAGACCGGTTGGCTGCAGGCGTATCGCTCCGGCCCGGCGTTCGACACCGCGGCCGCGCAAGCGACGGCGGTGGCGCGCGAACACGGCCTCGCCTGCGCCGTGCTCGACGGTGCCGCGTTGGCTGCTGCGCAGCCGGTCCTGAAGAAACCCATGGCCGGGGCCGTGCATTGGCAGGAGCCCTGGAGCGTGCAGGACCCGGGCGAACTCGTGGCACGTTACGCGCGCCTGTTCCTCGAGCGTGGCGGGCAATTTGCCATCGGTGACGCGATGACCCTGCGCACCGACGGCGCGGGATGGGCGGTCGATACCGGCGCGGCCGGGGGGCCTCGCACGCCGGTGCGTGCCGCGCATGTCGTCATCGCCCTGGGCCCATGGGCCGATACGCTAGCCAAGCGCCTGGGTTACCGCCTGCCGCTCTTCGTCAAGCGCGGCTATCACCGCCACTACGCCGGCGAAGCCATGCCGAGCATGCCCATGCTCGATGTCGAACGCGGCGCGCTGCTGGCGCCGATGGCGCACGGCCTGCGCATCACCACCGGTGCCGAGTTCGCGCACCAGGATGCGCCCGCCACGCCAGTACAACTCGCGCGCGCCGAGAAGTCCGCACGAGAGATCGTGGCGCTGGGCCAGCCGGTCGAGACCGAGCCCTGGCTGGGGTCGCGGCCCTGCACCGCTGACATGTTGCCCGTGCTCGGCGCGGCGCCGCGCCATCCCGGACTGTGGTTCAACTTCGGCCATGCCCACCAGGGCTTCACCTTGGGGCCGGTGACCGGAAGGTTGCTGGCCGAGTTGATCAGCGGAGAGAAGCCCTTTGTCGATCCGGCGCCCTACCTGGCGCAGCGCTTTCTCTGAGTGGTTGAAGCGCCGGCGCTAAAGCCCTTCGCGCATGCGCTTTGCATCCAGCGCGCGGTCCAGAAAGTCCAGCCGGTCCTGGCCCCAGAAGCGCTCGCCGTCCAGCACGAAGATCGGTGCGCCGAAAATCCCCTGCGCCACCGCCTCGTCACTGTATTGCTTGTAGAGCGCCAGCACGGTGGGCGAGGCTTCCGCAGCGTGCAGCGCCGTGCCGTCCAGGCCGTTCTCGTTGGCTACTGCGATGCGCACTTCAGGCTGCGCGGTGTCGCGCTCCTCGGCCCACAGCGCGCGCAGCAGGGCATGCGACAGCCGCGCCGCATCGAGTCCTTGCGATTGGGCGGCGATCACCATCCAGCCCGGGCGCTTGTTCCAGTCCGGATCGGTCACCAGTTCCGGGTAGTACCTGGGTTGCAGGTTCATCGGCATGCCGAGGTATTTGCGCCAGCGGTCCAATTCCAGCGCGTGGTAGGTGCGCCGCGCCGGCGGGCGGGTGCGCAGCGGCACCCCGCCAGTCTGCGTGACCACCGCCTGGAAGTCGTAGGGCTTGAGGATCAGCTTCGCATGGTGGCGGCGGGCGATGTCGACCATGCGCGGCCCGGCGAAGTAGGCCCAGGGAGAGGAGAGGCTGTAAAAGCAGGAAACTTCGATCAAGGGATGTTCCGTTCGTTATAGTGGATCGCGCGTCAGCGCTTGTGCAGCGAAGGTGCCGGCGCGCCGCTCATATTGGCATCGTAGCCCGGTGCGACGCGCGCATCGATCACGCACACCTTGCCCGCCCGCGCCGCGGCCAGGCCGCGCGCAAGCGCCGGCCCCAGATCCAGCGCGCGCCGCCCCCGGCCCCTCGCGTGCGCCCCCCACGCGCCCCCCCACTGCGCGATAAC